>NZ_LT976854.1:1073321-1402826 GCF_900249755.1 Cupriavidus taiwanensis
TCGGAACGTGCAAAACACCCCCGAGCTATAGCTAACAATCGCCGTTGCATCAGGCTTAGCCTGTTGCACCTTAGGAAGCGTACAAAGCTCAGCCCCGCTTAACGCATAAGGATTGGAGCCACCGGTATGGCCCTGAAACACCCAGACCGAGACGGACGGCGCCGCAGCATGCGCCTTAGAAGCCCAGCTCAGGCCACAGACAATGAGAGCCGCCAGTAGCGCAAGAACCCGGCGGTGCCGTATCGATTGCCGCGCAGCCAGCGAGCGAGAGAAGTAATAGCGCATAGACAAGCCCCCTCACCGATGCGTGAACATGATCCATGCCGCCCCCACAATCGCAACCACAATGAAAATCCCCATGATTCCCCCGAAAAAAATGGGGGGCCGCAGCCCCCCGAGCATCACCGCAGTGACCGCCACCAAAAACCAACCTTGATAGCGACGCGGATCAGCAAGACCGCGCCCCCGACTGTTGCCAGATCGGTGGCCCAGACCTGCAACGCGAGCGTTACAGGGCCGAGCGCAGCCACTTGACCGCCTTGACGGCCAGCACAATCAGAATGATGCCGGCGCCCACCGCAGCGGCGTCGGTAGCGGCCTCGGCCAGCTTCGTGGTCACTTCGGTCGGCACCGTGGCATGGGCCGCACCAGCAACCATCAGAGGAACCGCGTAGCCCAGCTTGCGAACGTACTTCATGAGGATTCTCCCGAAAATACCGGATCGCGCCGGCACGCTTTCAGCTTGATGCCGAATCTTGATCACCCGAGGCAAGCGCCGCGAGAACCGAGCGAATGGCATACGCCACCGCCCAAACCAGCAAGATCGCGGAGCCGATTGCACCGCCATCCGCCGCACTCAACGCCAGCGGATTGTTGAGGTATTCCGCCGACGTTTGAACCAGGTACGCGCAGGTGCTCAGGTCCGCAGGCTGCGGGTTGACCACCGACACCGCACCACTTGCCTCGACCTGGACACACAGCGCCATGATCAGCCCCGGCCCGCTGCCACGTAGGCCGCGTACAGGGCCCGAGCACGACGCCGACGCACCAGCTCGACGGCAGCCCGTTCCGACACGAAAGACAGCAGCCAGAGCGCGAACATCACGCGGCCTGCTTCGGCTTGTCTTCGACCACCCGCTGCAGCGGCTTGATGCCGGTGATAACCTTCTGGTCGCCACCGTCCTTGCCGTTGCTGGTCTCGATCATCGTTACCTCTGCCAGGAACGGGAAAGGGTTGTTGATGATCGACTTGACCACCCCCGAGTTCTCGCACTTAAGCTCCTGCGTGCAGCAGCCCTTTGCGTCCTCACCACGCAGCTCCACATCGGCGTACACCTTGCCGGTGTCCAGCGACTTGCCATCCATCGTGCCCACCCAGGACTTGGCGCCCCGAATGGTGATGCGTGCGATCATTTCCATAGTTCACTCCTGACAGGTCGGGGGAGGTTCGTGCCCCCCATACACGTGCCGCGCCAGAGCAGGTTTATGCAGCTGCGCCGGGACGCCTTGTCGGCTGATCCGGATCGTCAGTGCAGCGTCGTTGGGATACTTGGTGTCCTTGGCGTACTTGATCGCCTTGCCGAACTGGAACTGGACATGGTCCAGCTTGCGCTCCAGGACAATCTCGTCATGCAGCGCCACGGCTTCTTTCTGGTCGGTCGCGCACTTGAGCGGATCGGCCTGCAGGAACTGTTCGAGCGCCTTGTAAGCACCCACGAAATATCGATCGCGCTCGACCAGGATGCGGTGGTCAACCACACGATCCTTGTTGCGGAACTCGATCTCGATGCGCAACCAGTCGCTGTCTTGCTTACCCAGCTGGCGGCCCTTCTCATAGGCCCGCAGCATCTTGCCGTTGACCCGCTTGCCGATCTCCAGCGTGCGCCCGCCGCACGCACCGAAGCCCGCTACCCCGCTCTCGATCTTCTTGTACTTGGGGATGCGCCCGCCAGCGTTGAACTCGCCAGCAAAGTAGAGCTGCTCCACCTGGTCGACACTCACCTGCCCTTCGCAGAAGTCGCGCGCCAGGTCGCACCTGGTAATGCGAGCGTCCAGGTCCTGCACCGTGGCATAGACCGCGTCCCAGTCGTCCACCACCGCACAGCCGTGGCCCGACATGTCGACCATCATCGTGCCGCCCACGTTGTCGCCACCGCAGCCGACCGAAGCGAGCTTCATCGTCTCGCCGTTGATGTAGGCCAGCACATCCGTGCTCGCCTCGTAGCCCCGCAGCCCTGCCCTGCGCTTGCTGGGCAGCATCGTCACCGGCACCGCGAACCACAGGTGGAAGTACTTGGCAAGCTGCTCCAGCGCCTGGCCGACGCCAGCGGCCGGCAGGAAGGTAAAGGACAACCAATCGACGATCGTCTGCTGTGCCTCGCGTTTAGCACTTTCCCCCCGTATTACCGGACGGGGGGAACCGGCCGCCCGGTCGGCGTCGCTGCGCGCCGCCGCGCCGGCCGCCCGGCCTTCCCGCGCCAGGTACTCTTGGTTAGGTCGTGCAACAACGCGACGTGCCACTGGTTGACCCCCCGGTCGGTTTACCCGTTATCATTCGGTCGTCATCTCAAGCGAGATGCCAATCTCACGCGAGATAGTAATCTCACGTGAGATGGCTTGATGTACTACTTCCGAGGGGTAGACAATGCGCGTGGAAAAATATCTAGATGCCGTGATCGAGCGTCACGACCTGAAGAGCGACTCGGCTCTCGCCCGCATGCTGGGCGTGAGCCAGAACACGGTCAGCCAATACCGGACCGGCAAGCGGACGCCGGACAACGAAGCGTGCCTGCACATCGCCCAGGCACTGGAAATGAGCGATCCTCTGCCGATCATCATGGCTGCCGACATGGATCGAGCAGAACGCTGTGGCCAGCGATCCCTGTGGGAGGTTTTTTCGCGGAGGATGGCTCAGGCAGCGGCCCCCGCCACCCTCGCCGTTCTGGTCGCTAGTGTCACAAATTTTGTGACACCTTCTGCCGCACAAGCCAGCACTGGCGCCGATTCGGTTGCCAAGTCTATGTGTTATGTCAAATCAAGGAAATAAGCCCCCAGAGCGCGCGCCAACCGCTTCCTTGTACAACCCGCCCCACATTGCCGAAACTTGAAGGCCTGATTCATGCGATTCACCCCGACATGGACAAGGCCACGCCGCCCCAACACCCCTTGCTCGATGCGACACTGCGCACCGTTCCGCGCCGCTATCGCCTGCCGGAACTCTGCAATGACTCCGCGCCAGCCGCGGATGCCAGCCCGGCAACGACGCTGGCACTCGTGATTGAACAGGCGCGCGCTTTACTGCAGCGTGGCGAGATGCCCGATGCAGCTTTGAAAGACCGCTTCACCGGCGCCCTCGCGCGCATGGTGCGCGAAGCGATGCATGCGGATAGCGGTGATCCGGTGTTCCAGGCCATGGTCTTGCGGCATCGGGCCGCGCCGGTGCGGGAGTACGCGTCGCTGTCCGCGCGCGCTGACCAGGATCGCCGCGCCATTCACGCCGCCGTCAATGCGCTCGCGCATCCCGGCAAACAGCAACGCCTCGGCCCCGGGCCGCAACGCGAGGCGCTAGCCCAGCTGCATGCATGCGCCGGCGCCGCGGCCTGGAACGAGTTGCACGACGCCGCGCAGCGCCTGCTGGAGATGCAGCAGGCGCCCGCGCTAGCAGACGCAACGCCGGCAGCGCGCGGCCTGACCCAACTGCTGGAACACCCGGCCCTGGCGCGGCTGCGGCGTCTCGATAGGCTGGCATCGGACCCGCTCGTCGCGCAGTACCGGTCGCTGTGGGAGCGGTATGGTCCGCGCTCGGGCAGCGCTGGCGCGGTTGCGCAGGGCCGGTCGTCACGGCGGCGTGGCGAGGCTGCGGAGGCGCTGGCCACGCGGGCGCTGCAGGCGCTGGCGCAACGGCTCAACGCCGACAGGGATGCATCGGCACCCTACCGCGTGGTGACGTCGATGCGCGTACCGGCCGCGATCCCGGCCGCGCATGAACGCGCCAAGACCGAATGGGATGCGGTGCTGCTCGGGCAAGCTGCCGCGGCGGACGCCGCGCCGGCCTGGGACGTGTGCCTGCTGGTGGAGGTCAAGGCTTCGGTCGACGCTGCCGCCACGGACTTCCCGCGGCTCTTGCGCGGCTTGCGCCTGCTCGCGCAGGCGGACCCGGACGACGTCTATTCGTTTGCGACCCGGCAAGGCACAGTGCCCCTGCGGGGCGCCGCCCTGCGTGCCCTGCCCTCTGCGTCCGCCGCCCTGTCCGGCACGGTGCTCTATTGCTGCGACGCGCCGGCCGAGCCCACACCACGACTGCTCAGCGCCGCCAGCCGGATGCAGTTGTTGTCGGCCGCGCCGACGCTGGACTTCGCCGCCACCCTGACGGGACCCACGCCTGCCGACGCGCGCGAGCTCGAGCCGGTCTGGGTGGCGCTGCTGGAAGCGCCCGGCTGGCGTGCCGTGCTCAACCAGTACGCGACGCTGCGACAGGTCCGTGAACTGATGGTGCATCCGGACGACTTGTTGGACGTTGTGTAGGCAAGGCATGGCCGAACCAGGGCGCGCGCCGGCATGGTCGACCTACGCTCCGCCGCCAGGACGCGGCGCCAACAGGTCTTCGAAGAAGAATGCCGCCAGCTGATGACGTCCGCTCACCTTGGCCTTGGCATAAAGATTGGCGGCGTGCTGCCGCACCGTCTTCGCGCCGGTCTCGCGCACGCCGGCAATTTCTTCCAGCGACAGGCCTTTGACCAGCAGTAATGCGACGTCCCTTTCGGCCGGGGTCAGGCCCCAGCGCTGGAACTGCTCCTGCATCGATTGCAGGAAGTCGCGCGTGGAGCGTTGTGCCGCAGCGTCGCGTTCGGCCGCCGCGCGAACGGCGGCATCAGCCGAATGCTTGAGCGTTTCGACCGCGTGCAAGGCGCGCCGCCGCTCACGGATCACGATGCCGAGGATCACCAGGAACGCGATCGTTGCCGCGGTTTCGGCATAGAAGTGGAATGACGGCCCGCTGTGGACAAGCTGGTACAGGTCCCATGCCTGATAAAGCGGGAAGACGGCAAGCATGAGCAGGAACTTTGGGGGCATAGGCGTTCGGTCTCGGGTCCAGCCTGACGTGCCGGCTGGGAAAAATCGAGCATCACGGCGGACGCGTAATGTAACTGATTCTCAGTTACCGGCCAAGACCTCGTTGCGACGAATTTGCCGCTTTAGGTGCCTCTCTTCGCACAATTTCCCATACCGGGCAGATGTCCCGGGCCGCGCGATGTGTCGTAGATAGCACCTGAATACGGAACAAAGGGCCTGGACGGCCATGGCAGATGCCGCTCACGGGCCTGGACCGCGTTGAGTGTGAGAATGAGTCGCATTAGCATGATTCGACCGCTTCGTACCCATTGCGTTGCTCACTGCGCTCCCCCGCACATCCAACTGAGGCCCGACTCATGCAAGAGATCTTCGTACTCGCCCACGTACCGACCCCCGCCGTCAACGAAGGCTTCCTGCCGGCGGCGCGTGCGCTCAGGCGCTCCGTCGTCCTGTTGACGGATTGCGCCGATGCCCATCGCGCACACTTTGCCGGCGCCGGCCTGCCCGCCTACCCGGATGACATCGTCCCGTGCGATGTCTTCAACCCGCTGGCGGTGATCGATGCCATCACGCGCCGCGGTGGCAAGCCTGCGGCGGTGTTTTCCAATAGCGATCACCTGCAGGCGGCCACGGCCATCGCTGCGGCGTACTTTGGACTGCCGGGCAAGGACTGGCGCACCGCCTACGCGGCCAAGAACAAGGCGGAGATGCGGCGGCGCCTGCAAGAGTCGGGCATCGACACGCTCTGGCACGCGGTCGTTTGCGACAGCGCCGGCCTGGCCGCGCTTGCCGGGGTGCCGATGCCGTGCATCGTCAAGCCGCGCGAAGGCGTCGCCAGCCAGCAGGTCAGCCTGGCGCGCAGCCACGCCGAGCTGGCCGAGCATTGCGGCGCGATCTGGGCCCGGCACCCGGGCCAGGTCTTGCTGCTGGAGGAATACCTGGAAGGCCCGCTGTACACGCTGGAAACGCTGGGCGACGGCAAGGAACTCCGCGCGCTCGGCGGCTTCCGCGTGACCCTGTCGCCGCCGCCGTACTTCGTTGAGCTGGAAGCGGTATGGGGCACCGGCCTGCCCGCTTCGGTCGAAGCCGAAGTCCTGGACACCATCCGCCGCTTCGGCATCGGTTTCGGCGCCTGCCATACCGAATACGTGCTGACCGCGCAAGGCCCGCGGCTTATCGAGATCAACTACCGCAGCATCGGCGACTACCGCGAATTCCTGCTGTCCGACACCCTGCAGTTCCCGCTGTTCGAGCAGGTGTTGCGCCTGCACCTGGGCGAGGCCCTGCCGGCGCTCGAGGTGCCGAGGCGGGCGGCCTGGATCCGCTATTTCACCGCGCAGGCGGAAGGCACGCTGCGGCACGCTCCGGCACACAGCCAGCATGAAGGCGACGGCGTGCGGCTGACCTACCAGCCCCTGCGCAAGGTGGGCGAAGCGATCCAGCTGACGAACTCCAACAAGGATTACCTGGGCGTGCTGCGCGGCAGCGGCCCCGACAGCGCGGGTCTTGCCGCTGCGGTGGAACTGGCCAGCAGCAAGCTCGCCTGGGAGATCGCACAATGAGCGCCCGCTTGCCCGACCAGCCGTCCCGGTCCGCCATCGCTGCCGACGCCGATGTGGGCTATATCTGCGTTCGCGTCGTCGACACCCTGCTGCGCGAGGACGTCCGCGCCTGTGTCAGCCGTGGCGCGTTGCACGGCGGTGATGCGGTACCGGGCGCCGCGCACGGCTTCGACGCCGGCCAGCAGTGGCTGCGCGTCGCGCACCTTGGCGCCGGCACGCTGTGGGTCCCGGTAACCCCCACGCGCTACATGCAGGAATGGCGCCTGACCCGCCTGCCCGTGCTGCGCGAAGCGGACGGCGCGTTCGCCGCGCTGCATGAAGTCGACTCCATCCTGGCCGCATTTGCCGGCGGCCTGCCCGAGGAAGATGCGCGCCTGTTCACCGCCTACATCGACGAATGCCGAGCCGCGGCCGAGCATCGCACCGTCGCGATGGCCGAGCGCGCGCGCTGGTTCGCGCAGGCCGACAGCGCTGGCGGCCACGCGCTGCCCGCCTGGAACCAGCGCATGCTGCACTACGATCGCGTCGCGGGCTTCCTCGACCACCCCTACTACCCCACCGCGCGTGCCAAGCTGGGCTTTGGCGCTGCCGACCTGGCCCGCTACGCGCCAGAGTTCCAGCCGGCGTTCGCACTGAACTGGCTCGCGGTCCCGCGCGCGCGCCATCATGCCAGCGGCGACGCGCTGCCGCCGAACTGGCCGGGTTTCGCCGATGTCGGCCTCGATCCCGCGCTGGCCCGCTCGCATGCGCTGGTGCCGGTGCATCCCTTCGTCTGGCAGCATCACCTCGATGGCTTCCTGGCCGACGCCGGGCTTGACGGCCAGGTCATCCGCGCACCGCGCGCCTGGCTGCGCGTGTCGCCAACCTTGTCGGTGCGCTCGCTGGTCGTGCTCGACGCCCCGGCATGGCATATCAAGCTGCCGCTGACGATCCGCACGCTGGGCGCCAAGAACATCCGCACCATCAAGCCCAGCACCATCGGCGACGGCCACCGCATCCAGACCCTGCTTGGCGACATTGTCCGCCAGGAACCCGGCCTGCACGGGCAGGTGCTGCTGACCGACGAAGCCAACGGCGCCCATGTCGACCAGCGGCCGTTCCTCGGCTATATCCTGCGCCGCTATCCCGAGCCGGAGCTGGCGGACAAGACCGTGGTCGCGGTAGCGGGCCTGCTCGCGGAAACCGCCAGTGGCCTGTGCGTGGCCGAGGAACTCGCTGGCCGCTATCACGGCGGCGATCTCGACGCCTGGCTCGACGCCTACCTGGCGCTGACCCTGCAGCTGCACCTGACGCTGTGGCTGCGTTATGGCGTGGCGCTGGAATCCAACCAGCAGAACTCGATGCTGGTCTACGGCGCCGACGGCCTGCGCCTGATGCTCAAGGACAACGATGCCGCACGCATCGACCGCACCACGCTCGCGCGCCGCTGGCCGGCATTGGCGGCGCGCCTCGAAGGCCTGGAAGACCAGCGCATCGGTGTAGACGCGGCGCTGCCGCTGGCGCAGATGTTCGTCACCATCACGCTGCAGCTGAACATCGCGGCGCTGGTGGAAGGCCTGGCGCAGCGTCGCGGCACCGACCCCGCCGCCGGCTACGCGCGCGTACGCCGCCACGTCGAGGCCGTCCTTGCCGACCTGGCCGCCGCGGGCGAAGACACCGCCTTCGCGCACCAGGTGCTGCTCGACGACGACCGCCTGCACCTCAAGTACCTGCTGACGGCCGCGTCGCTGGCGGAAAAGGCCCAGACCGGCGCGACCGACGTCAACAAGTTCTACGGCAAGCGTGCCCCCAATTTCCTCAGGGTGGCCGCATGAGCGCCGGCACGCGGCAGGTAGTGGCCGTGGTGATGCTGTGCCATTTCATCGCCGCCTTTGCGGCGCTGGGCATGCCGCCGTTTTTCGCGCTGATCCTGCAGCGCTCGCTGCACAACGACGTGCCGTGGCTCGCGGGCGCGTTCTACGTGGTGCCAACGCTGCTGGCGGCGATCTCGGCGCCATGGTGGGGCCGGCTCGCAGACCGCTTCGGCAAGAAGCCGCTGCTGATGCGCGCGCAACTGGGGCTGGCGGCAAGCTTCCTGCTCGCCAGCTATGCGACCAGCTCGTCTGCGTTCCTGGCGGCGCTGGTCCTGCAGGGCGTGCTGGGCGGGACGTTCTCGGCGTCCAACGCCTACCTGGCCACGGTCGCCAGCGGCACCACCCTCACGCGCAGCCTGACGGCAATGCAGTGGTCCGCGCGCGCCGCGCTGGTGGCGGCGCCCGCCTGCCTGGGCCTATGGATGGGGGCCGAATCGCCGATCGTGCTGTACCGCTGGCTGGCGCTGCTGCCGCTGGCCGCCGCGGCGCTGATCGCCTGGCTGCCCGCGGGCGACGCCAGCGGCGCGGCGAAGCGGCCAGCCGCACGTATCAGTGGCGCCGGCACGGCGGCGCCTGCCACGCCGGGGCAGATCTACGTGCTGCAGCTCGCGTTCGTGTCTGCCACCGTGGCGACGTTCCCCTACTTCATCCCGGACCTGCAGCACCGCATGCCCGCGATCTCCACGGCCACCGCCGGGCTTCTGTTCGGGCTTCCCCATCTGGTCTACCTGGCCGCGGCACCGCTGCTGTCCAGGTGGCTCGGGCTGACGCCGTCGCTGTCGCTGCTTGCCATAGCCTACGGCACGCTGGCGGTCGCGCTGCTGGCGCAGGCCGCGCCGCTGGGGCTGCCGGCGCTGGTGGCCTGGCGGCTGCTGATGGGCATTGCCATGACGGCCGGCTTTATCGCGCTGCATGCGCTGGTCGCCAGCGTGGTGCACGCGGGCAACGCCGGCCGCACCTTCGGCTGGTTCGAAAGCAGTTCGAAATGGGGCGGCGTCGCGGCCGGGCTTGGCGCCGGCGCCGCGGTCAGCCTCGCCGGCCAGCGTGCGCCCTACCTGCTTGGCGCGGCGTTGCTGGTGCCGGCCGTCGCCTACCTGGTCCTTACCGCCCGACAGCGGATGAGTCCGCTCTGATCCCTCCCGAGAACGAGGTCACAAGACAATGCAAATGCAAGGCAAGATCGAAGACGCCGGGGCGCGCCGCCCGGCTGCTGAACTGGCAGAACTGGCCGCACTCGCCGCACTCGCCGCCGCGCGGCGCTGCGAGGAGACGCTGCTGAACTGCTATTGCCGCGAAGTCGCGGCCCCCGCCGGCCAGTTGCGGATCGGCCCTCCCGCCGCACAGAGCGACTGGCCCGCGGCCATCGCCATGACCCTGCAGCGCGCACCGGCCCAGGTGCTGGAAGTGCAGTTGCCGCATAGCCACGACCGCTTGCTGGCCGTGGTCGGCGGGGCCTGGCTGACCGGCAACTACCGTTACCTGTCGCCGGTCTTTCACAAGGCCGAGAACAAGCCGTGGGCGCTGCTCGACTGGGAAGCACTGGCCGCGCTGCTGTTGCGCGAGATGGCGCAACAGCACGAACTGCCGCCCAACACCGAGCTGATGGAGCAGATCCGCAACAGCGTCGCCGTCAGCACGGAAGTGCTGTCCGTGCCGGTACCGGCGGCCATCCCGGCCGATCCGGTCGACGCCTATATCGATTCCGAGCAATCGCTGACCTTCGGCCACCCCTTCCATCCCACGCCGAAAAGCCGGCAGGGTTTCTCCGACGCGGACCTGCTGCGCTACTCGCCGGAACTGCGCACGCGCTTTGCGCTGGCCTGGTTCGCGGTGCCGCGCGACGACATCGCGCAGCAGTCGCTGCTCGACACCAGCTGCGACCAGCTGATCGCCGCGAATGCCCCGGCCGTATCCGCCGACCGCGTCGCGGTGCCGGTCCATCCCTGGCAGGCGGGCTACCTGCGCGAGCATCCGCTGGTGCGCGATGCCCTGGCAAGCGGACGCATGCAGGACCTGGGCACGCAGGGCGCGGACTTCTTTCCCACTTCATCGATCCGGACCCTGTACCAGCCCGGCAATCCGTACTTCTACAAGCTGTCGCTGAACATCCGCATTACCAACTGCGTGCGCAAGAACGCATGGTACGAGCTGGAGAGCGCGATGCACGTCAACCGCGTGCTGCGTCCGCTGCTGCCGGAGCTGGCGCGGCAGTTCCCGGGCCTGGCGCTGATGGAGGAGCCGGCGTTCCTGTCGGTCGACCTCAGGCACGCGGACATCGAGCAGAACCGCCAGGTCATCGAAGGCTTCGGCCTGATCCTGCGCCAGAGCGTGGATACGCTGCGCGCGCCCGACTGCGTGCCGCTGCTGGCCGGCTCGCTGTTCGGCAACCACTATTACGGCGAGGCCCGCATGCAGCGGCTGCTCACGGCGCTCGCCGCGCGGGCGGGGACCACGGTGGATGCAATGACCGAGCGCTGGTTCTCCGCCTATGTGGCGCAATTGATTTACCCCGTGTTCCACCTCTTCTTCGCGCACGGCGTCATCTTCGAGCCGCACCTGCAGAATGTGGTGCTGGGCCTGCGCCAGGACATGCCGGCGCAGCTGTTCCTGCGCGATTTCGAGGGGGTCAAGCTGACGCCTTCGCGCCATCCCGCGTCATCCATGTCCGGGATCAGCGAGCGCGCCCGGACGTCGCTGTGGTATGACGAGGAACAGGGCTGGAACCGCGTCGCCTATTGCCTGTTCGTCAACAACCTGTGCGAGGTGATCGCCCAGCTCGGTGCCGGCAGGCAGGTCATGACCGCGCGGCTGTGGTCGGTGGTGCGCCATCACCTGCATACCTACCAGCATCGCCACGGCAATGCGGCGTCGGCGCGGCGCATCAACGGCGTGCTGGCCGGCCGCCCGTTCCCGGCCAAGACCAATTTCAGCAACCGCTTCTTCCAGCGCGCCGACCGCGCTTCGACCTACGTGCCCGTCGCCAATCCGATCCCGTTCGCCGGCATGGAGGCGGCATGGCAATGACCGCCCCCGCCCTGCGCTGGGCACACGTCGCCGAGCACCTGCACCACGCGCTCGCCAACGCAGGCGCCCCCTTAAGCGCCTACGTCTATGACCTCGAAGCGCTGCGGGCGCACGCCGCCACCATTGCCGGCAGCCTGCCGCCGGGTTTCGAGCTGTTCTACGCGATCAAGGCCAACTCCGACCTGCCGATCCTGCAGACGCTGGCGCCGCTGGCGCACGGCTTCGAAATATCCTCCGGCGGCGAACTGGCCTGGGTGCGCGAGCACTTTGCCGGGGTGCCGCTGATCTTCAGCGGCCCCGGCAAGACCGATGCGGAGCTGGCCGGCGCGCTGGAACTGGGGGTCGAGGCGCTGCACGTGGAAAGCCTGCATGAGCTGGAGCGCCTGGCCTGGCTCGCGCGGGAGCGCGGCGTCACTGCCCCGGTCCTGCTGCGCGTCAACCTGGCGGTCGAGCGCCTGCAGGCCACCACGCTGATGATGGGCGGCAAGCCCACGCCGTTCGGCATCGCCGGCGACCAGCTGCCCGCATGCCTGGCATGGCTGCGCGCACACCCGGAAATCCGGCTGCGCGGCTTCCATTTCCACTTGATGTCGCACCAGCTCGACGCCGCCGCGCACCTGCGCCTGCTCGCTGCCTACCTGCAGCAGGTCAGGCGCTGGCGCGCCGAATACGGGCTCGACACGCTGGACCAGGTCAATGTCGGCGGCGGCATCGGCGTCAATTACCGCGAGCCCGAACGTCAGTTCGACTGGGCCCGCTTTGCCGAGGGCCTGCCGGCGCTGTCGGCACAGCGCGACGGGCTGGCCGTGCGCTTCGAATGCGGACGCTATATCACCGCGTTCTGCGGCTACTACGCCATGGAGGTGATCGACGTCAAGCACGCCTTCGACCGCGCCTTCGCCGTGGCCTGCGGCGGCACGCACCACTTCCGCACACCCTATGCGCAGGGACACAGCCACCCGTTCCGGGTGCTGCCGGTGGCGTCCTGGCGCTATCCGTTCGCCCGCCCCGGCGTGCGCGGGGCGCGCGTCAGCGTGGTCGGGCAGCTCTGCACGCCCAAGGACATCCTCGCGCACGACGCGTACGTCGACAGCGTGCGCGCCGGCGACCTGGTGGTGTTCCCCTATGCCGGCGCCTATGCCTGGCATATCTCGCACCACGACTTCCTGCGCCACCCGCACCCCCGGCACTGCTACCTGCCGGTGGAGGACGCCCATGCTGCAGCCTAATCAGCTCAAGGCCGCGCTCGCGGCCGGGCGCGATGTGTTCGGGTTGATCAACTCGCTGCCGTTGCCGCTGATGACCGAGATGATCGGCTACGCCGGCTTCGACTTCGTGATCCTGGATCTCGAGCATGTCGGCGTGAACCCGCAGACGCTCGAGAACATGGTCCGCGCCGCGGAATGCGCCGGCACCACCGCGCTGGTTCGCGTGCCCTGGGCCGCACCCGACATCATCCTGCGGGTACTGGATGCCGGCGCGCAGGGCATCGTGGTGCCGCACGTGTGCAGCCGCGCGACCGCCGAACTGGCGGTCCACAGCGCGCGCTACCATCCGCTCGGCAAGCGCGGCATCGCCGGCGGCCGGACCACCGGCTTCGGTACGCTGACCTTGCCGGAGTATATGGAGCGGGCCAACCGCGAGCTGATGGTGGTGGCCATGATCGAGGACCGCGCAGGCGTCGAGGCGATCGAGGAGATCGTTGCCGTGCCAGGCATCGACATGGTGCTGGAGGGCGCGATCGACCTGTCGCAAAGCCTGGGCGTTCCCGCCGACGCCCGGCATCCTGCCGTGCAGGCCGCGATCCGCCGCATCGCGCAGGCCTGCCAGGCGCGAGGCGTCCCGTTTTGCGCCATTCCGCGCGCGGCCGGACAATGCGAGCAATGGCGTGAGCAAGGCGTGCGCGCCTTCCTGCTGGGAGACGATCGTGCCACGGCCTTCCGCGCCATGAAGCAACTGGTGGCGGGCTACCGGCGCGAACGCTCATGTTGAATCATGAAGCGCCGGCATCCCGCACATAGCGGGCGCACGGCCGAACCTGCATGACGCCGGACCGGCGATGGCGCACCCCACGCCGGACTGCGCCAGGCAACGGCCGGTATGCGTTGCCACCGCGCTCTGGCATCATGCAAGCCGGCACAACGCGACAGGAGCCTGCATGAACGACCCGCACGCAACCGCGCCCGGCACGTCCGGCACGTCCGGCACCTCAGGCCCGGCCCCCGCGCGCCCGCGCACCACGCTCAAGCCCCAGGTGGTCGTGCCGGCATTGCTGGCGGTGGGCCTGCTGCTGGTGTTCTGCGCCGCGTATCCGCGCCAGGCCGATGCCATGTTCTCGCAGGCGCAGGCCTGGGTAACGAGCCACTTCGACTGGTTCTACACCATCACGGTCACCATCTTCCTGCTGTTCCTGGTGCTGGTCGCGGGCAGCCGCTTCGGCGACATCCGGCTCGGGCCGGACGATGCGCGGCCCGAGTTCAGCTTTGTCTCGTGGACTGCGATGCTGTTCGCCGCGGGCATGGGCATCGGGCTGATGTACTTCGGCGTGGGCGAGCCGATGCAGCACTACCTGAAGCCGCCGACCGTTGCGGGCGGCACGCCCGCGGCCGCGCGCGAGGCCATGCTGATGACGTTCTTCCACTGGGGCTTCCATGCCTGGGCCGTGTATGGCGTGATGGGGCTGGTGCTGGCGTACTTCGGCTTTCGCTATAACCTGCCGCTGACCATGCGCTCCGGACTCTATCCGGTGCTGCACCAGCGCATCAACGGCGTGGCCGGGCATGCGGTCGATGCCTTCGCGCTGGTCGGCACCATCGCGGGCATTGCCACCACGCTGGGCTACGGCGTGCTGCAGTTGAGCGCAGGGCTGCAGCAGGTGGTCGGTTGGGATACCAGCGGCGCGGGTTTCCGCGTGGGGCTGGTGGCCGTGGTGGTCGCGCTGGCCGGCATCTCGGCGGCGACGGGTCTCGACAAGGGCGTGCGCCGCCTGTCCGAGCTGAACCTTACGCTGGCATTCGTGCTGCTGGCCTTTGTCGTGGTCGAAGGACCGACCGTGACGCTGTTGCGCGCGCTCAGCGACAACATCGGCAACTACCTGTCCGGCGTGGTCGGGCTGTCGCTGCGCACCTATGCCTATGCGCCCACGCGCGATGCCGGCTGGTTCGGCGACTGGACCATCCTGTACTGGGCCTGGTGGATCTCGTGGTCGCCGTTCGTCGGCATGTTTATCGCGCGCATTTCGCGCGGGCGCACCATTCGCCAGTTCGTGATCGGCGTGCTGCTGGTGCCGACCGCGTTCAACCTGGTGTGGATGACGGCCTTCGGCAATACCGCGATCTGGCTCGACATGCATGGCGCCGCGGGCGCGCTGGCGCAGGCGGCCGGCAATGTCGATGCGCTGCTGTTCCGCTTCTTCGGCTATTTCCCGTTCAGCACGGCGCTGTCGTGGCTCGCGATCGTGCTGATCGCGGTGTTCTTCGTCACCTCGGCGGATTCCGGCGCCTTCGTCATCGACACCATTGCCTCGCAAGGCGCGAGCGGCTCGCCGGTATGGCAGCGGCTGTTCTGGGCGGCGGTGCTGGGCGCGACCGCCGCCATCCTGATGGTGGCCGGCGGCCTCAAGGCCTTGCAGGCCATGACCCTGGTGGCGGCGCTGCCGGTGGCGCTGGTGATGCTGGCGCTGTGCTACGGGCTATGGCAGGGGCTGCAGGCGGATCTGGCGCATTCGTCGCAGGAACTGGCGCCCGCCACCAGCTTCTGGAGCGGCCAGCATTGGCGCCGCCGGCTGGCGCAGATCGTCCACCAGCCCACCGAGGCCGACGTGCGGCAGTTCATCGAAGGCCCGGTGGTGGCGGCGATGCGCGACGTTTCGGCCGAGCTGGAGCGGCGCGGTGTTGCCAGCGCGGTGCTGCTGCACGCGGACGGTACAGAGCCCACCGAGCCGGGCGGCCCGGGCGCGCGCCTGACCATCCCGGTGGCCGATATGCGCGATTTCGTCTACGGCGTGCATTGCCGGCGCCAGGCGCTGCCTTCGTTCCTGGTGCGCGAGGCGGCCGAGCCGGAGGCGCGGCGCCAGCACGCCTATGCCCCGGTGACGTTCTTCGAGGACGGCCGCGAAGGCTACGACATCCAGTACCTGCGGCAGGAAGAGATCATCGCCGATATCCTGCGCCACTATGAGCGCTACCTGTCGCTGGCCGCCGACCGGCGCACGCAGTTGCTGCGGCGTGCGCCCGGGCATGCATCGCTGGCCGGTGAAGAGGAATGAGGGGAGCGGGCGGGTAGCTTCACTGCCCTCCTCCTCTTGGCCAGGTCGAGGACCCTCGATCCCACGCCAATGTCCGCGTGTGGCGGCATCGGCACGTCGCGGTTCCAACGGTGTCCGGTATTCCCGGCCTGTTCTTGCAGCACTGCGCGTAATTTCTGCACCGCAGCCGCCACGCTCGCTCCGGCAGCGGCTGGCGCAGCGCCACGCGTCTGGAACGAGATTTGCACCGGTTCGCCCGCCTTTTGAAAAAAGGAGGTGCTATGTCAACCATCGAAGAGTCGATTGACGTCCGGGTGCCGGTGCAGGTCGCGTATCAGCAATGGTCCCGGTTCGAGGAATTCCCGCGGTTCATGGACGGCGTGGAAGAGGTGAGGCAGCTCGATGATCGTCGCCTGCATTGGCGCGCCGAGGTCGGCGGGAAGCAGAAGGAGTGGGATGCCGAGATAACGCAGAATGTCCCTGACCAGTGCATCGCCTGGCGCAGCGTCGCCGGCGCGGAGAACTCGGGCCAGGTGAATTTCACAGCGCTGGATGCGGGCGCGACCCGGGTGTCGGTGCGCATGAACTACGAAACCGAAGGCGTGGTCGAGGCGGTCGGCGATGCTGCCGGCGTGCTGAAACGCAAGGTCGAGGGCGACCTGAAGCGGTTCAAGGATTTCATCGAGGCCCGGGCATAACGCCTTCCACTTTGGTCGCGGCCTGGCCAGCCAGGTCGCGGCATGATCCGGCTTTCTGACTCTTTTCCCCGCGCGGGCCAGGAACCCTGGCCCCGCCCCGGGTGGCCGCCCGCCAGCGCGCCACCCTTCCCGCCTAAATATTCCCGTTCCGCCTTCGTCCAACAGGGTGATGCGCCAGATGGCGCCACACACCTTGTACCGAACGGGAGCCCGCCATGAGTTTCGACCGCGACGACGCCACTTTCCTGGTCCTCGTCAACCACGAAGAACAGTATTCGATCTGGCCCGACTACAAGGCCGTGCCCGGCGGCTGGCGGGCGGCTGGGTTCAGCGGCAGCCGGCAGGCCTGCCTGGACTATATCGAGCGCACCTGGGTGGACATGCGTCCGCTCAGCCTGCGCCGCTTCATGGAGGCGCAAGCGCAGGCGGGCGCCTGACCATGGCGCCATTGCAGCTGTTCTGCCTGCCTTACGCGGGGGCCAGCGCCACCGCATACCTGCGCTGGCGGCGCCTGCTGCCGGCAGAAATCGGCCTGGTCCCGCTGGAGCCGCCGGGCCGCGGTGCGCGGCTCGACGAGCCGCTGCTGCGCGATTTCGAGGCGCTGGCTGAGGAAGTGGCCAACGTCCTGTGCCGGCAGCGCGAGCGCCGCGCCGGCCCGTACGTCCTGTTCGGCCACAGCATGGGCGGACTGCTGGCCTGGCGCCTGTGCCACCTGCTGCGCGAGCGCGGCCATGCCCTGCCGCAGCGGCTGGTGGTATCCGGCTGCGCCGCGCCCATCCGGCGCGATCCCGGCCGGCTGGCGGCGCTGCGCGGCGATGCCGCGCTGAGCG
Organism: Cupriavidus taiwanensis; assembly: GCF_900249755.1. Lineage (NCBI taxonomy): Bacteria > Pseudomonadati > Pseudomonadota > Betaproteobacteria > Burkholderiales > Burkholderiaceae > Cupriavidus > Cupriavidus taiwanensis. Next base: position 1,090,608 of record NZ_LT976854.1, read on the forward strand.
CCGACCTGCGCAAGCACGGCGGCACGCCCGAAGCGGTGTTTGCCGATGCCGAGCTGCTGCGCCTGACGCTCGACGTGCTCGACGCCGACTATCGCGTGTGCGAGAGCTTCCGGCGCGGCGACGTGCCGGCCCTGCCCGTGCCCGTGCACGTGTTTGCCGGCCTGCACGACCCGATCGCGCCGGCCGATCTGCACGCCTGGTCGATCGAGACCCGCGCCGGCCACACCCTCGACTGGTTCGCCGGCGGGCACTTCTTCCTGCACGACAGCCAGGCCGAGGTGGTCGGCCGGCTCATTGCCTACCTGAACGCAGCGCCGGCCGCCGGCTCAGAGCTGCCCTCGCCCGCGGCAGCCGCCGCGCCGTTGCCTGCCTGACCCGCCGCGCCACGCACCACCCAACGCCAACCGTCTTCCCGAAGAGCCGACCCAAGCATGCAGTCCGACCCGAATCTACCGGCCACGCTGGTGGCCCATCTCAGCCGCCTGGCCGCGCAACGCGGCGCCGACACGGCGCTGGTCATCGTCGATGGCGCCGGCGAAAGCCGCTACAGCTACGCCGCGCTGGACACGCGCGTGCGCGCGCTGGCGGCGCACCTGTCCGCCCAGGCCGAACCGGGCGCGCGCGCGCTGCTGCTGATGGACAGCGGCATCGACTATGTCACCGCGTTCTTCGCCTGCCTGTACGCCGGGCTGGTCGCGGTGCCGGCGTTCGAGCCCGGCGCCGTGCGCTCCGCGCAGGTGGCGCGGCTGCGCGCGATCGCCGCCGACGCCGAGCCGGCGCTGCTGCTGACCACCAGCGCGCAGGCCCGCGACCATGCCGAGGCGCTGGCCGAGATCGCCACCGGCGCGGCCGTGGTGGCCGCCGATGCCGCGCTGCCCGCGGCGGCGCCGCCCTGGCAGCCCTACGCTGCCGTTGCCGGCACGCTGGCCTTCCTGCAGTACACCTCGGGCTCGACGGCCTCGCCCAAGGGCGTGATGGTCAGCCATGGCAACGTTATGGCGAACGAGGTGGCGATTGCCGAAGGCATGCGCGTGGGGCCCGGCGACGTGATGGTCAGCTGGCTGCCGCTGTACCACGACATGGGGCTGATCGGCGGGCTGCTGCAGCCCATCCACAGCGGCATCCCGGTGGTGCTGATGTCGCCGCAGTTCTTCCTGGAGCGCCCGGTGCGCTGGCTGCAGGCCATCAGCGAGCATCGCGGCACGCTGTCCGGCGGGCCGGACTTTGCCTTCCGGCTGTGCGTCGAACGCGTGCGCGACAGCCAGCTGGCCGGACTGGACCTGTCGAGCTGGGCGGTGGCCTACTCCGGGGCCGAACCAGTGCGGGCCGACACGCTGCGCGCCTTTGTCGAGCGCTTTGCCCCGGCCGGCTTCCGCCGGCAGGCGCTGTATCCGTGCTACGGCCTGGCCGAGGCCACGCTGTTCGCCACCGGATCCGAGCGCTTCGCCGGCATGGTCAGCACGCGCTTCGATGCGGCGGCGCTGGCACGCGGCAACGCCGAACCGGCGCCAGACGGCATCGAGCTGGTCGGATGCGGCTTCCCGCGCGCGGGCCATGCCATCCGCATCACCGGGGCCAACGGACAAGCATTGCCCGACGGACAGATCGGCGAGATCGAGATCGCCGGACCCAGCCTGTGCGGCGGCTACTGGCGCAATGCCGAAGCCAGCGCCGCAGCCTACGGCGACCCTGCCAGGGCCCACGCAGGCCGCTGGCTGCGCACCGGAGACCTCGGCCTGCAGCATGGCGGGCAGCTCTATATCGCCGGGCGCCGCAAGGACCTGATCATCGTGCGCGGGCAGAACCTGTATCCGCAAGACCTCGAACGCGCGGTCGAAGACCAGGTGCCCGCCGCGCGCCGAGGCCGGGTGGCCGCGTTCGCGGTCGAAGGTCCCGACGGCGAGGGCATCGGCGTCGCCGTTGAAATCTCCCGTCCGGACCAGAAGCGCGTGGGCCATGTGGCGCTGGTGCAGGCGTTGGCGCAGGCGGTCGGCAACGCCTGCGGCGAACCGCTGGCGGTTGCGCTGCTGCTCAATCCCGGCGGCCTGCCCAAGACCACCAGCGGCAAGCTGCAGCGCAGCGCCTGCCGCGCCGGCTGGCTGGACGACAGCCTGGACGCGTGCGCGGTCTGGGCGCATGGCAGCTTCACGCGCGGCGGCACGGCCGCCGCGGAGGCGCCATCCAACCAGCCCGATGCGCCGCGCGGCGCAACCGAGCACGCACTGGCCGCGCTGTGGCGGCAATTGCTGGGCACCGCCCCCGCCAGCCGCGACGCGCACTTCTTTGCCAGCGGCGGCAACTCGCTGATCGCGGCGCGGCTGGTGGCGCGGCTGCGCGAGCAATACGGCAACGCGGTGCCGCTGCGCCTGCTGTTCGAGCATCCCACGCTGCAGGCCTGCGCCGCCGCCATCGATCAGCTCCCGGGCCGCACTGCCGAAGCGCCGCTTGCGCCCGTGCCGCGGCTGCCGCAGATGCCGCTGGCGCCGGCGCAGCAACGGCTCTGGCTGACCGACCGCATCTCTGCCGAAAACGATCGCTCGACCTACAACATGGCCGGCGGGCTGCGCCTCGCCGGAACGCTGGACCCCACGGCGCTGCACGCCGCCCTGAACGCGCTGGTCGCACGCCATGAAATCCTGCGCACCAGCTATCCCGCCGATGCGCAAGGCGCACCGTACGCCCGGATCGAAGCCGAACTGGCGCTCGACCTGCCCGTCACCGACCTGTCGGCGCTGAGCCCGGCGCAACGCGATGCCGCGCTGCAGGAACTGGCCGAAGGCCAGGCGCGCGCGCCCTTCGACCTGGCGCAGGCGCCACTGCTGCGCGCGCGTCTTGTGCGGATGGCCGCCGACGACCATGCGCTGCTGCTCACGCTGCACCATATCGTCGGCGATGGCTGGTCCGTCGCGATCCTGCTCGACACGCTCGCTGCCGCCTACAACGCGGCACGCGCCGGCGTTCCGGTCGACTGGCAGCCGCTGCCGATCCAGTATGCCGACTACGCCGCGCACCAGCGCGCCGCCGACACCGGCCCGCAACAGCAAGCCGATGCCGACTACTGGCGCACCGCGCTGCGCGACGCGCCGAAGCTGCCGACCCTGCCCACGCCCAACCGCCGCCCGCCGGTGGCCTCGAGCGACGGTGCCGCGTGTTACACCGCCCTGCCCGCCTCGCTGCTGGCGCAGGCCGACGCGCTGGCGCAGGCCCAAGGCGCGTCGCGCTACATGGTGCTGCTGTTCGCCTTTCACGCGCTGCTGCACCGGATCAGCGGCGCCGAAGACCAGCTCGTCGGCATCGACGTGGCCGGCCGCCCGCGCCGCGAGCTGGAGGAGCTGGTCGGCTTCTTCGTCAACGTGCTGCCGCTGCGCGCGCAATGCCACGCCGGGCTGCGCTTTGCCGAACTGCTGGCGCAGGTGCGCTCGCGCACGCTGGCCGCCTTCGACCACCAGGGCCTGCCGTTCGAGCGCATCGTCGAAGCCGCCGGCGTGCCGCGCGAGCGTGCCTGGCATCCGCTGGTGCAGGTGCTGTTCGTGCTGCAGAACACGCCCGGCCAGGCGCGGCAGTTCGACGGCCTGCACGCCGCGCGGCTGCCCACGCCGGTGCATGCCGCCAAGTTCGACCTGGCCGTGTTTCTGGAACCGGGCGACGGCGGGCTGCGCGCCGAATGGGTCTATGCCACCGCGCTGTTTCCGCGCGCCACGATGCAGCGCCTGGCCGATGCGTACGGCGCCGTGCTGGCGCAGGCGCTGGCCGATCCCGACCGTCCGCTGGCCGGCTTCGAGGTGCCGGCCGGCCTTTGCGAACCCGCTCCAGAGCAACCCGCCATGACTGCCGCCACCGCGCCCCGCCCCAGCAAGCTCGACAAACTCGGCAAGCTCGCCAGCCTGCCCCGGCGCGCCGCCGAGGCAACTCCCACCGCGCCGCTGGTGCGGACCTCGTTCCTGGCGCCGGGCCAGACCTTCCCGATCGTGATGGAGCCCGCGTCGCCCGATCTCGATCCGGTGGCTTGGGCGCTCGCGCACCGCGAACAGATCGAGGCTACCCTGTGCCGCCACGGCGGCATCCTGCTGCGCGGCTTCGGCCTGCGCACGCCGCAGGAATTCGAGCAGTTCGCCGAAGCGATCGAGCCCGGGCTGTACGGCGCCTACGGCGACCTGCCGAAGAAGGAAGGCGGGCGCAACACCTACCGCTCCACGCCCTACCCCGAGCGCGAGATGATCCTGTTCCACAACGAAAGCGCGCACCTGCCGCGCTGGCCGCGCAAGCAGTGGTTCTTCTGCGAGCTGCCGTCGCCGGTGGGCGGCGCCACGCCGATCGTCGATTGCCGCGAGCTGTACCGCCGGCTGCCGCGCGCACTGGCCGAGCGCTTCGAGCGCAAGGGCCTGCGCTACGTGCGTACCTTCAACGACAAGCTCGACGTGAGCTGGCGCGACTTCTTCAAGACCGATTCGCACGAGGAAGTCGAAGCGCGGCTGCGCGCTTCCGGCACCGACTTTGCGTGGCTCGACGCCGACACGCTGCAGACCCGCGAGCTTTGCCCCGCCGTGATCGCGCACCCTGTCACCGGCGAGCGCAGCTTCTTCAACCAGGTGCAGCTGCACCACACCGCCTGCCTGGACCCGGAGGTGCGCCGCGACCTGCTGGAGATCGTCGGCCCGCAGCGGATGCCGCGCCAGGTGACGTTCGGCGACGGCAGCCCGATCGGCGACGACGTGATGGCCCGCATCGGCGAGCTGTATGAAGCCTGCGCGGTGCGCTTTGCCTGGCGCCAGGGCGACGTGGTGATGCTCGACAACATGCTCGCCGCCCACGCGCGCGACCCGTACCAGGGCCCGCGCAAGATCGTGGTGGCAATGGGCGCTATGTTCGAGCGCAAGGACCTGCCGCCGCTGGCCCCGCGCGCGGACGCGCACGACGCCATGGCGGCGGCCGATACCGCACTGGAGGGCTGAGCCGATGAACGCCATCACCCAGGATTTTGCGCGGCACGCCCGCGCGCTCGGGCGCGAACAGCGCGCGCTGGCAGCGCAAGCGGCCACGCCGGTCACGCTGTCGGCAACCATCGACGGGCCACTGGACGCGCAGCGCCTGCAGCGGGCGCTGTGCCGGATAGCTGAACGCCATCCCGCGACGGGCCTCGTGTTCGGCCGTGTCGAGGGGCTGCGCGGCCTGCGCCAGCACTTTGCCGGCGCTGCGCCGGCGTGGTCGTCGGCGAGCCTGGACGCGGCCACGCCTGAAACCGCGCTCCACGCCGCACTTCAGGTTCTCGACGACAACCGCGCACGGCTGACGCTGACCGCTCATCCGCTCGCGGCCGATGGCCCCAGCCTGGCCACCCTGATTCACGAACTGGCAAAGGCCTACGCCGACGAAACCGCCCCGGCAGGCGACGCGCCCCTGCCCTATACGGACTACCTCGACTGGACCGACGGGCTGGCGCAGGAGAACACCGAAGCCGGCACGGCCTACTGGCAAGCGGTGCGCGAGCGCCTGGCCGCTCTCGATGCGCCGCGGCTGCCCTGGCAACGCGCCGCCAACGCAAGCGAAACGCTGGCGGCGCAGTGTGTCGAGCTACCCGCCGCGGAAGCTGCTGCCGTGGCCGAATGGGCCAAGGCGCTCGGCCAGCCGCTGTCGCATGCGCTGCAGGCGGCATGGTGGCTGCTGCTGGCGCGCCTCGATCCGGCCGCGGCGTTTTGCGCCAGCTGGCAGCACGACTGCCGCGATGACTTCGACGTACTGGCCGGCGCGGTGGGCCGTTACGAATCACTGCTGCCGGTCGCGGTACAGCCCGACATGGCAGCGCCGTTTGCCGACTGGCTTGCCGCGTTCGGCGCGCAACTGCAGCAGCACCTGGACTGGCGCGAGCATTGCCCGGCGGACGCCAGCGCCGGCGCGGCCGCGCGCGTGGGCTTCTGCTGCAGCGGCCCGCTCGGCATGCAGTGGCAGCATGGCGATCTGCACTGGAGCGTTCACGCGCCGCGGGCGCTGCTGCCTGGCCTGGCGCTGGCATTGCAGGTGCACCTGGAAGACGGCATGTCACGCAATCTGGTGTTGCACCACGCCGGAGGCGTCCACGGCGCCGACGCGATGGCGTGCCTGCTCGACCAGTACCGCACGCTGCTGCAAACGCTGCGCGCGGCGCCGGCCACCGCCGTGGGCGCATTGCCGCTGGCCACCGCTGCCGAGGCCGCGCGCGCCGACGCCATGCACGCGCCGACGCTGCATGTCGGCACCCAGATGCTGCCGCAGCGGCTGGCGCACTGGGCCATCGAACGCCCGCATGCGCCGGCGTTGTCAGCGCCAGGCCTGCAACTGAGCTACGCCGGCCTCGCGGGCGTCGTGGATGCGGTGGCACGGCAGCTGCCAGCGCTGGGCTTGCGCACAGGGCAACCGGTCGGCCTGCTGTTGCCGCGTTCGGGCGAGCTGGTGGTGGCGTTGCTCGCGGTGATGCGGGCCGGCGCGCCGTACCTGCCGCTCGATCCGGCATGGCCGCCGCAGCGCTGCGCGCAGATCCTGGCCGCCGCGGGTGCCACGCTGGTGCTGACCGACGCGGCCCATGCGGCTTCCGCCGGCCCGCTGCCGCATGCCGATATCGCGGCACTGCTGGCTGAGGGCACCCTCGCCGATCCGGCGCTGCCGGCAGTGGACGCCGCACAGCCCGCCTACGTGCTCTACACCTCTGGCTCGACCGGCACGCCCAAGGGGGTCGCCATCACCCATGGCCAGTTGCTGAACTACGCGGCGGCCTCCGGGCAGGCGCTGCGCCTCGACCGCTGCCAGCGCTTCGGCCTGACCTCCACCGTCGCCGCCGACCTGGGCAACACCACGCTGTTCGGCGCGCTGTGGCATGGCGCCTGCCTGTGCGTCGCCGACCAGGCCGACATGCAGCACGCCGCCGCCTTCGCCGCCTTCCTGGCGCGCGAGCATGTCGATTGCCTGAAGATCGTGCCCTCGCACCTGGATGCCCTGCTCGACGGCGACACCGCGCCGCTGCCGGTGCCGCCGCACGCCACCATCGTGCTGGGCGGCGAAGCCGCGGCCCCGGCGCTGCTGCAGCGGCTGCGCGCGCGCATGCCGCAGGCGCGCCTGTGCAACCACTACGGGCCGACCGAAACCACGGTAGGCATCCTGGTCCACGACGCCGGCCGCGCGGCGGAGGCGGCGGAAACTTTGGAAGCGCCGCTGCCGCTGACCCAGGTGCTGGCCAACTGCGAGGCCTATGTGCGCACCGCCGCGGGCAACCTGGCCGCCGTCGGAGAAACCGGCGAGCTCTGTCTCGGCGGCGCGCAGCTGTGCGCGGGCTATCTGGACAGCGCTGCCGAGGCGGCTTTCATTGCTCACCCCGAACGGCCAGGCCAGCGCCTGTACCGCAGCGGTGATCTTGCCCGCTACCTGCCGCGGGGCGGCATCGAACTGATCGGACGTGCCGATCACCAGGTCAAGGTGCGCGGCTTCCGTATCGAATGCGGCGAGGTCGCACAGGCGCTGGCGGCCCTGCCCGGCGTGCGGCAAGCGGTGGTGATGCTGGCGACGCCGGACGGCGGCGCGGCCCAGCTGGCGGCGTGGATCGTTCCCGACGCCGACACCGCCGTGGCAGACACGAACGCCGCCCTGCGCAACACGCTACGCCCGGCGCTGGCCGGGCGCCTGCCGGAAGCGATGATCCCCGCGCTGTGGTTCGCCGTGCCGGCACTGCCGCGCTTGCCGAACGGCAAGGTGGACCGCCGCGCGCTGGCGCAAGCCGCCGCCGCAGGCCCGGTGCGAGAGTCCGCCGCGCCCGCGCGCGAACCGGCCACCGAACTGGAAGCGCTGCTGCTGGAGCAGCTGCGTGACCTGCTGGGGGTGCCCGGCCTGGCGGTGCACGAAGACCTGTTCGAAGCCGGCGGCCACTCGCTGCTGGTGATCAAGCTGGTCGCGCGCATCCGCAAGCTGCTGAAGCTGGAGATTGCGCCGGCCGTGGTCTTCGACGCGCCGAATGCCGCCGCGCTGGCCAACGCGCTGCGACGCGCCAGCACTGATCCCGACGGCCTGGAAACGCTGGCCGGCCTGCAGCGCCAGCTGGCGGCGATGTCGCCCGACGCGCGCGCCGCGCTGCGTGCCTCGGTCACTGCCACCGCATAACGTCTTTTTCCCTGGAACGCCTCCATGACGCAATCCTCGACCCCTGCGCAGCAGGCGGCGCTGCTGGCGCTGCTGCTGGAGCAGGACGCGGAGCCTGCCGCCGCGCCGGCAAGCCCCATCCCCGCCGCGGCCCCGCTGTCGTTCTCGCAACAGCGCCTGTGGTTCCTGCTGCAATACGAGCCCGGCAGCACGGCCTACAACCAGACCCGCGCCTTCGCGCTGCGCGGCGCGCTCGACCGCCGCGCGCTGCAGGCCGCGCTGCGTGCCGTGATCGCCCGCCATCCCGCGCTGCGCACCCGTTTCGTCGCGGACGTCGCCGCGCCGGGCACGTTGCCGCAGCAGGTGGTCGAATCCGCGCCGGCCTTTGCCCTGAACGAAGCAACGCTCGCAGCCGGCCCGGATGCGCTGCAGGCATGCATCGACGCGGAGGCCGCGCGGCCGTTCGATCTCGGCCAGGCGCCGCTGCTGCGCGCCACGCTGCTCACGCGCGCGCACGACGACCACGTGCTGCTGCTGTCGCTGCACCATATCGTCTCGGATGCCGTCTCCAACGCCGTGATCGCGCGCGACCTGGGCACGGCCTATGCGCAGGCGCTGGCGGATGACGGCGCGATCGCGCTACCCGCGCCCGCCACGACCTTCGCCGCCCATGCCAGCCGCCAGCGCGAGCGCCTGGCCAGCGGTGCCCTCGACGCCCAGCGCGCATGGTGGCAGCGCCAGCTGGGCAGCCACGTGCCGGCCCTGCAGTTGCCGACGGATCGCGCGCACGGCAACCCGGCCACGCGCGTCGCCCGGCGCGTCGATGCGGCATTGGACGGACCGACGCTGGAGGCATTGCGCCGCTTCTGCGCGGCGCAGCGCTGCACGCCGTTCGTGGTGCTGCTTGCCGCGTGGCAGGCGCTGCTGAGCCGCTATGCGGGCCAGGACGATTTCGCTGTCGGCGTGCCCCACGCGGGCCGCGACGGCGACGGGCTGGACGACGTGGTCGGGTTCTTCGCCAATACCCATGTCTACCGCTCGCGCACCGCACCCGGCCTCAGCGGCCGCGCGCTGTGCGAGCAATTGCGCGCCGATGCGCTGGGTGCGCTCGGCCACGCCGAACTGCCGTTCGAAGTGCTGCTCGACGGCATGCAGGTGCCGCGCGATGCCGGCCGCAGCCCGCTGTTCCAGGTCATGTTCAACCTGCGCACGGCCACGGCACCGGCCGCGCCGGCACTGCCGGGCCTGCAGGTGCAGCCGGTGGAAGCGCGCCAGACCGGCGCCAAGTTCGACCTGATCCTCGACGTCGAAGACCGCGGTGACGGCATGGCCGTAAGCCTCGAGTACGACTGCGCGCTGTTCGATGCCGCCACCGCGCAGCGCATGCTGCGCCACTACCTGGCCCAGCTGAAGGGCCTGCTGGATCAGCCCGATCTGCCGCTGGCGGCAACGCCGCTGCTTGGCGCTGACGACGCCGCCACGCTGGCGCACCAGCACGCCGCCGGCCAGCCGGCGCGGCACGTTGCTGCCGAAACTGCGCATCGCCGCATCCAGCGCCATGCCGAACAGCAGCCGCACGCAATCGCGCTGCGCCACGGCGACACAACGCTCAGCTATGGCGAACTGGAGCGGCGCGCGAACCGGCTGGCGCACCGGCTGATCGCGCTCGGCGTGGGCCCGGAGGTCCGCGTCGGCATCGCCATGGAGCGTTCGCCGGAGATGATCGTCGGCCTGCTGGCCATCCTGAAGGCCGGCGGCGCCTACGTGCCGTTCGACCCGGCCTATCCCGCCGAGCGCCTGGCCTATCTGTTCGAGGACAGCGGCATCGCCGCCTTGCTGACCCAACCCGCGCTGCGCGGCCTGCTGCCGCGGCGGGACGGACTGCCGGTGCTGGAGATCGATGCGCAGGACGACGGCGGTGCCTGGCCGGAACACGCGCCCGCGGTCGACGTCCGTCCCGAACACCTCGCCTACGTGATCTACACCTCAGGCTCCACCGGCCGCCCCAAGGGCGCGCAGCTGCAGCACGGCAACCTGTCGCGCCTGCTGGCGGCGACGCAGCACTGGTTCGGTTTCGGTCCCGCCGACGTCTGGACGCTGTTCCATTCCTACGCGTTCGACTTCTCGGTCTGGGAGATCTTTGGCGCGCTGTGCCATGGCGGGCAACTGGTGATCGTGCCGTTCCACGTCAGCCGCGCGCCGCAGGAGTTCATTGCGCTGCTGCAGCGCGAGCGCGTCACGGTGCTGAACCAGACCCCGTCGGCGTTCCGCGCGCTGATGGCCCAGCCAGAGCTGTACCGCGCGCCGCTGGCGCTGCGCTACGTCATCTTCGGCGGCGAGGCGCTCGATCTGCAGGCGCTGCGGCCCTGGATCGACCACTTCGGCGATGCGTCGCCGCAGCTGGTCAATATGTATGGCATCACCGAGACCACGGTGCATGTGACCTACCGCCCGATCACGCGCGCCGACCTGGACCCGTCCAGCCGCGCACGCAGCCCGATCGGCGAGCGCATTCCGGACCTGGGCGTGCGTGTGCTGGATCCCGGACTGAACCCGGTCCCGCCCGGCGTGGCCGGTGAACTCTACATTGCCGGCGACGGCCTGGCGCGGGGCTACCTGAATCGTCCGGGTCTGACTGCGGAACGCTTCGTGCCCGATCCGTTCGCCGGCGACGGCGCGCGGCTTTACCGCACCGGCGACCTGGCTCGCTGGCTGCCCGATGGCGAACTGGAGTACCTCGGCCGCATCGACCAGCAACTGAAGATCCGCGGCTTCCGCATCGAGCCGGGCGAAATCGAGGCGCGCATCCTGGCGCAATCGGGCGTGGCCAACGCGGCAGTGATCGCGACCGAGGGACCGTCGGGTGCGCGGTTGGTGGCGTACGTGGTGCCCGCTGCAGGCGCGACGCTGGAAGGCGCGACATTGCGCACCACCCTGGCCGCAGAGCTGCCCGATTACATGGTCCCTGCCGCCTTCGTCGTACTCGACACCCTGCCGCTGACCCCCAACGGCAAGCTCGATCGCCGCGCACTGCCTCCCCCGGCGTTCGACAGCGCCCAAGACTTCGTCGCGCCAGAAGGCGAAGCAGAAACCGCACTCGCCGCGATCTGGTCCGAAGTCCTCAACCTGCCGCGCGTCGGCCGTGCCGACAACTTCTTCGAACTCGGCGGCGATTCGATCCTGAGCCTGCAGATCGTCGCCCGCGCCCGCGCCGCCGGCTGGGTACTGACGCCGCGGCAATTGTTCGAGCGCCAGACGCTGGCAGAGCTGGCGGCGGTCGCAGCGCCAGTGGTGCAGGACGTGATCGACGGCAACGCCGTGCCGGTCGGTGCGGTGCCGCTGCTGCCGATCCAGGCTGATTTCTTCGATGCGCCGATGCGCCAGCGCCACCATTGGAACCAGTCGGTGTTGCTCGATTGCCGCGAGGCTCCGGAATTGCCAGCACTCGCTGAGGCATTGCGCGACCTCGTGGCGCATCACGACGCGCTGCGCTTGCGCTTCGACCAGCGCGACGGCATCTGGCAGCAAGCCTATGCCAACACCGACGCCTGCACGGACCTGCTGTGGATACGCCACGCTGCATCCGAAGCCGAGCGGCTGGCCCACTGCGAAGCCGCCCAGCGCAGCCTTGACCTGGCCGAAGGTCCGCTGCTGCGTGCCGTTGCGCTGCACTGCGGCGAGCGCTGGCAGCTGCTGCTGGTGATCCACCACCTGGTGGTCGATGGCGTGTCGTGGCGCGTTCTGGTCGAGGACCTGCGCGACGCCTACCAGCAGCGCCTGCAGGGCCAGCCCCCTGTGCTGCCCGCCCGCACCGCGTCGTACCAGCGCTGGTCGCAGGCGCTGCGCGCCAATGCCGCCACGCGTGACGCCGAACTGCCGCACTGGCAGGCGCTGGCGCAAGTCGATGCCAGCCTGCCTTGCGACGATCCGACGGGAACCCTGACCATCGCCGAACGCGACGCCGTCACGCTGACGCTGCCGGCCGAACTGACCCAGGCGCTGCTGCAGCGCGCGCCAGCGGCGTACCGCACGCGCGTCAACGACCTGCTGCTGACGGCACTGGCCCGGGCGCTGGGCGCCTGGAGCGGCCGCGCGCAGGTGCTGATCGATCTGGAAAGCCACGGCCGTGTCGCGGGCGTCGATGACACGCTCGACCTGAGCCGCACCGTCGGCTGGTTCACGACGCTGTTCCCGGTCGCCCTAAATGGCACCGGCGCGCTCGATACCGCAATCAAAGCCGTCAAGGAGCAGCTGCGCGCGGTGCCCGGCGATGGCATCGGCTTCGGCCTGCTGCGCCGCTTCGGTTCGTCCGCGCAACAGGTCGCGCTGGCGACCGTACCGAAGCCGGAGGTGGTGTTCAACTACCTGGGCCAGCTCGACACCAGCTTTTCCGACGACAGCCCGTGGCGGCTATCGGGCGACGGCGCGGGCGCCAACCAGGACCCCGCCACGCCGCTGTCGCATCCGCTGTCGGTCAACGGACAGGTACAGGACGGAGAACTGCGCCTGACGCTCGCCTTCGGTCGGGCACGCCATCAGGCGGAGACGGTCCGCCGACTCGCCGAATCCTTGCGCCAGGAACTGGAAGCGCTGATTGCCCACTGCAGTTCGGGCGCTGCGGGTGTCACGCCCAGCGACTTCCCGCTGGCGCGGCTGACGCAGGCAGGACTGGACGCGCTGAAGCTCGATCCGGCGCACGTGCAGGATGTTTATCCGCTATCGCCGATGCAGGCCGGCATGCTGTTCCACAGCGTGCTCAAGCCCGAGGGCAGCGCCTATACCAACCAGTTGCGCGTCGATATCGACGGGCTCGACCCGGCGCGTTTTATCGCGGCGTGGCAGGCTGCACTGGCGCGCCACGACAGTCTGCGCTGCGGCTTTCTGCATCGTGCCGAACAGCCACTGCAGTGGGTGGCCCGCTCCGTGCGGCTGCCGGTGACCATCGAGGACTGGAGCGGCCGCGACGCCGCCGAGCTCGACCGCTTTGCCGCCGCCGAACTGGCCCAGCGCTTCGACCTGACGCAGCCGCCGCTGATGCGCGTGGCGCTGCTGCGCACCGGCGCAAACCGCCACCACCTGGTCTGGACCGTGCACCACCTGCTGCTCGACGGCTGGAGCACCGCGCAGCTGCTGGGCGAAGTGCTGCGCCACTATGCCGGCGAAACGCTGCCCGCCAGCGGCGGCCGCTTTGCCGACTACATCGGCTGGCTGCAGTCGCGCGACGCCGCGGCCGGCGAAGCCTACTGGAAAGCGCAACTGGCACCGCTCGACGCGCCCACCAGCCTGCTTGCGGCGCTGCCGGCGCCGGACCACGGACAAGGGCAGGGCGAACATCACCACGAACTCGACGCCGCCGAGACCGCCGCGCTGGCCGGCTTTGCCCGCACGCAGAAGGTCACGCTTAACACGCTGGTGCAGGCCGCCTGGCTGTTGCTGCTGCAGCGCTGCACCGGGCAGCCTTGCGTGGCCTTCGGCGCCACCGTGGCCGGGCGCCCCGCCGAGCTGCCGGCCGCGCAGCAGATGCTGGGGCTCTTCATCAACACGCTGCCGGTGATCGCATCGCCGCGCCCGCAGCAAGCCGTGGGCGACTGGCTGCGCGAAGTGCAGGCGCTGAACCTGGCGCTGCGCGAGCACGAGCACACCCCGCTCTACAATATCCAGCGCTGGGCCGGACACAGCGGCCAGGCCCTGTTCGATTCGATCGTCGTATTCGAGAACTACCCGGTCGATGCGGCATTGCGCCGCGCGCCGGCCGGGTTGTCGTTCTCCGGCATCGGCAACCGCGCCGAGACCAACTATCCGCTGGCGCTGGTGTTCGCGCACACCGACACGCTGCGTCTGACCTGCCGCTTCGATCGCGCCGTGGTTGGCGAGCCGCAGGCGCAATGGCTGGCGCAGGGCCTGTTCGCCGTGCTGCGCCAGATGGCCGCCGACGCGGCACGCCCGTTGGGCCGGCTCAGCCTGGCCACCGCGGATGTCCGCTTGCCCGCCGCTGCGGCGGCGGCCCAGCTGGCGCACCATTGCTTCGAAGCCCACGCGGCGTCGACGCCGGATGCCGTCGCGCTGGCGGCCGACGGCGCGCCACTGAGCTACCGCGAACTGAACCGGCGCGCCAATGCCCTCGCGCGTCGATTGATCGCCCAAGGCGTAGGCCCCGACGTTCCGGTAGGCGTGCTGGCCGAGCGCTCGGCCGAACTGGTGGTCGCGCTGCTGGCCATCCTCAAGGCCGGCGGTGCCTACGTGCCGTTCGATCCGGACTATCCCGCCGACCGCCTGGCCTTCATGGTCGAAGACAGCGGCGTGGCAATGCTGCTGGCGCAGCGGCCCGACGCGACCGCGGCCTTGCCCGCGAGCGTGCCGGTGATCGACCTGGGCGCGCCGTCCCAGTATGACGGCGAGCACGCCAACCCGGCGCCGGCGCTGCATCCGCACCACCTGGCCTATGTGATCTACACCTCGGGCTCCACCGGGCGGCCGAAAGGCGTGGGCATTTCGCACGGAGCGCTGGCGCACTATCTGCAGGGTCTGCTGCCGCAACTGGCGCTGGCGCCGGCGGCGCGCATGGCCATGGTGTCGACGCCGGCGGCCGACCTCGGCCATACCGTGCTGTTCGGCGCGCTGGCCAGCGGCGGCGCGCTGCACCTGCCTGAGCGCCGCTGCGTGTTCGATGCCGCGGCCTTCGCGCGCTACATGGTTCAGCACCGCATCGGCGTGCTCAAGATCGTGCCCGGCCACCTGCGCGCCCTGCTCGACGGCGCGCAGTCCGCCGGGGTGCCGCTTGCCGACGTGCTGCCCGAACACACGCTGGTGCTGGGCGGCGAAGCCACCGACGCCGCGCTGCGCGCGCGCCTGCACGCGGCGCGGCCGGCGTGCCGGCTGGTCAATCACTACGGGCCGACCGAGACCACCGTGGGCGTGCTCGTGCACGTGGCTGGCACTACTGCGCAGCCCGGGGCGGGCTTGCCGCTGGGGCAGCCGCTGCCCGGCACCGGCGCATATGTGCTGGACGCGGACCTGAGTCCGCTGCCCGACGGCATCGCCGGCGAGCTCTATGTCGGCGGGCCCGCGCTGGCGCGCGGCTACCTCGGCCGGGCCGCGTTGACGGCAGACCGGTTCGTGCCCGATCCGTTTGGCCGCGATGGCGGTCGCCTGTATCGCACCGGCGACCGCGTGCGACGCCGCGCCGACGGCGTGTTCGAGTACCTGGGCCGCACCGACGACCAGGTCAAGATCCGCGGCTTCCGCGTCGAGCCCGCCGAAGCTGCGGCGCAGCTGGCGGCGTTGCCGCAGGTGCGCCAGGCCGCGGTGGTGGCCGTGCCCGCTGCCGTCGGCATGCAGCTGGTCGGCTACGTGGTCCCGCAAGCGGAGGCTCGGCCCGATCCCGCGGCGCTGTGCCGCGCGCTGGCGGCGACGCTCCCGCCGCATATGGTGCCGGCCGCCATCGTGCTGCTCGACGCGCTGCCGCTCACTGCCAACGGCAAGCTCGACCGCCGCGCACTGCCGCCGGCGGACACCGCGGCGCCATCCGGCAGCGCGCTGCAGGAGCCTCCGCAAGGCGAACTCGAAACGCGCCTCGCCCACATCTGGCAGGCGCTGCTGCAGGTGCCCGCCGTGGGCCGACACGACAACTTTTTCGCACTGGGCGGCCATTCGCTGCTGGCCGTGCAGCTCCTGTCCCGGATCCAGGGCGAACTTGGCATCGACGTGCCGCTGGCGCTGCTGTTCGGCGCCGCCACGCTGGCCGAACTGGCCGCGGCGCTGCCGGCCCAGCAACGCCATGCCGATGAAGCCGCCCTGCTGGAACTGGAAGCGTTCGCCAATACCCTGGAGTCAGTCTGAATGATCGAAGCCAACACCGCGGCCCGGCTGGCCGCGCGCTTTGCCACGCTGGCGCCGGCCCAGCGCCGTGCCTTTCTCGACAAGATGGCCGCGCAAGGCATCGCATTCTCGCAATTGCCGATCCCAGCGCTGCCGCGGCCCGATGCCGCGGCCGGCTACGATGCGCCGCTGTCGTACGCGCAGCAGCGCCAGTGGTTCCTGCACCGCTTCGCGCCCGACAGCGCGGCCTACCACATCAGCAGCCGCGTGGAGCTGCGCGGCGAACTCGACATCGGCGCGCTGCAGGCGGCGTTCGCCATGCTGGCGCAACGCCATGAAGCCCTGCGCACGGTGTTCCTGGCGGACCCCGACGGCAAGGTGCGGCAGCATGTGCGCGCCGAAGCCAGCATCGAACTGCCGCTGACCGACTTGTCGGCGGACCCCGCCAGCGCCGATGCGCGCGCCGCTGCAATCGCCGAAGCGCCGTTCGACCTGGGCAGCGCACCGCTGCTGCGCGTGCACCTGCTGCGCCTGGGCGCAGCGCACCATCGGCTGGTGCTGGCGATGCACCATATCGTTTCGGATGGCTGGTCGATGCAACTGCTGATCGACGAGCTGGCGGCGGCCTACCGCGCGCAACGGACCGGCCAGCCCTTGCCCCTGGCAAAGCAGGACATCGGCTACACCGACTATGCGGTGTGGCAGCGCAACTGGCTCGAGGCCGGCGAGCAGGCACGGCAACTCGCCTGGTGGCGGCAAGCGCTGGACGGCGCGCCCGGCGTGCTGGCGCTGCCGACCGACCGCCCGCGCCCGGCCGCCGCGGCCTACCACACGCAGCGCTGCGAGATCGCCATTGCCGACACGCTCGCCCAGGCGCTGCGCCAGCGCTCGCAAGCCTGCGGCGGCACGCTGTTCATGGCGTTGCTGGCGGGCTTCCAGGCGCTGCTGTACCGCTACACCGGCAGCCGCGACCTCTGCGTCGGCGTGCCGGTGGCGGGCCGCAACCGCATCGAAACCGAGCGCGTGGTGGGGCTGTTCGTCAACACCCAGGTCGTGCGCGGGACCATTGACGGCAGCCAGCCGCTGTCAGCGCTGCTCGGCCGGACGCGTGAAGCGGTGCTGGGCGCGCAGGCGCACCAGGACCTGCCGTTCGAGCAACTGGTGGAGGCGCTGCAGCCCGAGCGCAGCCTGAGCTACCACCCGCTGTTCCAGGTGGTGCACAACCACCGCCGCGGCGACCGCGCCGCGCGCGCGTCGCTGCCGGGCCTGGAGCTGGAAAGCGCGCCGGTGGGCGAGCGCACCACGGCACTGGAACTGACGCTCGATACCCGCGAGGACAGCGACGGCCATATCCATGCCTGCTTCCTCTATGCCGCCGAACTGTTCGACGCCGGCACGGTGCAGCGGCTCGCGCGCCATTACGTGCGCCTGCTGGGCCGGCTGGCCGACGCGCCGGAGCAAGGGCTCGATGCGGTGGAGCTGCTCGACGACAGCGAGCGCAGTGGCCTGATGGCGCTGGGCCGGGGCGCGCCGCCTGTGGGCGAGAACCTGCCCGTGCATGCGCACATCGCCCGCCACGCCGCGGCCAATCCTGAAGCCGTCGCCGTCATCTGCGGCGACCAGACCCTGCGCTACGGCGAGCTGCTGGCCCGCGCCGACCGCCTCGCCGCCGTGCTGCACGCGCGCGGCATCGGCGCCGAGCACCGCGTCGGCATCGCCCTGTCGCGCTCGCCCGACCTGGTCGTCGCGCTGCTGGCGGTGATGCGCAGCGGCGCCGCCTACGTGCCGTTCGATCCCGCTTACCCGAAGGACCGGCTGGCCTACCTGTTCGACGACAGCGCAATCCGGCTGCTCGTGACCGAGCCGGCCCTGCTCGATACGCTGCCCGCCCCGGCATCGCTGCCGGTGCTGACGCTCGACACCGTCGATGAGCAGATCGCGCCGCTGACGGAGCAGCCGGTCCACCCCGGCCAGCTTGCCTACGTGATCTACACCTCCGGCTCCACCGGCCGGCCCAAGGGCGTCTGCGTCGCGCACGGCCCGCTGGCCATGCATGTGGCGGCGACCATCGACGCCTACGAGATGGGCCCGCATTCGCGCGAGCTCCACTTCCTCTCGTTCGCCTTTGACGGCGCCCATGAACGCTGGCTGTGCGCGCTCGCCTGCGGCGGCTCGCTGCTGCTGCGCGACGATGCGCTGTGGACGCCCGAGCAGACCGCCGCGGCCATGACCCGCCACGGCGTCACCAACGCCGGCTTCCCGCCCGCCTACCTGCGCCAGCTGGCCGCGTATTGCGAGCAGAGCGGCCAGCGCCCGCCGGTGGCGCTCTACTCCTTCGGCGGCGAGGCCATGCCGCGCGCCGCGTTCGCGCAGGCGCGCCGAGCGCTGGCGCCGCGGACCTTTATCAACGGCTATGGCCCCACCGAAACCGTGGTCACGCCGATGGTATGGAAGGTTCGCGCCGATGCGCCCGAAGCGGAGTTCTCCGGCACCTACGCGCCAATCGGGCGCCCGGTGGGTGCGCGCCGCTGCTACCTGCTGGATGCCGAGCTGAACCTCGTCCCGCCTGGCGTCGCCGGCGAGCTGTATATCGGTGGCGAAGGGCTGGCGCGAGGCTACCTGAACAAGGGTGGCATGACCGCCGAGCGCTTCGTACCCGACCCGTTTGCCGGCGATGGCGCGCGGCTTTACCGCACCGGCGACCTGGCGCGCTGGCTGCCAGATGGCGAACTCGAATACCTGGGCCGCATCGACCAGCAACTGAAGATCCGCGGCTTCCGCATCGAGCCGGGCGAGATCGAGGCGCGCATCCTGGCGCAGCCGGGCGTAGCCAACGCAGCGGTGATTGCGGCGGAAGGACCGTCGGGTGCGCGGTTGGTGGCGTACGTGGTGCCCGCTGCAGGCGCGACGCTGGAAGGCGCGACATTGCGCACCACCCTGGCCGCAGAGCTGCCCGACTACATGGTCCCTGCCGCCTTCGTCGTGCTCGACACCCTGCCGCTGACCCCCAACGGCAAGCTCGACCGCCGCGCACTGCCTTCCCCGGCGTTCGACAGCGCCCAAGACTTCGTCGCGCCAGAAGGCGAAGCAGAAACCGCACTCGCCGCGATCTGGTCCGATGTCCTCAACCTGCCGCGCGTCGGCCGTGCCGACAACTTCTTCGAACTCGGCGGCGATTCGATCCTGAGCCTGCAGATCGTCGCCCGCGCCCGCGCCGCCGGCTGGGTGCTGACGCCGCGGCAATTGTTCGAGCGCCAGACGCTGGCAGAGCTGGCGGCGGTCGCAGCGCCAGTGGTGCAGGACGTGATCGATAGCAACGCGGTGCCGGTCGGTGCGGTGCCGCTGCTGCCGATCCAGGCCGACTTCTTTGAAACGCCGATGCGCCAGCGCCACCACTGGAACCAGTCGGTGTTGCTCGATTGCCGCGCGGCACCCGACGCACCAGCGCTAGCCGCCGCGCTTGCCGATGTGGTAGCGCATCACGATGCGCTGCGCCTGCGCTTCGTCCAGCGCGACGGCGTCTGGCAGCAAGCCTATGCCGGCATCGAAGCCAGCCCGGACCTGCTGTGGGTACGCCACGCCGCGTCGGAGGCGGAACGGCTGGCGCATTGCGAGGCGGCCCAGCGCAGCCTTGACCTGGCCGAAGGTCCGCTGCTGCGTGCCGTCGCGCTGCAATGCGGCGAGCGCTGGCAGTTGCTGCTGGTGATCCACCACCTGGTGGTCGATGGCGTGTCGTGGCGCGTGCTGGTCGAGGACTTGCGCGACGCTTACCAGCAGCGAATGCAGGGCCAGCCGGCCGTGCTGCCCGCCCGCACGGCGTCGTACCAGCGCTGGTCGCAGGCGCTGCGCACCAACGCCGCGACGCGTGATGACGAACTGCCGCACTGGCAGGCGCTGGCGCAAGTCGATGCCAGCCTGCCTTGCGACGATCCGGCCGGCGCCCTGACCATCGCCGAGCGCGACGCCGTCACGCTGGCGCTGCCAGTCGAACTGACCCAGGCGCTGCTGCAGCGCGCCCCGGCGGCGTACCGCACGCGCGTCAACGACCTGCTGCTGACGGCGCTGGCGCGGGCGCTGGGCGCCTGGAGCGGCCGCGCGCAGGTGCTGATCGACCTGGAAAGCCATGGCCGTGTAGCAGGCGTCGACGACACGCTCGACCTGAGCCGCACCGTCGGCTGGTTCACGACGATGTTCCCGGTCGCGCTCGACGGCAGCGGCGCGATCGATGGCGCGATCAAGGCCGTCAAGGAGCAGTTGCGCGCCGTGCCCGGCGACGGCATCGGCTTTGGCCTGCTACGCCGCTTCGGTTCGTCCGCGCAGCAGGCCGCGCTGGCGGCCGTACCGAAGCCCGACGTGGTGTTCAACTACCTGGGCCAGTTCGACGCCAGCTTTGCCGAAGACAGCCCGTGGCGGCTATCGGGCGACAGCGCGGGCGCCAACCAGGACCCCGCCACGCCGCTGTCGCATCCGCTGTCGGTCAGCGGGCAGGTGCAGGACGGACAGCTCAAGCTGTCGGTGGCCTATGCCCGCCGCCGCTACCGCGCCACGACGATCGAAGCGTTCGCGGCGGCGCTGCGCGCGGAACTGGAGGCGGTTGTTGCCCATTGCACCGCCGGAGCCGCCGGCCTGACGCCATCCGACTTCCCGCTCGCCAGTATTTCCCAGGCGCGGCTCGATGCGCTGGCGCTCGTGCCGCAACAGGTGCAGGACCTCTACCCCCTGTCGCCGATGCAGGCGGGCATGCTGTTCCACAGCGTGTTTGCCGAGCACGGCAGCGCCTATACCAACCAGTTGCGCGTCGATGTCGACGGCATCGAGCCGGATCGCTTCACCGCTGCATGGCATGCGGTGCTGGCGCGACACGACAGCCTGCGCAGCGGCTTCCTGCATCGGGCGGATCCGCCGCTGCAGTGGGTGCCCCGGCAGGCGGCGCTGCCCTTGCTGGTCGAGGACTGGCGCGGGCGCAGTACGGACGAGATCGATGCCTTCGCCGACAGCCAGCGCGAGCAGGGCTTCGACCTGACGCAGCCGCCGCTGATGCGACTGGCGCTGCTGCGCACCGGCGCAAACCGCCACCACCTGGTCTGGACCGTGCACCACCTGCTGCTCGACGGCTGGAGCACCGCGCAGCTGCTGGGCGAAGTGCTGCGCCACTATGCCGGCGAAACGCTGCCCGCCAGCGGCGGCCGCTTTGCCGACTACATCGGCTGGCTGCAGTCGCGCGACGCCGCGGCCGGCGAAGCCTTCTGGAAAGCGCAACTGGCACCGCTCGACGCGCCTACCCGCCTGCTGTTGGCATTGCCGACGCCGGAACACGGACAAGGCCAGGGAGAGCATCACCACGAACTCGACGCCGCCGAGACCGCCGCGCTGGCCGGCTTTGCCCGCGCGCAGAAGGTTACGCTGAACACGCTGGTGCAGGCCGCCTGGCTGTTGCTGCTGCAGCGCTGCACCGGCCAGCCGTGCGTGGCCTTCGGTGCCACCGTGGCGGGCCGTCCGGCCGAGCTGCCGGCGGCGCAGCAGATGCTGGGGCTCTTCATCAACACGCTGCCGGTGATCGCATCGCCGCGCCCGCAGCAAGCCGTGGGCGACTGGCTGCGCGAAGTGCAGGCGCTGAACCTGGCGCTGCGCGAGCACGAACACACCGCGCTCTACGACATCCAGCGCTGGGCCGGCCACAGCGGCCAGGCCCTGTTCGATTCGATCGTCGTATTCGAGAACTACCCGGTCGATGCGGCGTTGCGCCGCACGCCGGCCGGGCTTGCATTCTCCGGCGTGCGCAACCGCGCCGAGACCAACTACCCGCTGACGCTGCTGTTCGCGCACACCGACACGCTGCACCTGACCTGCCGCTTCGACCGTGCGCAACTGGCCGCGCCGCACGCCGCGCAACTGGCGCAAAGCCTGTTTGCCGTGCTGCGCCAGCTGGCCGCCGACGCGGCGCAGCCGCTGGGCGAAATCGCACTGATGGCGCCGCCCGAGGCGCGCGCCGCGCTGGCGCTGGGTGCCGACCCGCAGCCCTATCCCGCCGCCGAACCCGTGCACCGGCTGTTCGAAGCGCGTGTGGCGGAGCAGCCCGACGCGATGGCGCTGTGCTTCGGCGAAGAGCGGCTGACTTATGCGGCGCTGAACCACCGCGCCAATGCGCTCGCGCATCGGCTGATCGCACAAGGGGTCGGCCCGGACGTTCCGGTGGGCGTGCTGGCCGAGCGCTCGGTCGAAATGGTCGTTGCACTGCTGGCCATCCTCAAGGCCGGCGGTGCCTACGTGCCGTTCGATCCGGACTATCCGGCCGACCGGCTGGCCTACATGATCGAGGACAGCGGTGTCGCGCTGGTGCTGGTGCAGCGCCACGATGCGATGCCGGCGCTGTCCCGTGCCGTGGGAATCGTCGACCTGTCCGATCCGGCGCTCTATACGCAGGGCGGCGACCGCAACCCGGCCCCCGCACTGTCGCCGGAAAACCTGGCCTACGTCATCTACACCTCCGGCTCCACCGGGCGGCCCAAGGGCGCCGGCAACCGGCACGGCGCGCTGTATAACCGGCTCTGGTGGATGCAGGCGCAGTACCGGCTGGATGCCGGCGACACGGTGCTGCAGAAGACCCCGTTCAGCTTCGACGTCTCGGTCTGGGAGTTCTTCTGGCCGCTGATGACGGGCGCGCGGCTGGCGCTGGCGGCGCCGGGCGACCATCGCGATCCGCAGCGGATCGCCGCGCTGATCGCGCAGCATGGCGTCACCACGCTGCATTTCGTGCCGGCGATGCTGCAGGCCTTCGTCGCCGATGGCACCGTGGCGCCCAGGTGCGCCAGCGTGCGCCACATCGTCTGCAGCGGCGAGGCGCTGCCGGCGGAGCTGGCCCGCCGCACCATGGCCCTGTTGCCTCACGCAGGCCTGCACAACCTGTACGGCCCCACCGAGGCGGCGATCGACGTCACCCACTGGACCTGCCGCGACAACGGCGGGCATGCGGTGCCGATCGGGCGGCCCATCGCCAATGTCAGCGCGCATGTGCTCGACGGCGCGCTGCAGCCGGTCCCTGATGGCGTCGCGGGTGAGCTGTATCTCGGCGGCGCGGGACTGGCGCGCGGCTACCTCGGCCGCGCGGCGCTGACGGCCGAGCGTTTTGTCGCCGATCCGCACAGCGCGCAGGGCGAGCGTCTCTACCGCACCGGCGACCTGGCGCGGCGGCGCGCCGACGGCCAGATCGAATACCTGGGCCGGCTCGATCACCAGGTCAAGATCCGCGGCCTGCGCATCGAGCTGGGCGAGATCGAAGCCCGCCTGCTCGCGCACGGCAGTGTGCGCGAGGCCGTGGCCGTTGCGCTGACCGGCGACGGCCCGGCGCGGCTGGTGGCGTATGCGGTGCCCGCGGCCGGCACAGCGATCGACACCGATGCGCTGCGTGCCTGGCTGGCGCAGGCGTTGCCTGACTACATGGTGCCCGGCGCCATCGTCGTGCTGGAGCGCATGCCGGTCACGCCCAACGGCAAGCTGGACCGCCGCGCGCTGCCGTCGCCGGAGTTCACCGGTACCAGCGCCTACGAGGCGCCGCAGCCCGGCGTGGAAGCGGTGCTGGCGGAAACCTGGGCCGCCGTGCTGAAGGTCGCGCGCGTCGGCCGCCACGACAACTTCTTCGAACTGGGTGGCGATTCGATCCTGAGCCTGCAGATCGTCGCGCGGCTGCGCGCGCTGGGCTGGCTGCTGACGCCCAGGCAGCTGTTCGAACGGCAGACGCTGGCCGCGGTGGCGCAGGCGTTGTCGCCGCTGGATGCCAATGCCGGCGAGGTGCGCGCAGCAGCGACGCCGCGCCGAGCCACCCTGCGCAGCGAGGACTTTCCGCTGGCGCGCCTGTCGCAAGGCCAGCTCGACGGCCTCGGCCTGAACGCTGCGCAAGTGCAGGACCTCTACCCGCTGTCGCCGATGCAGGCGGGCATGCTGTACCACAGCGTGGCGCGCGCGGATGCCGGCAGTGCCTATATCAACCAGTTGCGGGTCGATGTCGACGGTCTGGACGCCGCCCGCTTCGCACAGGCCTGGCGCGAGGCGCTGGGATGCCACGATGCCTTGCGCACGGGCTTCCTGCAGCGCGGCGAGCAGCCGCTGCAATGGGTGGCGCACGCGGTGCCGCTGCCGCTGGCCGAACACGACTGGTCGGCGCAGCCGCCCGAAGCGCTGCCGGCCGCGCTGGACCAGCTCGCCGCGGCGGACCTGGCCCGGGGTTTCGACCTGGAATGCCCGCCGCTGATGCGGCTGACACTGGTGCGCACCGGCGCGGACCGGCACCACCTGGTCTGGACCGTGCATCACCTGCTGCTCGATGGCTGGAGCACGTCGCAACTGCTGGGCGAGGTGCTGAAGCGCTATGCGGGCGAGGCGGTAGCCCCGGCCGAAGGCCGCTTTGCCGACTACATCCGCTGGCTGCAGCAGCGCGATGCCGGTGCCGCGCAGGCGTTCTGGGCCGGCCAGCTCGATGGCTTCGACACGCCCACGCGGCTGGCGCAGGCGCTGCCGGCGCCCGCCGCGGGCGAAGGCTACGGGCTGTTGCAGCATGCCTGCAGCGCGGCGCTGACCGAGCGGCTGTCGGCCTACGCCCGCGCGCAGAAGGTCACGCTCAACACCGTGGTGCAGGCCGCGTGGCTGCTGCTGTTGCAGCGCTACACCGGCCAGCGCCGCGTGGCCTTCGGCGCCACCGTGGCCGGGCGCCCGGCCGACGTGCCGGGCAGCCAGCAGATGCTGGGACTGTTCATCAACACGCTGCCGGTGCTGTCCGCACCGCGGCCCGAACAGGCGCTGGGCGACTGGCTGCGCGAACTGCAGGCCTTCAACCTGGCCGCACGCGAGCACGGCCATACGCCGCTGTCCGACCTCCAGCGCTGGGGCGGCCAGGCCGGCCAGCGGCTGTTCGACAGCATCCTGGTGTTCGAGAACTTCCCTCTCGAAGACGCGCTGGCATCGGCCAGCCGCAGCGGGCTGCGCTTGCAGACGCAAGGCAGCACGGGGCTGACCGAATACGAGATGGACGTCGAGGTCAGCCTGCGCCAGACCCTGCGGCTGGGCTTTACCTACATGCGGCGCGCGTTCGACGCCGCGCAGGTGGCGCGCATCTGTGCGCAGATGACTGGGCTGCTGGAAGCGATCGGCACCGTGCCCGGGCAGACCGTCGGCGCGCTCAGCCTGCTGACGCAGCAAGAGCGCACCGCGCTGCTGGCGCTGGGCCGGGGCGCGCCGCCTGCGGGCGAGAACCTGCCCGTGCATGCGCACATCGCCCGCCACGCCGCGGCCAATCCTGAAGCCGTCGCCGTCATCTGCGGCGACCAGGCCCTGCGCTACGGCGAGCTGCTGGCCCGCGCCGACCGCCTCGCCGCCGTGCTGCACGCGCGCGGCATCGGCGCCGAGCACCGCGTCGGCATCGCCCTGTCGCGCTCGCCCGACCTGGTCGTCGCGCTGCTGGCGGTGATGCGCAGCGGCGCCGCCTACGTGCCGTTCGATCCCGCTTACCCGAAGGACCGGCTGGCCTACCTGTTCGACGACAGTGCGATCCGGCTGCTCGTCACCGAGCCGGCCCTGCTCGATACGCTGCCCGCTCCGGCATCGCTGCCGGTGCTGACGCTCGACACCGTCGATGAGCAGATCGCGCCGCTGACGGAGCAGCCGGTCCACCCCGGCCAGCTTGCCTACGTGATCTACACCTCCGGCTCCACCGGCCGGCCCAAGGGCGTCTGCGTCGCGCACGGCCCGCTTGCCATGCATGTGGCCGCGACCATCGACGCCTACGAGATGGGCCCGCATTCGCGCGAGCTGCATTTCCTCTCGTTCGCCTTTGACGGCGCCCATGAACGCTGGCTGTGCGCGCTTGCCTGCGGCGGCTCGCTGCTGCTGCGCGACGATGCGCTGTGGACGCCCGAGCAGACCGCCGCGGCCATGACCCGCCACGGTGTCACCAACGCCGGCTTCCCGCCCGCCTACCTGCGCCAGCTGGCCGAGTATTGCGAGCAGAGCGGCGAGCGCCCGCCGGTGGCGCTCTACTCCTTCGGCGGCGAGGCCATGCCGCGCGCCGCGTTTGCGCAGGCGCGCCGAGCGCTGGCGCCGCGGTCCTTTATCAACGGCTATGGCCCCACCGAAACCGTGGTCACGCCGATGGTATGGAAGGTCCGCGCCGATGCGCCCGAAGCGGAGTTCTCCGGCACCTACGCGCCGATCGGGCGCCCGGTGGGTGCGCGCTGCTGCTACCTGCTGGATGCCGAGCTGAACCTCGTCCCGCCGGGCGTCGCCGGCGAGCTGTATATCGGCGGCGAAGGGCTGGCGCGAGGCTACCTGAACAAGGGCGGCATGACCGCCGAGCGCTTCGTACCCGACCCGTTTGCTGGCGACGGCGCGCGCCTTTACCGCACCGGCGACTTGGCGCGCTGGCTGCCTGACGGTCAGCTCGAATACCTTGGCCGCATCGACCAGCAACTGAAGATCCGCGGCTTCCGTATCGAGCCGGGCGAGATCGAAGCGCGCATCCTGGCGCAAGCCGGAGTGGGTAATGCGGCGGTGATCGCCGCCGAGGGACCGTCGGGTGCGCGGTTGGTGGCGTACGTGGTGCCCGCTGCAGGCGCGACGCTGGAAGGCGCGACACTGCGCGCCGCGCTGGCCGCCGAACTGCCCGACTACATGGTCCCTGCAGCCTTCGTCGTGCTCGACACCTTGCCGCTGACCCCCAACGGCAAGCTCGACCGCCGCGCACTGCCTGTGCCAGGCGACGAAACCTCCGACCAGTACGTGGCGCCCCGAACCGAAGCGCAACGCTGGCTCGCCCAGGTATGGCAGGACGTGCTGGGCGTGCCGCGCGTGGGGCTGGACGATAACTTCTTCGCGCTCGGCGGCGATTCGCTGCTGAGCCTGAAGGTGATTTCCCGCGTCCGTGCCAACCGGGCGCTGGGACTCGACCTGAAGCTGCGCGACCTGATGCGCACGCCGACCATCGGGCAGTTGCTGCCGGATGGCGAGCCCGCCGTGGCCGGGCCGGGCGCCAAGCCCGCCGCGCTGCGCGTGCTCGCGGCGGGGCCGGCCAACGCCACGCTGCCGCCGATTGCCTGCATCCATGCAGCGCTGGGCACGCTGTTCGACTACGACGCCATCGTCGCGCAGCTTGGCGCGCAGCGCACGGTGTACGGCTTCCAGGCGCGCGCGCTGGCCGATCCGGCGTGGCGCGATGCGTCGCTGGCGTCGATCGCGGCGGACTATGTGCGCGAATGGCGCGCCGTGCAGCCGCAAGGGCCTTACCTGCTGCTGGGATGGTCGCTCGGCGCGACGCTGGCCACGCTGATGGCGCGCGAACTGGAAGCGCAGGGACAGACCGTGCAATGGCTGGGGCTGGTCGATCCGTTCGTTCCGGAGCCACGGCCGCACGCCGGCGCCGCGACGCCAGGCTGGCCCGCCGCGCTGGCGGCTTTTTCCGCACGCCTGCTGCCGGATGCGGCACCGCCCGCGCTGCCTGCCGATGCAGCGCCCGAGCCCGATGCCGCAGCGGTGCGCGCGCTGCTGGCACCGTGCATTGCCGCCTCGGCGGCGCCGCAGGCAGCGCTGGGGGCCGACGAACTGGCGCACATGTTCCTGGCCGCGCATCGGCTCGGCTTGCTCGCCGCGGCCCAGCGCGCGCTGCCCGTGGTCCAGGCACCCCGCGCGCTGTGGTGGCGCGCCGGCCGCGACGGCGCTGCCGCGCGGCTGGCCGGCTGGCTCGGTGCCCCGCGCGAAGAGACCGTACTGGAAGGTGTGGACCACCACGCGATCGTGCGCGACCCGCGCTTGCTGGCGCAGCTGCGCCGCAGTGTCGGGGCCCGCCCCGAGCCCATTACCGAAGCGCGACACCCCGCTACCGGCACGGCCACCCTCCCGACGTAGGAGGCGTGAATGAAACTTTTTAACGCTAATGACAATGATTTGCATTTACAATACGGCCGAAATCAAGAACGCCGAATGTCAGGAGGAATATGCACAGCGGTAGAACGGGTCGCCCGAGCCAGGGCCGGTCAAGCCATCAACCCTTTGCGCTGACGGCGCTGGCGCTGGCGGCCTCCATGCAGTGCGCGCACGCGCAGGACAGCGGCACGGCGCAGGCGGGAACGACTGCGGAGGTACAGTTGCCCGCCGTCAGCGTGCGCGCTGACAGCGTGGAAAACTACGGGCCGGCGAACAAGAAGTCGGTGTCCGCCACCAAGTCCGATGTGCCGGTCGCGGACACGCCCCAGTCGATCAGCGTCATCACCGCCGACCAGATGCGCGCGCAGGGGGCGCAGCGGGTCGAGGAGGCGCTGCGCTACAGCGCCGGCGTGCGCACCGAGCCCATCGTCGATACCCGGCGCAGCTTCTACATGATCCGCGGCTTCACCGTGTCGCAGAACAGCCAGTACCTGGATGGGCTGAAACTGCCGGCCTCGGGCGGCTACGGCGGCTGGGAACTGGACCCGTACGGCATGGAGCGCGTCGACGTGGTGCGCGGCCCGTCGTCGGTGCTGTACGGGCAGACTTCGCCCGGCGGCCTGGTCAACCAGATCAGCAAGCGGCCGCAGGCCGAGACCGCCAACGAGATCAACCTCAGCTTCGGCAACTATGACCGCAAGGAGGTCTCCGGCGACTTCACCGGCGCGCTCGACAAGGACGGCAAGGTGCTGTACCGCCTGACCGCGCTGGCGCGCGACAGCGGCACGCAGACCAACATGGCCGGCGACGACCGCTTCTTCATCGCGCCGCAGATCACCTGGCGCCCCACCGACGCCACCAGCTTCACCGCCTACGCGCAGATCTACCACGACAACGCCGGCAACAGCGCCAACTTCCTGCCGGCGCTGGGCACGGTCACGCCGCTGGCCAACGGCTCGAAGATCCCGACCGACCTGTTCACCGGCGAGCCCGGCTTCGACCGCTTCAAGCGCGAGCAGTACCTGGCCGGCTACGAGTTCTCGCATCGCCTGAACGATACCGTGACGCTGCGCCAGAACCTGCGCTACGGCCACATGTACGTCAGCTACGAGAACATCGGCGGCAACGGGGGGCTGGTGGCGAATCCGCCCAACGGCCCTTACCTGCTGCGTCGCATCGGCCTGCGCTCGAACGAGTCGTTCGATCTGTTCACGGTCGACAACCAGGCACAGATCAAGGTGAAGCATGGCATCTTCGACCATACCATCCTGACCGGCATCGACTATTCGCGTTCGACCTTCAGCCGCCTGCGCGGCCTGACCGGCAACACGCCGGCCGCACAGCCGCCGCTGAACATCTTCAACCCGGTCTACGGCAATTTCGTCGCCCCCAACTACCAGACCGACGAGGACACCACGCGCAGCCAGATCGGCTTCTACCTGCAGGACATGGTGCGGATCTCGGACCGCTTCATGCTGCAGCTCGCCGGCCGCTACGACAAGGCCAAGGTCGACACCGACACGCGCACGCTGTCGACCAACGCCGTTGCCCGCACCGGCAGCGACGACGGCAAGTTCACCGGCCGCGCCGGCCTGCTGTGGGAAGGACCGTACGGCCTGTCGCCCTACGTCAGCTATTCCACCTCGTTCGAGCCGGCCACGGCGGTGCCGCTGTTCGGCGGCGGCACGCCGCAGCCCACCACCGGCAAGCAGTACGAGGCCGGGCTGAAGTGGCAGCCCGCCGGCAGCCGCAGCTTCGCCCAGATGTCATTGTTCGACCTGACCCAGGCCAACGTGCTGACCACGTCGCCGGTCAACGGCTTCTCGTCGCAGCTGGGCGAGGTGCGCTCGCGCGGCGTGGAGCTGGAAGGCACGTGGTCGGTCACGCCGAACTTCAACATCCTGGCGTCGTACACGTACACCGATGCCGAAGTCACGAAGGCGGGCCCGAATGCGCCCAACGCCGGCAAGACGCCGCAATACGTGCCCCGGCACATGGCATCGCTGTGGGCGGACTACCGGCTCTCCGGCGGTTTCCTTGCCGGGGTCTGGCTGGGCGGCGGCGTGCGCTACGTCAGCAAGACCTACGACCAGACCAACGTGACCGAGGTGCCCGGCTTCACGCTGGTCGACCTGGCCGCGAGCTATTCGTTTGCGCGGCACTACACGCTGCGGCTGAACGTCAACAACCTGTTCGACAAGACCTACGTTGCCGCCTGCGACAGCGCCACCAACTGCTATTACGGCCGTCGCCGCACCATCATCGGCACGGTGACGTACCGCTGGTAAGCCCGGCATGGCGTTGCAAGCCAACCGTTGACGGCAGGCACGGCCCTGCACCCGCTACGGGTGCGGGGCCGCTGCCTTGCAGGAGTTCCATCACATGAAAGCCCCCACGCTGCGCTTCTGGTACGCGATCCACCGCTGGACCAGCCTGCTCTGCACCCTGAACCTGCTGGTGCTGTGCCTCACCGGCCTGCTGCTGATCTTCCACGAGGACATCGACGCGCTGGCCGGCCAGGAACACCACGGCCTGGTGTCCGCCGAACGCACCCTGCCCGTGCCCGCGCAGCGCCCGCCGCTGCAGGGCATGGTCGATGCCGCGCGCGCCGCCCACCCCGGCCAGGCGCCCAAGTCGATCGCCTTCGCCGAGGACGACGCCGATGCCGTCGGCGTGCGCGTCGGCCCGCCCGGCGAGCCCAAGCTGCGCCATGGCACCACCCTTCAGTTCGATGCCGCGACCGGCGCGCCGCGCAAGCCCGGGCCGGCCGGCGAGACCGTCAGCGGCTTTATCCTGAAGCTGCACCTGAACCTGTTCCTGGGCCTGCCCGGGCAGTTCTTCATCGGCTTTATCGGCGTGCTGTTCGCGCTCAGCCTGATCAGCGGCCTGGTGCTGTACGGGCCCTTCATGCGCAAGCTGGCGTTCGGGCTGGTGCGTTTCGGCAAGCCGGTGCGGGTGGTGCAGGCGGACCTGCACAACCTGTTCGGCATCGTGGTGATGGTATGGGCGCTGGTGGTCGGGCTGACCGGCACCTTCCTGTCTTTTTCCCCGCTGATCATCGGGCTGTGGCAGAAGACCGAGTTGCAGCACCTGATCGCCACGCTGCCCGGGCCGACGCCGCCGGAACTGGTGCCGGTCGACCGCGCGCTGGACGCCGCCCACCGGGCCGTGCCGGGCAAGGACCCTGCTTTCGTGTTCTACCCCGGCACCGAGTTCTCCACCGGCCGCCACTACGGCGTGGTGCTGCGCGGCCATACCGAGCTGCAGAAGCGCGTCTATGCGATCGTGCTGGTCGATGCCGGCGACGGCAGCGTCGCCGCGGTGCGCGGCATGCCGTGGTACCTGCAGGTGCTGCTGCTGTCGGCCCCGTTCCACTTCGGCGACTATGCCGGCAGGCCGCTGCAGGTCCTGTGGGCGCTGCTGACCGTGATCACGGCGGGGGCCACCGTGACCGGACTGATCTTCTGGCTCAAGCGGCCGCGGCGCAGCCGCGAGGACGCGCGCGCAGCGCTGCCGCCGCAATTGTCGGGAGACCAGGCATGAAACTGATCGACGATACCTGGCCGATGCCGCTGCTGCTGGGCGCGTTGTCGCTGGGCGGCCTTGCCGCCGGCATTTTTGGCGACGGCGCGTGGGATGCGCTGTGCTGGATCGGCCTGGGCGTGCCGGTCGCGGTCACCGCGCGCTGGCTGTGGCGGCAGTGGCGCGGGCGGGGGCAATCTCCGCAGCGCTGAGCGCCGCGCGTGTCCGCCCATCCGCCACCAGCGGGCACGTGCCGCAGTACCCCTCGCCTGGCAGGCGGTGGTTCAGGCAGCAGACGCGCCGCACCGGCGCCACGCCGGGCAGCCCGGGCGCCGCGCCCGGACGGAAGGCGCCGTGGAACGGATTGGCGAAGCCGTCGGCGGACATGGCGTTGCCGTTCCACGCGAGCACTTCCGCGCGCTGTGCCGCCGCAAGCGCGGGATGTGCGGCCAGTTGCCGCGCGACGCCCGAGGCGGCGACACCACCGGTACACCAGAGCAGCCGCGGCGACACGCGTGCGGCGGCGGCAAATGCCGCCACCACCTGCGGCAGGTGTTGCCCGAGCAGGGGCGACAGCAAGCGCGGCAGCGTCCCCGTTTCCGGCGCACCGTCATCGGGCAGCACCAGGCTGGCGAGACGGCCGTCGGCCGCGCCTTTCCATTCGAGCGCCGGATCATCGAACGGCAGGCTGCGCCGATGCAGCGCTGCCGCCACCAGCGCGCCCGGCAGCACTGCGAGCGTGTAGTCGCGAAACCATGCCGCGGCCAGCGCGCGCCGGTCGTCGCAGCCCAGCGCCTGCGCGAGCCTGGCGAGGCAGGCATCCGCCCAGCTGCGGTCCAGCGCCGCGGCGCTGACCGGGGGCAGCGCTGACTGCGCGCCAAGGGCGAGGCGCTCGGCGAACGGGCGCAGCGGTCCGGTAAAAAACGGCGCAAGGATGGGGATCATTGGGTTTCTGGTGCGTTCGCCCCGCATGCCCTATGCGGGGGCTACGTCACGGAAGACGAATGCCGCGGCCTGGAAATTACCGGCGCAACCGGCTTGTGGCTTAGGGGTGAGGGACTGCGGTTGATGTTTCCCGCCTGTTTGCTCCCCTCTCCCGCGTGCGGGAGAGGGGCCGGGGGTGAGGGCCGGCGCATCAACGAAGTCATCCGCATCCATCCGTGCGCGTCCACCTGTCCCCGCTATTCGCCGACGACCTAATTTTCCCGCGCGGCCGCACGTCATCGGGTCAGTAACGACCCTCAATCCAAGCCCGCATGACGCTATTTGCCTCCCTGCCGCGCACGCTGCGCCTCACCATCGTCCTGGCCGCCGCGGCCAGCCTGGCCGCGGGCCTGTGCGCGGTCGGCATGGTGGCGCTGATCAACCGCGTGCTGGCCACGCAGGGCGCCGAGGCGCCGCGGCTGGCGCTGCCGTTCGCGGCGCTGGCCGTCGCCGTGCTGGCCTGCCGCACGCTGGCGTCGACGCTGTTCGTGCGCGTCAGCCAGAGCGCGCTGGCGCGCATCCGCGCGCAGATCTGCGAACGCTTTATCGGCGCGCCCTATCCGCATATCGAGCAGACCGGCAATGCGCGCGTGCAGGCGGCGCTGGCGGACGACAGCACCCATGTCGCCAACGGCCTGTCGGTGATTCCGGTGGTGCTGACCAACGCCATGGTGGTGCTGGGCTGCCTGGGCTACCTGGCGTGGCTGTCGCTGCCGACCTTCGCCATTGCCTGCGCCATCCTGGGCGTCGGCTCGTGGATCTATCACCGGAACCACCGCCGCGCGCTGGTGCACCTGAAGCAGGCCGGCATCGCCCAGGACGCGCTGCACGGCCAGTTCAAGGCGCTGGTGGCGGGTGCGCGCGAACTCAAGCTCAACCATGACAAGCAGCGCAGCTTCCTGCGCGACAGCCTGGGCGCCACGCTGGAAGCGGTGCGCGCGGCGCGCACGCGCGGGCTGTCGATCTTTTTCGTGGCGCTGGGGTTCGGCAGCTTCCTGTTCTTCGCGGTGATCGGCGGCGTGCTGTTCGCGCCGCGCGCGACGCCGCTCGACCCCGCGGTGATGACCGGCTTCACCATCATGTTCCTCTACATCATGTCGCCGCTGGAATCGCTGCTGAACGCGCTGCCGGCGCTGAGCATGGCACGCGTCGCCTACGCGCGCATCGAAGCGCTCGGTGCCGATGCCGACCCGGAAGCGCCGCCGGGCGCGGCGCCCGCCGCGCCGTTCTCGTCGGTCGCGCTCGACGGGGCCAGCCACCGCTATTTCCACGAAGGCGAGAACAGCTTCTTCGCGCTGGGCCCAGTCGACCTGGTGCTGCGCGCCGGCGAGATCGTGTTCCTGGTGGGCGGCAACGGCAGCGGCAAGACCACGCTGGCCAAGCTGGTCGCGGGCCTGTACCCGCCGCTGTCGGGCCGGCTGCTGCATAACGGCAAGGCGGCGGACCCGGCGCGGCTGGCCGACTACCGGGCGCTGTTCTCGGCGGTGTTCTCGGACTTCCACCTGTTCGACACGCTGCTCGCGCACGATCCGCAGGATGAGGCCCTGGCCAACCGGCTGATCGAGCGCTTCCAGCTTGGCCACAAGGTCAGCGTGCGCGCGGGCCGCTTCACCACGCAGGCGCTGTCGCAGGGCCAGCGCAAGCGGCTGGCGCTGATCGTCGCCTGCCTGGAGCGCCGGCCGGTGCTGATCCTCGACGAATGGGCAGCCGACCAGGACCCGCTGTTCAAGGACATCTTCTATCGCGAGGTGCTGCCGGAACTGCGCGCGCAGGGCAAGGCGGTGCTGGTGATCTCGCACGACGACCGCTACTTCGGGCTGGCCGACCGGGTGATCCGGATCGAGAACGGGCAGATTGCCGCCGACACCGCGCCGCAAGACCTCACGCGCTTGCCCGAAGCGTCCGCCGCCTGACGCGCCGCCAGCCGTTCTTCGTCCATCCCATCCGCAACGATCATGGCCCTGCATCCCGATCTCGAAGCGCTGCTCGACATGGTGGAAATCGCCACCGCGGCCGGCAAGCGCCCGGTCATCCATCAGCTCACCCCGGCCCAGGCGCGGCGCGAGTTCGACGCCGCCTCGGCCGCGCTGGACCTGCCGCCGGAGCCGCTGGCGCGGGTCGAAGCACTGCTGCTGCCTGCCCGCGACGGCCAGCAGCTCGATGCCCGCCTCTATGCGCCGCGCGCGCATGGCGACGGCCCGGCGCTGCCGGTGCTGCTGCATTTCCATAGCGGCGGCTTCACCGTCGGCAGCCTGGACTCGCATGCCGCGCTGTGCAGCGCGCTGGCGCAGCGCACGCCGTGCGCGGTGCTGTCGGTGGCGTACCGGCTGACGCCCGAGCACCGCTTCCCCACCGCCGTCCACGATGCCATCGACGCGCTGGCCTGGCTGGGCGCGCATGCCGCCGGGCTGGGGCTGGACCCGGCCCGGATCGCGGTGGGCGGCGACAGCGCCGGCGGCACGCTCAGCGCCGTGCTGGCACTGGCCGCGCGCGACGACCCGGCGCTGCCGCAGCCCTGCCTGCAGGTGCTGTGCTATGCGGGACTGGGCGGGCACACCGACACCGATTCGCACCGGCGCTACGGCCAGGGCTACCTGCTCGATACCGAGACCATCGAATGGTTCTACCGCCAGTACCTGCGCGATGCCGGCGACCGCGCCGACTGGCGCTTCGCGCCGCTGCTGGCGCCCGATCATCGCGGCGTGGCGCCGGCCTTGCTGGTGCTGGCCGAATGCGACCCGCTGCGCGACGAGGGCCGCGCCTATGCGCGCAAGCTGGCCGATGCCGGCGTGCCGGTGACGGTGCGCGAGTACGCGGGCATGGTCCATGAGTTCCTGCGCATGGGCAATATCGTTGCCGAGGCCGCGCAGGCGCATGAGGACATCGCCGAGGCGCTGGCGCACGCGTTCGCTGCCGTGCCGGATGTCCTGGCCCTGCGCACGGAAGACCTAAATTCAGCGCGCGCTGCCTCGTCTCGATAGGCATGACGGGCAGCCCGGACGCGCCGCCCCGCAACCATCGCTTCGCCTGCACAGGACTTCGATGCCGACTACGCTCTCTCCCTTCCCCCGCCACGTGTCATTCGCCGCGAATGCCGCGCTGCGCTGCGAAAGCCGCTTCGACGGCGCCAGCCTGACCGTCACGCAGCCCGCCGCCGCGCCGGTCCGCTTTGCGCTGGACGGCGATGCGCTGCGGCTGCTCGATACCGAGGCCGATGCCGCAGCGCTGGCGCATGCCGCCACGGCGGCGCTGGACGCCGCGTTCGCGCACGGCGCGCCGCGCACGCTGCGCGTGCAGCTGGAATCGCGCGACGCCGAGCAACGGCTGCATGCGCTCGGCGTGCTGGCGCGCGACCCATCCGGCGCGCGCGGCAGCGTGGCGCATGCCGAGTTTCTGTGGCAGCGCCCCGAGCTGTACCTGGCGCCCTGCGCCGGCCCCTACCCGCTGCGCTACACGCTGACCGACGGCAAGCGCCATCCGCAGCGCGCGCCCAAGCCGCACGGCGTGGTCTATGCGCGCCATATTCCGTGGCTGGACCGCACCCTGACGCTGCGCGCCGCCGAGCTCGAGCGCGACCTGCCGCTGCTGCACCGATGGATGAACGACCCCGACGTGGCGTACTTCTGGAACGAGGAAGGCGACGAGGCCAGGCACCGCGCCTACCTGCAGGGCCTGATCGACGACCCGCACATGCTGCCGCTGGTCGCCGCGTTCGACGACGCCCCGTTCGGCTACTTCGAGGTGTACTGGGCCAAGGAGAACCGCATCGCGCCGTTCTACGACGCGCACGACCACGACCGCGGCTGGCATGTGCTGATCGGCGAGCCGGCCTTCCGCGGCAAGGCCTTCCTGACCGCGTGGTTCCCGGCGATCCAGCACTACCAGTTCCTCGACGACCCGCGCACCCAGCGCATCGTGGGCGAGCCGCGCGCCGACCACGTGCGCCAGATCGCCAACCTCGACAAGGCCGGCTTTGCCAAGGTCAAGGAATTCGACTTCCCGCACAAGCGCGCCATGCTGGTGATGCTGCTGCGCGAGCGCTTCTTTGGCGAACACCTGCTGTTCCCCGCCCCGGCCTCTTCTTCGACTGCCCAGCAAGGACCGAACCCATGACGCTACGCGAGATTTCCCCGGCCGCCCATGACCTGATCGGCATCGGCTTCGGGCCGTCCAACCTGGCCCTGGCGATCGCGCTGCAGGAGCAGGCCGCGGCCGGCCGCGCGCTCGACGCGCACTTTATCGAGAAGCAGCGCGACTATCAGTGGCACGGCAATACCCTGGTGGCCCAGAGCGAGATGCAGATCTCGTTCCTGAAGGACCTGGTGTCGCTGCGC
The DNA here is from genome assembly GCF_900249755.1 of Cupriavidus taiwanensis. NCBI lineage: Bacteria > Pseudomonadati > Pseudomonadota > Betaproteobacteria > Burkholderiales > Burkholderiaceae > Cupriavidus > Cupriavidus taiwanensis. The sequence continues at coordinate 1,127,273 of NZ_LT976854.1, forward strand.
AACCCGACCAGCCCGTACAGCTTCATCAACTACCTGCACCGCCACGGGCGCCTGGTCGACTTCATCAACCTGCGCACGTTCTACCCCAGCCGCATGGAGTACAACGACTACCTGCGCTGGGCCGCCAGCCACTTTGCCGCGCAGTGCAGCCACGGCGAGGAAGTGGCGCGGATCGAGCCGGTAGCCGAGGACGGGCGCATCGGGCGCGTGCGCGTGGTGACGGTCGACGCGCAGGGCCGCGAACACACGCGGCTGGCGCGCGCCGTCGTGCTGTCGACCGGCGGCACGCCGCGCATTCCCGAGGCATTTGCCGGCCTGCGCGGCGACCCGCGCCTGACCCACCACAGCGGCTACCTGGGCTGGATCGGCACGCAGCCGTGCGCCAGCGGCAAGCCGATGCGCATTGCCGTGATCGGCGCCGGCCAGAGCGCTGCCGAGGCCTTTATCGACCTGCACGACAACTATCCTTCGGTCAAGGTCGACTGGATCATCCGCGGCGCGGCGCTGAAGCCGGCCGACGACAGCCCGTTCGTCAACGAGATCTTCGCGCCGGCCTACACCGACGTGGTGTTCGAGCAGGCGCAGGCGGGCCGCGACCGGCTGATCGAGGAATACCTGAACACCAATTACTCGGTCATCGACGCCAACCTGATCGACCAGATCTACGCCATGCTGTACCGCCAGAAGGTAAGCGGGCAGTTCCGCGCCAACCTGCTGACCTGCAAGGCGGTTCAGGCCGCCCACGCCGGCGCCGGCGGCATCGAGCTGGCCATCGGCGCGACCGCGCCGGGCGCGCCGGCCGACACCGACACGCGCCGCTACGACGCCGTGGTGCTCGCCACCGGCTACGAGCGCGAAAGCCATCGCCGGCTGCTGGCACCGCTGGCGCGCTACCTGGGCGACTACCGCGTGGACCGCAACTACCGCGTGCAGGCAGCGCCGGAGCTGGCGGTGCCGGTGTACCTGCAAGGGTTCTGCCAGAGCAGCCACGGCCTGAGCGACACGCTGCTGTCGGTGCTGCCCGCGCGTGCCGAGGAAATCGCCAGCGACATCCACGACGCGCTCGCGGGCGAACGCCGCTGGATGGCGCAGGCGGCTCAGGCGGGCGGCACCCAGGCCATCGCCGCCGCGTAACCGTCCGGGCCGGCCACGCGGTACAACTGCATCCGCGCCAGCGCCGCCGCATGCCCGGCGAGCTGGCCGGGTTCACGCAGCACGGCAAGGCGGCACGCACCGCCCGGCCCGTCCGCCATCACCGACACATGCCGCAGGTGGTCGGCAATCCCCAGGCCCAGCGCCTTCAGCAGCGCCTCCTTGGCGGTCCATAGCGTGAAGAACGCGCGCGGCCGGGCGTGCGCCGGCAACAGCGCCAGCCACGCGCGTTCGCGCGGCGTCAGGCAGTGCGCGGCGATCTCGTGCATCTCTGCCTGACCCAACGCCGGGTCAATCCGCTCGATATCGACCCCGACCTCCCCTGCTTCCGCCAGCGCGATCCACGCGTAGTCCCCCGCATGCGCGACATTGAACGCCGGTGCGCCCGCCGCTTCGACATAGGGCTTGCCATGGCTTCCCGTGCGCAAGCGCAGCGTGGACGGTGCGCAATCCAGCCACTGCGCCAGTACGGTACGCAACGCCACGCGCGCGCCCGTGAAGCGCCTGCGATCAGCCGCTTGTCGCAGCGTGGCGCAGTGCGCCTGCTCGGTTTGGCAAAGGCAGTCGGCCGCCGCGATCGCGCGCGCATGCCCGGGATCGGCCAGCTCCACCTGCCACAGCGATAGCTGCGGCAGCGGCGCGGGGATGCGGCGCGGGAAGGCGGCGGCGGCGGGGGCAAGGTCTCGGCATTCCATCCGGTTTGGGACGAATGGCGGCGACACAAATTTAGTCATGCGTGGCCGGCTCGGAAAATGGCTAGCGCCGGCCAAGCCACGCCCTAGACGAAGCGCCGAGCGAGAAATTTAATTTCTCTCATATGCCGAAACCGTGCCATTAATTTCAATCCTGATAACATCTGCGTTACATTTTCCTTTATTGCGAATCATTCGCATTCGTATTAACGTAAGGCTCCGCATTGCAGCAATCCGAGGAGCCGCCCCATGCTTTCGCTGACCGACCCAGGCCTACGCCCCGTCCCTGTCCTGGCAGGCGACTCGTTGCTCGGATTATTCGTAGCCAACCGGCGCGCGCTGGTCGGTGCCGCGGCGCGCATCGTCGGCACGCGCGACCAGGCCGAGGACGTGGTCCAGGACGCCTTCCTGCGCCTGCGCGGCATGGCCGACGAGCCGTCGATCCGCTGCCGCCTGAGCTACCTGTTCCAGGTGGTGCGCAACCTTGCCATCGACACCTACCGCCGGCAGACGCTGGAGCAGAAATGGATGGCACACGAAGACGAAGGCATCAACGCGCCGTCGCCGACGACCACGCCCGACGTCATCGCAATGGACCGCCAGGCGTTGTGCGCGCTGGCCGGCGCGCTGGCGGAACTGCCCGAGCGCACCCAGCGCGCGTTCGAGATGTGCCGGCTGCAGGGCATGACGCAGAAGGAAATCGCGTCGGAGCTGGGGGTCTCGCCGACGCTGGTGAATTTCATGGTGCGCGATGCCTGCATCCATTGCCGCGCGAGGCTGACGCGGCAGCAGGCAATCTGATGTCGCTACGCCGGCGTGCCTGTCGCAGCCACCGCGAACCGCTCCGCCAGGAACGCCGCGCTGGCCGCCCAGGAACGCCGGTCGGCCGCGGCATCATAGGCAATGCCGCGCTCCGGGAAGTTGGCGCCCTCGAACGTGAAGGCGTGGCGCGCGTGGCCATAGGCATGCAGTTGCCAGTCGGCACCGGCCCAGGTCAGCTCCGCGGCGATGCCGAGCACGTCGGCGGGCGGCGCCACCGGGTCTTCCCAGCCGTGCAGCAGCAGCACGCTGGCACCGATCGCACCCTGCGGGCCGATGCGCGGCGGCTGCAGCACGCCGTGGAAACTGACCGCGGCCACCAGCCCGGGCGCGGCGGCGCGCGCCAGGTCCAGCGCGCACAGGCCGCCGAAGCAGTACCCGACCGCGGCCATCCGCTGTGGGTCTACGCCGGGCAAGCGCCTGGCCGCTTCAAACCCCGCCAGCAGCCGCTGCCGCAGCAGGCGGCGGTCGGCCATCAGCGGGTCCATCAGGTGCGCGTTGTCGCCGCGCTCGTCGCCGCGCACGCCCTTGCCGTACACGTCGGCGGCGAAGCACGGATAGCCCAGTGCCGCGAAGCGGTCGGCGCAGCGGCGCATCGCCGCGTTCAGGCCGCTCCACTCATGGGCCAGCAGCACGCACGGCGTGCCTGACGCGGCCATGCCGGCAGGCCGGGCGACGTAGCCTTCGAAGACGGTGGTGCCATCCGTATAGGTGATGAAGCCGCGCTCCGGCGGCAAGTCTGCAGCGTTCATGATTCCCTCCGTTCAGGCCGCCAGCATGCGGCCGCGCGGGAACGCTGTCTTGAACGTTTGGGACGTGGGTGGCCTGCGCCGCCGGCGCACCGCTCAGAGGTAGAAGGCCGGCGCACCGGCCGGACGCTGCCCGAAAGACGCCGCCAGCGGTGACTGCCCGTGGCGCGCATACGCGCCCGGAGTCTGCGCCACGCGCCGGCGCCACGCGCGGATCTGGTGGGCCTGGTCGCTGTAGCCGTCCAGCGCATCGCCGGCGCCGCGCTGGAGCGCCTGGATGCTGTGCTGCAGCCGCTCCAGCTCCATCAGCTGCTTGGGCCCCAGCCCCAGCTGCTGCGCGAACCAGCGGTTCAGCTGGCGCCGGCTGACCGCCATCAGGCTGGCCACCTCCTGCACCTGCCGCCCCTGGCGCAACAGCGCGTGCGCCGCGCGCATCGGCTGCAGCATTGCCGGCGCCGGCAGCGCCGCGAGCCGCCGCAGCAGCCAGGCATCCAGCCGGGCAACGATCCGCGCCGGCAGCCAGGCCGCACTCAGGTCGGCGCTGAGCGCGTGGCTGTCCCGGTCTCCCAGGTAACCCGCGAGATCCAGCAACTGGTCCTTGCTGTCGGGCCCGATGCCGGGAAACAGCCGCGCCAGGCCCGCGCTGCTCAGCATCGCCATGACGAAATACGTATCCGGCCACGAACGCCAGCGCCGGCTGGCCGACTGGAAGCCGAGCAACGACACCGTCGGCACGGTCGGCCCCCCCACCATCGCGTTCGGCCGCCCGAAGTTGACCGACAGCACCGCGCCCGGGTACGGACAGGTGGCGATGTCGCTGCCCGCGTAGGCGCCTTCCAGGTCCTGCACGAACCAGTAGCCGTCGACATAGGGCGTCAGCGATGGGCAGGGAGCAAGCACCTGGAACATGGAAGCGCCGCGCGTCGGGCGGGATGGGTTGGCACAGGCGTAGGTGTATCACAGCGCTGCCCTGCCCCGGCGGGATCTGCCACGCCGAAAAACAAAAGGCGGGCTTCCGGAGAAGCCCGCCCTTGCTGCCACGAAATGCCCCGGGGCCCGGCGTTGCCGCCGCCCCGTCGTCCACGTTCAGGCAGGTACCTGAGTTCCGGCTGCCGCCGCCTCCTTCGAGAACAGGCTCCTGGCATTGGCAACGTGGCTCTTCAGCACCGGCCGCAGCACCATGATCGCCAGGAAGGCCGCGGTCAGGTCCATCGCCGCCACCGTGTAGAGCACGGTGGACCAGGTGCCGGTGGCTTCCATCATCAGGTTGCCGATCGGCACGAACAGCGCGCCGATGCCCTTGGCGGTATAGAGCACGCCGTAGATCTTGCCGATGTGCTTGGTGCCGAAGGCGTCGCCGGCTAGTGCCGAGAACAGCGAGTAGACCTCGCCCCAGGCCAGGAACACCACCCCCGACAGGATCAGGAACGCGTACGGGTTGCTGCCGAAGTAGCCCAGCGCGATGATGCCCAGGCCTTCCAGCGTGAAGGCGATGACCATGGTCTTTTCGCGGCCGATGTGGTCCGAGATCCAGCCGAACAGCGGCCGCGAGATCCCGTTCATGATCCGGTCCAGCATCAGCGCCAGCGGCAGCGCGGCCATCACGAAGAAGTGCAGGTCGACCTGGAACTCCTTCACGCCGAGGTCCTTGGCGATCACGCCCAGCTGCGCCACCGCCATCATGCCGCCGGTCACCACCAGCACGAACATGACCAGCATCAGCCAGAACAGCCGGGTGCACAGCGCTTCCTTCAGGGTGTAGTCGCGCGTGGCCTGGACCAGCTTCTGCGACGCCTTGACTTCATGCGCCTTGGGCGAGCGCAGGAACCACGCCGCGACGAAGGCGAGCGAACCCTGCAGCAGGCCGAAGAACAGGAAGGTGTGCTGGAAGCCCTGCGACTCGATCATCGCCGCGATCGGCAGGATGGTTGCCGCCGAGCCCGCGCCGTAGCCGCCGGCGGTCAGGCCGACCGCCAGGCCGCGGCGGTCCGGGAACCACTTGAGGGCGTTGTTGATGCAGGTGGCATAGATCGAGCCCACGCCCAGCCCGCCCACCGCCGCGCCGACATAGAAGCCCATCAGCGTGGTCGCCTGCGAGTTGATGCACCACGCCGCGCCGATGAAGACCGCGCCGAACGCGACCATCATGCGCGGCCCGAACTTGTCGATGAAGTAGCCTTCGATCGGTGCCAGCCAGGTCTGGACCAGCACAAAGACCGTAAACGCGATCTGGATGCTGGCGCGCGACCAGCCGTAGGTGTCCTGGATTTCCGGGACGAACAGGGTCCAGGCGTACTGGATGTTGGCGGTGGCGATCATGCACACCACCCCCACGATCAGCTGGATCCAGCGTGTGCCTTCCGGGACCTGGTGATTGACGCCCAGCCCCGCTGCCGATGGATTACTCATAGCGCGCTCCTTGAATCGATTGGCCATTAACTTGCGACAGGGCGGGGAAATATGCGGTCGCGCTGCGCCTCAGCTTAGGGGTGGCTGCTGGCATTTCATGTCTCCTATGTCATTGGCATTTATTTGCCTCTTATAACGACGCCGACCTGAGGTCTCCGCCCTCACCTCTCTCTCAACTGGGAGCGGCGATGGGATACACAGTATGTGATATATCAAGTAAGTCAAGCGAAAGCCGGGGCAGGGTTTTCACTGAATTAATGCGGCGTGCGGATAGGCGCCGGATATTCACGACAAAATGGCATCGGAAGATGTATGCAAAACCGCTGGCCGCTGCCGGTGGTCGCCGGCAATCCCTTTGCCGGGGCCGAGCCGCGGCGGACGCGCCGCGATAGATGAGCTGTTTTTCTGAATCCGCTGCGGCCAGAAACGGGCATAATCATTACAATATTGTCATGATGACAACGCTGTCATGATTACAGAATTGTCATGATTATGGCGCCGGGCAGCGGGAGATCCAGGATAAATGCCGTCGATTAATTTCGCGCCAACATAAAAAAAATGCCCGCAGGCGAACCTGGCGGGCTGAGGCATGGTGCGTGACATCGGCCGCAACATGTAGTTGCAGTTATAGGCGATTATTGGAAAGGGTCAAATAGCAAAATGGGTTTCACGTCGATTAACAGGCAAACTCAGAGAAAACCCTGAGCAAATTTTCCGGGCACGCGCCCGATTATATGGAAACGCCGCCATTAAATGACAGGACTGTCATTTGAGGGGTATTTGTAAATGCCCCCGCGCTGGCGGCGGCGCAGCCTCCCTGTAGACAAAAAAGTCATCGCATGCGCTTGGAATAGAGAAAAGAGCAAACACAGTAGAGCGTCTCGTAAAACCGGCTCGCCGGGCAGGCCGGCATGCGCTGCCGGCTGGACACGGTATAGATGGAATGGATAAAATCCGTCTGTCAGTAGACGTTTTGGTAAGTCCTGTAGAAGCTATGGTAAGCTCCATCGGCATCTGCCCCAGCTTCCACCAAGGTCCGCATGGCTCATGCACCACTAGGCTACGACGCCCTGATCCGCCAGTTCGGCCTGCGCGTCCCGCCGCTGCGCTGCACCTCGGCGCTGTCGGACAAGACCGGCGTGCTCAGCACGCACACCGGTCCGGACGGCACCACGCGCACGGTCTACCCCCGCAACCGCTACCGGGGCGGCGACACCACGGTGGACCACCTCACCTTTGCGCTGAAGAAGGAACAGCTGGACCTGACCGTGCTGGCGGCGCTGTTCGAGCAGCCGCAGGCGGTCCAGGACGTGCGCGCCTGGCTGGCGGCCACGCCGAACTCGCGCTATGCCCGGCTCAGCGCGTTCTATGCCAAATGGCTGGCGGGGGCGCAGTTCGACTACAAGCTGCCGGCCGGCGCGCCCCGGGTGCTGGCGCTGGACGAAGCGGAATACGTGACCGGCCCGTCAACGCCGGACCTGCAGTTCGGCATCCAGAACAACCACCTAGGGCCTGCCGCGTTCTGCCCGGTGGTGCGCCGCACCGGGAAGCTGGCGCGCTGGCTTGCCGCCGACCTGCCGGGCCGCGTGGGCAGTGCCATCCGGCGCCTGGAGCCGGAGCTGCTGGCGCGTGCGGTCGACTATCTCTACCTTGCCGAAACCCGCTCGACCTATTCGATCGAGCACGAGATTCCCGATAACCAGCGCGTCGCCAAGTTCCGGCGCCTGCTGGAATATGCCGGCCAGCGCGGCCCGCTGACCGAGACCCAGCTGTGCGAGTGGCAGAACGAGATCATCTCGGGCCTGCGCGCCGAATACCGCTTCCGCGACCAGCAGAACTGGCTGTCGCGCGGCGGGCGGCTGCGCAATATCGCGGACTATATTCCGCCGCCGCCGGCGCAGCTGGGCGCGATGATGGACGGCATCGCCGCGGTGGCGGGACTGGTAGAGACCCGGGCGGCAAACCCGATCGTGGTGGCGGCGTGCGTGTCGTTCGGCTTTGTCTTTGCCCACCCGTTCTATGACGGCAACGGCCGTCTCCACCGCTTCCTGATCCACCACCTGCTGCGCCAGGCCGGCGTGACGCCCGAGGGCGTGGTGCTGCCGGTGTCGGCGCGCATGCTCAAGCAGATCGACGTCTACGCCGGCCTGCTCAAGGCCTATTCCGCGCCGCGCACGGCGCTGCTCAATTACGCGCTGGATGCGGACAGCGACACCATCCTGATCAAGTCGCCGCAGCCCTACTGGCTCTATGCCTCGTTCGACGCCACCGCGCTGTGCGAATTCGTGTTCGAGTGCATCGAGCAATGCGTCGAGCTGGACCTGGCGCAGGAGATCCAGTACCTGCGCGCGTACGACGCCAGCGTGACCCGGCTGGAGACCTGGCTCGACCTGCGCCAGTCGCGGCTGTCGAACCTGATCGACCTGATCGTGCAGAACCACGGCGAGCTGTCGCGGCGCAAGCGCAAGCTGTTCGAGGACATTGCCGACGACGAGCTCGCGCGCATCGAAGCGGTGGTGCGCGACGAGTTCGCGGAATACCTGGAGCGCCACGGCAGCCGCTGAAGCGCGGCGCGGCCAGGTTCGCTATCGCGTCACGTCCAGCTCCCAGCCGGGCTCCAGGTGGTCCGGGTTGTCGGCCAGCCGGTAGCGCGGGTTCAGGTTGATCAGTTCGCGCAGCGCGAAGTTGGCCACCTGCTGGTCCGGCGTCATTGCCTGTGCCTGTGCCTCGGCCTTCTGGCCGTCGGACAGCAGCGTGTCGAGATGCGCGCCGGCGATGCCCCATAGCGTGGAACCGGCGACATGGTCGGGGCTGTAGGGCTGCACGCGCACCGTTCCGGCTGCGGGGCGCTCGCGCGGGGTTTCCTTCGGTGGTTCCTTGGGTGGCACGTTCGGTGGCGTGGGTTGGCCGGGACCGGTCGACGGCGGCGTCGATGGACCGCCGGTTGGCGTCGGCGTTGGCGTCGGCGTCGGCGCGGGCGTGGGCGTGGGCACCGCCTTGTCCTCGTCCTTGAGCAGCTCCACCAGGATCTTGGCGCCAAAGTTGACGATGACCCCGCCGCCCAGCAGCACCAGCCCCTTGGGCATGGCGCGGCCGAAGAAATCCCATTTCTGCGCCAGCCACGGCGTGACCGGCTTGTCCACGGCGTCGGGATCGGCGGCCTTGGCCAGCCGGTTTTTCTCGGCGTTGATCAGCTTCTGCTCGTTGCGCGACTGCAGGTGCGCGCCGATGCCGAACACCGCCAGGCTGCCCGCCTCGATCGCGCCGACCACGCCGCCGGTATGCACCATGTCGGCCGCGGCCAGCGGCACCGCCCCCACCGAATACGCGTTCATCACGAACTTGCGCAGCCGCGCGCCCAGCAGCGCGGGCTGGGCCAGGCCGGTGTGATAGCCCGCGCGCGCAGCGAAATTGACCGTGCTCAGCACCGAATTGGCCGCCAGGAACACCGCGCTGCTGTAGGTCAGCGGCTCGCCGACCTGGGTCACGCCGTGCTCGCCGAACCACAGCAGGGTGTTGCCGTTGTTGACCGCCAGCGTGGCCAGCTGCAGCGCGTCGTTGACCTGGCCGGCACGGGTGTCGGGCGTCAGCAGCGACGCGCCGATGGTGCCGATCACCGCCTGCGCCTCGCGGATCTTGTCCGGGGCCTCGGGCAGGTCCTTCTTGTCGGCGTGGTGGGCGTAGGCGTCGAGCTGGTCCAGCGCCCTGGCGAACTTCTGCTGGTTCTTGTCGTTGATGCCCCATACCGCGGTGCCCGGCTTCTCGGTCAGCGCGCGCCGCAGCCAGGCGATATCGGCCGGCGCATGCGTGCCGGCGCGGCGGATCACCTTGTTGGCATGCACCGTGCGCCCCATCGCCACGCTGCCGCGATAGATGAAGCAGCCGGCGCTGGTCAGCACCAGGTTGGCACCGGTCTGCGCCGAGATCGCCGCGGCGCCTGAGGCCGCGGCAAAGGTGCCGGCCGCCGACACCGCCAGCGCGGTGCGCACCTTCCACGGCCGCGGGCCGTTGCTGCCCGGCGGCGGCGCGTTGCCGGCGGGGCCGTGCGAGATGGTGGCGCGCACCACCCCGCCCTCTGCGCCCTCTGCGCCCGCTCTGCCCGGGCTGCCTTCGCCGTTCCTGGCCTGCGCTGCCTCCAGCATCCGGTCCAGCATGCGGTACACGGCGCTGCCCTGCGACACCGCCGTGCCGGTCTCGACATGGGTCAGGTCTGCCACCTTGACCGCGCCGTCCGGGAACAGCGCGAACTCCACGTCGCCCAGATGCAGGTTGCGCGTCTTCATGGTGTCGACGATCGCGGCGATGTCGCGCGCCGACCGCTCGTTCAGCAACGCGGCATGCTCGGGCCGCAACTGGCCGGCGGCGTCGAACAGGTCCTTGGTGCTGGCCGCATAGCGCTCATAGCCGATCGCCGGGCGCCCGAACGCCTCGAACGTCGCCGGCCCGTAGCTGCGCACGGTGTTGAGCCCATGTGTGCCAGTTGCCTCGGCCATGGCGGCGCGCTCGCCGTGCACCATGTCGCCCAGCCAGGCCTCGTTGGCAATGCCCACCGCCAGGTCCTTGCCGAGCGCGAACACGGTCTTGGCGCCGCCGCTGCCCAGCCGCGGCCCAAGGTAGATCTCCAGCCGCACCCGTTCGCGGGTGCCGTCGGGCCGGCGCAGGAACACGTTGCCGTGGTGGTCGATCTTGAAGCTGTGGCCGGCGTAGGGATCGGGCTGCGGCGACAGGCGGCGCCATTGCCCGGCCTGCGCCAGGTCGATCTGGCTCTTGGCCGGGTCCGGCGCATAGGCGCCGCGGCGCAGCGCGAAATCGGGCACCAGCACCTCGGTGCGCATCACGTCGGCCACCTGCTGCGCCAGCATGCGGCCCTGCGGGCCATGCGCGCCGTCCAGCGCCAGCACGATGGGCTGGCCGGGCTCCCAGTCGTGCGCCAGCAGGAACGCCAACTCGTGGGCGCCGACGCCCTCGCCCGCCTCGCCACGCAGGCCGCCCTCCGGGCGCACGGCCCCGACCACCACCAGATGGTCGCGGGGCGCATTGACGCGCACCGCCGGCTCGCCCAGCGCCAGTTCGGCCCAGCGGTCCGGCACCTGCTGCCAGCTGGCCGGCACGGGATCGCCCGCGGCGCGTGCGCCATGCGGGCGCACCGGCTTGCCGCCGCCGGTGACTGCCACCACAGGAAGCGCCGGCATGGCGCCGTGGAAGCGGCCGCCGTCGCGGACATGCACCGGCGCGCCGGACGCGTCCATGGCGGCGGGATCGGCGGCGACGCGCAGGCGCGCGCCATAGGCCAGCTCGCTGCCCGGCGCGCGGAACGCATCGACGTCCAGCCGGCCGTCGGCGCCGTAGACGCGCGCGTTCAGGCCGGTGGCCAGTTCCTGCACCAGCGACACCGCGCCGTCCTGCCCGTAGCAGCCGTACAGCACCACCGGCATGCCTTCCTGGTAGTCCGGATGCGCGCGGATGCGGTCGGTCACCGCCTTCGCATCGATCAACGACGACGGGCCATCGCCGGCCCGCATCGCGATGCCGCCGAACAGCCCCTCGGCGCGCACGGTGAAATGCCCGGGAATCTGCGGCACCGACACCGCCACCGCCTCGTCGCCGAAGGTCTTCTGCCCGGCCTGCTGCGCCAGGTCCAGGTCGGCGCGCCCGCGCGGGAACTGCTCCAGCTGCGCCAGCACGTCGATGCGGCGGCCGTCCTGCTGGCGCACCAGCGGCAGGCCGGCGCGGAAGTCTTCTGGCAACGCGGCGCGGATCTCGCCCTGGTAATCCGGATTGAGCGCAAAACCTTCCGCATGCGGCTTGTGGCCGCGCAGCGACAGCGGCACGGTGCCGATCACGCTGCGCGCATCGACCGCGCCGTGCCGCGCCGCCTCGCGCTGCGAGACGATGGCGATGCGGAAGTTGCCGCCCGCCTGCAGCGCCGGGCCCAGGTCGCGCATGGCCTGCTGCAGCGTCATGTACGACGCCTCGGGCAAACCGGCGCGCAGCGGCACCGACAGGCCTTCGCCCTGGGTCACCACGTAGTGCACGCCGGCCAGGCGCCCGCCGGATTCATGGATGCCGTCGACCGTGGCCTCGATCGCGGCGCGGCTTGGCGCGCCGTCGCGCACCGACCAGCTGCCGTCGCGGATTGCCGGCCGCGCGGCGGGCATCGCCGCCGGCTCGCTGCCCACGTCGTCGGCGCGGCTTGCCGAAGCGGCTTTGCGCGGCAATTGCCCGCCGTGCGCGACCACCGCTTCGGCGGCATCGGCCAGCGGCGTGCGCGCCAGCGCCGGCCCGCCCGGCAGCGGCGCGGGCGCGGCGCCCGGGCCACGGGGCGCCGCGCCGGCGGCGGCGCGTCCGTACAGCGTGATCACCGCCTGGTGCACCTCCGTGGAGAAGCCATCCACCGTTGCCACCCGTTCGCGCGAGACCCCGTCGACCGCGCCGGCATCGGCCGCGGCCTGCAGCACGCGGCCCAGTTCCTCGGGGCCCTGGAAGCGCTCCGGCATATTGCCCCGGCGCAGCAGCAGCGCCGAGACCGCGTACGCGCCCCAGTTCGACACGCTGGCCGTGACCACATGGTCCACCGGCACCACCGCGGCGATATCGCTGCCGTCCATCGCGCGCGGGATCAGCCCGCCCACGCCGCCCATGCCGGCCTCGTTGCCGCCGTCGCCGACGCCCAGGGTCTCGATGCCGTCGATGGCATTGGCTTCCAGCACGATCTGGTCCAGCGCCGGGTTGAAGTCGTCGATGCCGATGCCGCGCATGTTGTGCTTGGTGCCGCGCGCGCTGCGCGACGGCAGCTCGATCGCCATCACCCGGTCGGGCCCGACCTCGCGCAACAGCGCGCGCGCCGCTCCGGCGGCGCTGCCGACCGGTTCGTCGAACACGCGGATATTGTCCAGCGGCTCGCCCATCTCGCGCAGGATGCCTTCCAGGATCGGCCGGTTGGCCGAATCCACCACGTAGGTCACCTGCTTGCCGCGCAGCCGCAGCGCGCGGCCCAGTTCCGCCGTGCCCGGCGGGCCGTCGGTTTCCGGCATGCCCTTGGCCACCGAGAAGCCGGTCACCAGCATCACGTTGCCGGCGTCCTCCAGCGACGCCGCCGCGCGCTCGGCGCCGCCCGGCATGTAGAACTCGCGCAGGCCGCGTCCGATGTAGTTGAAGCTGATGCGGTCGACCGGCGACAGGTGACGCCCGCCGTCGATCAGCGCCAGCGCCGGCGACACGTCGGCGGCCTCGCCGAATGCGGTCTTGAACACGCGGATATCCGGGCGGCGCCCCATCGCATGCGCCAGGCCGGACACCCGCGACGGCTGCCCGGTGGTGAAGACGATGGTCGGCAGGGTCTTGTCGTCGGGCACGGCCGACGGGTCCAGCGGCTGCTCCAGCAGCGCGCCGCGGTCGATCAGGCCCTGGTCGACCAGCATTTCCACGCCCTTGCGCGCCTGGTACTGCATCGGGTCGATCAGCTTGACGTCGCTGCGGCCGATGGCGTCAAGCTGCTGGCGCACCAGCGCCTCCAGCGCGGGATAGTGGGTGCAGCAGAACCACAGCGAGGTGGCGTCGGCCGGGATCTGCTCGGCGTTGATGTACTTGGCCACCAGCCCCTTGAGCTGCTCCAGCGGCGCGCCGTCGGCCAGGTGCATCAGGTTGTTGACCGCATCGGCCCACTCGGTTGCGCCGATCTCCTTGACCGTGACGCTGCCGCCGCTGGCCTCCGTCACCGCTTGCAGGTAGGCGTGCAGCTTCACCGTGCCGGGCGTGGCCACCACCACCGGGCGCCGCCCGCCCTCGGTGACGATCTTCGGCGCGGTCTGCATGATCAGGTTGACCACCTTGGCCTGGTGGGTGCCGGCCAGCGCCTCCGGAAACGCCGTGCAGGCGGTGTTGCAGGCAAACAGGTCGACCGCGCCCCTGGCCTTCTGCGCCGCGACCACGCCGGCGTGGACCAGGTTGATCAGGTCGCCGCGCTCGCGCCCGCCGTAGGTGCCGGCGGCATGATCGGTAAACGCCACCACCTGCACCGCCTTGCCGGTCATGGCGTACATGTGGCGCGCGATGTTCTGCGCGGCCAGCAGGCCGCCGTTGCTGGAGTCGAAGGCGGTGACGACGATCGCATCGTCCTGCACGCGGATGCCGAAGTCGGCCGGGTCGATGCCGTCGGGCAGGAAGCGCCGCTGGATGCCCTCGAACAGCTGCGCCAGCTCCAGGCGCTCGGGCAGGCGTTCGGCCGCCTTCTGCAGCAGTTCGTAGACGCCCTTCTGCACGGTCTTGTCGTAGCCGCGCACGCTGGTCGCGCCCGCCTCCAGCGTGACGCCGTCGCGCGCCTGGTGGCGCGCCATGGTGTCGAGCAGCGCGCCTACCGTTTCGGCGTCCGGCATGCCGCGGTCATGGCCCAGCGCGCGCTGCACGCCGAAGCCGATCGCCTGCGCCGCCAGGTTGGAGTTCATGCCCGTCACCAGGTGGTCGGCGCTGACGTCGGACCAGCTGTCGGCAAGCTGGTCTTCGACCGCCATGTCGCGCAGCAGGCGGTCGCGCGCGGCGCGCATGCCGGCCTCGTTGCCGTGGTCGCCCACGGCAATGGTGACCATGTCGGCCATGTCGTTGGCGTCGATCAGCAGCTGGTCGAGCATGGCGTTGCCGCGCACCTGCTCGCCGTTCAGCAGCCGGTATTCGTTGTTGGTATTGCGCCCGGCCACTTCCACCGCCACCACGGCCTGCGGCTTGTGCATCGCCAGCAGCGCGCGCGACTGGCGCCCGGCGCTGGCGAAGTCGCGCGCCGAGAAGGTCTCGACGCGGGCATTGGGCTGGTTCAGGTCCTGGCGCAGCATCTTGCGCAGCGTGCGCGCATGGGCGCGGTCGGTGACATAGACCACGTCCTTGCCCAGCGAGGCCAGGTAGGCGCCCAGCGTGGCCGCGCCGACCGGGCCGTTGGTCTCGGCGCCGCCATGCGCGGTCAGCGGGCCGGTGACGATCATCACCGAGTCCAGGTCCGCCAGCGCGCGCGCGGCCATCTCGGCGCCGTAGGGCACGCCGATGTTCTCCATGCTGCCGTCGATCCACAGCACGTTGTCCAGCGGCGAGATCGCGTTCTGCCGCAGCGACATCCGCGCGGGCGCGTCGGGCCCGTCCGCATGCGCCACTGCCGCGGGGCCGTGGCTGACCGTGCGGCGCTGCACGCCGGCCTCGCCGTCGCCCGCCGGGTGGCGCGGCGCGCGCGCCAACGCCGGCGCGCTGCTGCCAGAGCGCCGGCGCGAAGCCGGCACCGGTGCGTCGGTGCGTCCGCCGCCGCCGCGCTCGCCCGACGGGTTGCGCGCGGCCGATTCGGTAGCGTAGCGCGCCATGGCCCGGTTCATGGCGCGGTCCATCATGCCGTGGATCACCCGTTCCTGCAGGATCGTGCCGCGCGTGACCGCCATGTCGAAGGCCGCGGCCGCACCGCGCTTGGTGGCTTGCCAGGGCGTGAGCCGCTGCGGCGCGGGCAGGCCGTGCGCCGGCGTGCTCCCGCCGTCGGTGGCCGGCCGGTTGCCGCCGGCACGCTCCGGGGTCGCGGGGCGGGCCACGCCCGGGGCCGGTTCGCCGTCTGTGTGCTTGCCGGACTTGCCGGACTGGCCGTCGGCATCGGTGCGCGCGAGCGGCTGGCCTTCAGCGTCGCGGCCGGACGTACCCCGGCGCGTGGTGGGCCGCGTCGCGGCTGGCACGCCATTGCCGTCGCGGACCTGCGCCACCGCTTCCGGGGCCACACCACGCGCCGGACTGCCGGCGCCGGCCGGGTCCGCGCCAGCGCCCCGCCATTGCCTGGTCGCCTGGTAGCCGTCGCGCACGGATTCGCCAATGCGCTTCTGCACGGCGAACGGCAGCATCTGCGTGGCGCCCATCAGCAGCATGGCGCCGTTCTGGACCTTCTCCGACAGGCTCATCTCGCTGCCATGCTCGGCGAACATGGCGCCCTGCTGCAGCGTCTGCACGCCGCCGATGCCGAAGCCCACGCCATTGAGCACGCGGCTGGCGCTGCCGTAATGGCTGGCGCTGTGGGTCAGCATGCCGCCCGCCATCTGGCGCAGCGGGTTGGTGCTGCCGGCCAGCCGGGTGCCGGCGTTCATCGCCAGCGCGCCGGTCTTGGCCAGGCCCATGCCGCCCATGCCCGCCAGCGAGCCGGCCACATTGAGCCACTGCGCCATCGCTTCCTGGCTGGAAAAGGGATTGACCGAGCGGCCATGGTCCGCAATATTGTCCAGCGCGGCCCACGAGGTGCCGACGCCATAACCCATGCTGCCCACCATGCCCACCCACGCCGCGGCCACCAGCGGTGTCAGCGTGCCGCCCGAAGCCACCGCCAGCACGCCGCCCGCCACCGCGCCGAGCGCGGCCACGCCCAGGTTGGCCCAGGCCCACCGCTTCTCGCTGTCGGTGACGATATGCGCGTCCATCGCGGCGTAGCCGGCATGGCCGTCGCGGCCCAGTTCCAGGTTCTCGGCAAAGTAGACCGTGCCCTTGTCGGACAGCAGATTGTTCTCCTGGAAGTCGCGCTTCGCGTCCAGGTCCTCCTTGCCATAGACCGCGCCCTGGTCGTCCACCCACAGGGTCTTGCCGTCCTTGCCCTCGAACTCGAACACCGCGGTCTGGTACGGCACGCCGCCCGGGCCGGTCACATACATCGGGATCGCCTTGACGATGGTGTTCTTGTCCTTGGCGTCTTCCGCGATCTGCGCCTTGATCGCCGCGGCGTCGCCTTGCGGCGCACCCAGCTGGATGGCCTGGTCGAGCTTCTTGCCGTCCGATGCGGACGCGCTCAGTTCTTCCTTGCGCATCGCCAGGCTGTCGAAGGTCTGGCGCAGGATCTCGTCCTTGTCGAGCGCGAAGCGCTGATTGGCCTCCTTCGCCTCGTCGGTCTTGGCGTAGTCCTCGCTGCCGCGCTGCACCGCATTGCGCAGGTAGACGTCTGACATCACCGGCGCGTCCTTGCTGGACTTCAGCGACTGCTCGAACGCGGCCGACAGGCCGATGTGGCCCTTGGCGGCGGCGTCCTGGGCCCCGCCATAGATGCGTCCCTGGCGTGACGACCCGCCCTGGTTCATCATCATCAGCATGCTGACCTCGTTGTCGCGATCGGTCAGCCAGCTCGCCGTGCTGGTCGCGGCCGGCGCCGTGCCGGGCTGGGCCTGCGGGTTGCGCGCATAGTAGCCGGCGTCGGCCGCGTCGACCACCGCCGACAGGCCGTGGTAGAAGTCGTCCCAGTCGTTGTATCCCGGCGACTGGCTGTTGTTGCGCCCGGTCCAGTCGTTGCTGTATGTGGTCTTGACCGTGTCGAGCAGCGTGCTGGCGTCTTCCTCGATCAGGTGCGGCGCCACTTCCTGCAGGTAGACGCCGACCTTGTCGGCATACATCTTCTCCTGGCCAATGATGGGCCGGCCCTCGTCGTCGTGGGTCTTGTTCTTCAGGCCCTTGTCCATCGACGCTTCGATCTGCGCCTTGAACAGGTCGCCGCTGAAGCGGTCGTTGTGCACGTCGACGTAAAGCTGGCGTTCCTCGGGCGTCTGCGCGGCGTCGGCGCCGGCCTTGCGGATCTGCAGCGCGCCGGTGACATCTTTGCTGTCCAGCTTCTGCTGGATGCCGCGGGTCATGGCGTCCACGCGCAGCGGCACCGAGCCCTCCATGAAGCCAAGCATGCGGTTCAGGCCATTGGCGGCCTGGTCGCGCTCGGCCTGGCCGAGCCTGGGGTCTTCGCTGCGCGCCTTGAGCTGCTCGACGGTGTAGCCGAGCAGGCCCTTCTGGGCGACGCCCTTGTCGTACGCGACCCGGGCCGGATCGTTCGCGGGCAGGCCGGGATCCGGCACCAGGCTGTCCGCGCCCAGCGCCTTGAACATGACGTAGCCGGCCGGGTTGTGTTCCATCAGCGCGCGCTCGGCCTGCGGCAGGTCGCGCGGCGTGGCGGAGTTGGGATCGGTCTTGGCGTCCGGATCCAGCGTCAGCCCCTGCGCCTGCGCCATCGCCAGCGTGGTGGGGTCGTTCTGCGCCAGCTTGCGCTCGAACTCGGTGGACGGGGTCAGGTGCTCCATCTCGCCGGCGATGCGCCCGCGCAGGTCGACCCGGTCGATCAGCTGGCCCATGCCGCCGTCGGTGCCGTAGCGCGCCTTCAGGTCCTTTACCGCCTGCTCGCGATAGCTGTCCGGCACCTTGGCGCCCTTGCCCGACGCCAGCGCCTGCAGCTGCGCGTCGGCGTCGCCGACCTTGCTGTTGGCCGCGGTCAGGTCGTACGAGCGGTCCGCCATCGACAGGGTGCGGTCGTGCGGGGCGTTGCGCAGGTCCTTCAGGGCCTGGTCGGCGTCCTGCTTGTAGCCGTTCGCCGCGACCGTGTCGATCTCTTTCTGCATGGCGTCGAGGAAGGTCTCCTCGGCCTTTACCCGTTCCTGCTGTGCTTGCTCGTGGGCGTCGCGCGCGGCCACCAGTTGGTCGTCGGCCTCGAGCTCGAAGCGCCGGATGCCGCCGGGAATCTTCAGGTACGCGGCCTGTTCCTCGTCGACTTTCGCGGCGGCCTGCCGCTCCTTGTCCTGCGCCAGCACCACGTTGAAGCGCGCGCCCTGGGTATCGCGCGCCTGCTGCGTGCTCTCGTTCTTCAGGAACTCGGTCTTGGTCGCTTCGACGTTCAGCGCGACATTGGGGTCGTCGTAGCGCTTGCGGATCTCTTCGGCCTTGGCCTCGACCGCGGCCTTGACATCCTTGCCGGTGGCCGCGGCGTTGTTGGCGGCCACGCGCAGCTCGTTCTGCGCGCCGCCCATCACGTTGCCGTACTTCAGGCCCAGCGGCTGCCACTGCTTGTCGGTCATGGCGCGGCCATCGAGGTCGGCCACGACCTTGTCATAGGCGTCCTGCGCCTGCTGCTGCCAGCCATCGGTCAGCGCCCTGGCATCGCTTTCCTTCTTCCTGCGCGCCTGCTCGGCGGGATCGACCTTGGGCTTCTCGGGCGCCGGGGCATCGACCTGCACGGCTTTTGGCGACTGCGGCCCCGTGGCGCTGGTGGTGTAAAGCGCCGGCGTGACCGCGACCGCCTGGGGCTTGTCCGGCTGGTCCGCGGGCCTGTCTTGCTGAGTCTGCCGGGTTTGCTGCGACTGTTGGGACTGTTGCGCCTGCTGCGTGTTCTGCGTGTCCTGCTGGCGCTGGGTCTCGCGTGCCTCGGCCGCGCGCTGGGCGCGTTCGGCGGCTTCGCGGGCGGCGCGCTCGGCGGCCTCGCGCGCGGCTTCGGCGGCGGCGCGGGCCGCGGCCTCGGCGGCCGCGCGCGCGGCGGCCCGGATGGCATCCATGAAATCCAGCATGACGCAAGTCTCCTGGCGACGCCGGCGCGTGCCGGCAGGTCAGACGGTTGCCGATGCCGCTGGCGCGTGGCCGGGCCACGGGCAGGCCGCGGGCATCATGCGCGCCGATTCTGCGCGCGTCGGCGGCGCAGGCCAACTATGGGAATTCGTAGGACCTGCCGCGAGCGGTGGCTACAGCCGGTTGTTGTCGAGGTCGGTCACCAGCATGCAGCCCGGCGCGTGGGTGATGCAGATCTCGGGCCGCGCCTCGCGGATCACGGCTTGTGGCGTGACGCCGCAGGCCCAGAACACCGGGATTTCGTCGGCATCGAGCGGCACCGCGTCGCCGTAGTCGGGCGATTCGATATCTTCGATGCCGATCAGCGCGGGGTCGCCGATATGCACGGGCGCGCCATGCACGTCGGGGTAGCGCGCGGTGATCTCGGTGGCCAGGATCGCGTCGGCGGGCTTGAGCGGGCGCATCGACACCACCAGCTTGCCCGACAGCCGGCCGGCCGGGCGGGTCTCGATGGCGGTGCGGTACATGGCCACGTTGCGGCCCAGGTTGATGTGCTTGAGCGGCACATTGGCCGCCAGCAGCGCCTGCTCGAACGAGAACGAGCAGCCGATGGCAAAGGCGACGAAGTCGTCGCGCCACAGCTCGGTGATGCGGGTGGTCTCGTGGTAGGCGTTGCCGTCGCGGTAGACCCGGTACATCGGCACGTCGGTGCGGATGTCGACGTCGCGCCCGAGGTTGCGGAACACCGGGTCGCCCGGGTCGGTCACGTCGATCAGCGGGCAGGCCTTGCGGTTGAGCGCGCAGAACTGCAGGAAGTCATAGGCCCAGTCGCGCGTCAGGATCACGATGTTGGCCTGCACGTGGCCGCGCGCCAGGCCGCTGGTGTGGCCGTGGTAGCGGCCTTCGCGGATCAGCTGGCGCAGGGCGGCGGGGTCTTCGGGCAGGAGCGAGGCGGCGTGCTGGAGCGGCTGGTTCATGGTCGGCAGGCAGGCGCCGGGCGGCGCGGAAAGTCGGGTTGACCTGCCGATTCTGGGTGCCCGCCGGCGCCCGCGTCCAACAAATCTTTCGGATCGAGCGCGATAAAGGAATCCGATGACTACGAGCCCGCGTGGGGCGCCGGGGCCGGCGGCTGCACCGGCACCGCCATGTCCTCGCCCACCTCGGCGCAGAATTCCGCGACCACGCCGGTGGCCAGCCCGACGATCGACTCGTTGACCTCCAGCCCCGCGCCGATGCGCCACGATGCCACGATATCCAGCGCGGGCGGATGGTTCTCCACATCGACCACCGACAGCGTGCCGTCGGCCAGCTCCTTGCGCACCAGTGCCGGCGGCACCGCGCCGATGCCGAAACCATCGCCGATCAGCCGCGTCATCGCCGCCACCGAGTTCACGCAGTTGATGCGCGGCGAGGCCACGCCGTTCAGGTGGAACAGGCTCAGGATGTCCTGGTGCGGGCGCGAGTTCTTGACGAAGGTGATGACGCGTTCGGCGGCGAGTTCAGCGAGCGAGGCATAGGGCCGGTCATACGCGGAGCCGGTGGCGACGATCCAGCGGATCGGGTAGCGCGCCAGCTCGATATTGCGCACCGTTTCCAGCCGCAGCAGGTCGGTCTGGAAGATCACGTCGAGATAGCCCTTCTGCAGCTGGTCGCACAGGTTCAGCGCGGCATCGGCGGTCAGTTCGATCTCCAGCGCCGGGTAGGCCTGCATGGCGCGCTTGACCACGGTCGACAGCCAGGTATGGATCACCGAGTCCATCGCGCCAATGCGCACGCGCCCCGCAATGGCGCGCGAGCGGTCCAGCGACTGCCGCATATGGTGCATGGTGTTCACCATCTTCTCGGCATACTCCAGCACGCGCTGGCCCTCCGGCGTCAGCGTGACGCCGCGCGAATCGCGCAGGAACAGCTTGACCCCCAGGTCTTCCTCCAGCACGGCGATGCGGCTGGAGATCGAGGCCTGCGTGCTGAACAGCTTCTCCGCGGTCAGCCGGAAGCTGCGCAGGCGGGCCACCCAGACAAAGGTTTCGAGAAAGCGCAGGTTCATGGGCGATGGAGTGCGGAACGGTCGCTGCGGCGCCGCATCAGGACAGGATCCAGGCCACAGAATCTACGCCATGGCGCGGTGGCGAACAAGCGTTTGACAGCGGCACTCGGTACCGTGCCGCGCCGCAACGCCGGTGCGCCGCGCTCACGCGCCCAGCGGCGACGGCTGCGACGGCGTCGGCGCCTCGCGCGGCGGGATCAGCGCCGGGCCGCGCGCGGCGTCCTCTTCGGCCTCGTGCTGCGCCGCTTCGGCCTGCGCCTTCATGCGCTGCAGCGCAGCCAGCATGTCGTCGCCCAGCGCCGCCGGGTACTCCGCGCGCGCGCCGTCGGGCACGGCCGACGGGTCCAGCCACATCTGCCAGGTCACGCGCGTGGTGCCCACGCCCTGCCCCGGCGCGGCCTGCAGCCGCCCGCGCGTATGGCTGGACAGCTTGCGGTAGCTGTAGGAATACGGCCCCTTGTCGGTCAGCACGTCGACCGCCGGCAGGCCGCCGGCCTTGTGCGCCATGCGGCGTACCGTGCCCGGGCTGCCGCTGCCCAGCACCACG
The DNA here is from genome assembly GCF_900249755.1 of Cupriavidus taiwanensis. NCBI lineage: Bacteria > Pseudomonadati > Pseudomonadota > Betaproteobacteria > Burkholderiales > Burkholderiaceae > Cupriavidus > Cupriavidus taiwanensis. The sequence continues at coordinate 1,148,993 of NZ_LT976854.1, forward strand.
CGGCAGTCCTTGTAGACGCTGTCCCAGTCCGGCACCGCGCAGTAGCCGCCCGCCAGCTGCCAGACCCGCGCCGGATCGGCCAGCACCTCGACCGAGCGCTCCACCGGGATCAGCTGCGCCTGCGCCGGCGCCTGCCAGGCGAGCAGCAGCGCGGGCGCGGCGAGCCGCAGTGCGGACAGGGTCAGGCGGGCAAGGATGGGCATCGGCAAGGCGGCATGCGCGCGGTCGGGGCAATGGCTGCAAGCCTAGCCGAGCGCGGCGGCGCGTGCCATTACCGAAGGCTCGTAGCGGCGGTGGTGCACTGCCTGGCATGGCGAAGTGCCACAGGCTTTTCAAATCCCGCTTGGGTACTCCCTCTCCCGCTTGCGGGAGAGGATTGGGGTGAGGGCGGGGAGCTTCCACGAAGTTCGAACGCCTCGTGCTTGCCACACGCCGGCCCTCACCCCCGGCCCCTCTCCCGCAAGCGGGAGAGGGGAGCAGCCACGCAGTGGCGCCCTGCGCCGCCGCTTTGCTCGATGCAGCTATCGCCCTGCCCTACGTATTTCCGTAGGCCCGCTGCCACCCCGTGTGCGCTGGCGCGCCGTATGCTTATGCCCGCGCAGGTCTGCCCAGTGCCCACTGCCGCGGCATCGGGGAAAACCCGCGGACCGTGGCGATGGCGCCACGCGCCGGAACCGGCGCCAGCCGCGCATTCACGGGCTTTCAGCACAGGAATCAATTTTTCTTATCGGCTGCCGCCCGAAAAACTAGTTGGACGCGGGCCGCCGTGCCTTTCAAGAATGCAGTCAGCGGGCGCACCGCAGGACGCGCTGCAACCGCGCAGCGCCGCGCCACCGATGCGCGGCAGCGGCAAGCCGGCACGGCGTGCCGCCACAACAAGGCAAGCCGGCCGCGCACAGCGCGCCTTGCCAAGGCCGAGCCAGACATACCACGACGAGGAATGCATGGAAACGCAGATCGGCAGTATCCAGAGCCCCCAGCCAGCATCGCCCCAAGCCAGCGCCGAGCCAGCACCGTCGCGCGGCTTTTTCTCCTGGTACCGCGACATCACCGCCAATGAGCGGCGCACCTTCTGGAGCTGCAAGGTCGGCTATGCGCTCGACGCCATGGACACGCAGTTCCTCAGCTTCGTGATTCCCACGCTGATCGCCACCTGGGGCATCAGCCGCGCCGACGCGGGCTTTATCGGCACCGCCACGCTGCTGACTTCGGCCGCGGGCGGCTGGGTCGCCGGCATCCTGTCCGACCGCATCGGCCGGGTGCGCACGCTGCAGCTGACCATCCTGTGGTTTGCCTTCTTCACCTTCCTGTGCGGGCTGGCGCAGAACTATGAGCAGCTGCTGGTGGCGCGCGCGCTGATGGGCTTCGGCTTCGGCGGCGAATGGACCGCGGGCGCGGTGCTGATCGGCGAAGCCATCCGCGCGCAGGACCGCGGCAAGGCGGTGGGCATGGTGCAGGCCGGCTGGGCCGTGGGCTGGGGCCTGGCGGCGCTGCTCTACGCGCTGGTGTTCTCGCTGCTGCCGGCCGAGACCGCATGGCGCGTGCTGTTCCTGATCGGGCTGCTGCCGGCGGTGTTCGTGATCGTGCTGCGCCGCATGGTCAAGGAGCCCGAGGTCTACACCGAGCACAAGGCGCGCGAGTCGCAGGCCAGCGAGAAGACCTCGTTCGCCGCGATCTTCTCGCCGCGGCTGCTCAGCATCACGCTGCGCGCGGCGCTGCTGACCACCGGCGCGCAGGGCGGCTACTACGCCATCACCACCTGGCTGCCCACCTTCCTGAAGACCGAGCGCGGCCTGACCGTGCTGGGCACCGGCGGCTACCTGGCGATGGTCATCGTCGGCTCCTATATCGGCTATGTCACCAGCGCCTACCTGACCGACCGCATCGGCCGCAAGCGCAACTTCATCCTGTTCGCGCTGGGCTCGATGACGATCGCGCTGGCGTACACGCACATCCCTGTCAACGACACCGTGATGCTGCTGCTGGGCTTCCCGCTGGGATTCTTTGCCTCGGGCATCTTCGCCGGCATGGGCGCGTTCCTGACCGAGCTGTTCCCGACCAGCGTGCGCGGCTCGGGCCAGGGCTTCTGCTACAACGTGGGCCGTGCCATCGGCGCGTTCTTCCCGTTCCTGATCGGCCATGTCAGCCAGCAGATGTCGCTGGGCCATGCCATCGGCATCTTCGCCGCGGCCGCGTATGGCGTGCTGATCCTGGCCGCGCTGACGTTGCCGGAAACGCGCGGCAAGGCATTGGAAGCGTAGGGCGCAAAATCACACCACAATAACAATCCCGGCAGCCCCCCGAGGGGGCCTGCCCAGTTGTCTTCCGACGGGAATCGGGTCAGCAGTATGTCGGGCTTGCCCGCTCGACGGCAATGCAGCGCAGCCGCGATACGCGCTGGCGATGGCCGGCCGCCAGGCAGCATCCGGCGGACCGCCACGACCGGCACGACGCACCGCGTCCCGCAGCGCCGCCGCGCAGGCCGGCCCCATTTGCGCGCGTCGACCTGCTCACAAGGCCGTGATCGCACGCCAAGACTCGTTGTCGGAGGCCTACATGATCAAAGATGTGGAAGTCGTGCCGTACCGTGACGCGGGGGCGTCCGGGCATGGCGCCGCAACAACCACCGCACGCCCCACCCGCCCGGCCCCTGCGCCCGCCACCGCCCCGGCGCTGGTGGCCAACAACGGCATCAAGGTATTCGGCGAGCGCCACCTGGTGCCGGTCAGGCAGCGCGTGCGCCATGGCGCCACCCCCGGCCTGGTGACCGCGCTGCAGGCCGAGCCGACCCACGAAGGCCGCAGCGCCGTGATGCAGTCCGCGATCCGCGCGATCGGCTTCGACTGGCTGGGCTACGCCACCGCCGCCCAGGTCGGCGGCCAGCTCCAGCCGCGCACCTTCTTTGAAAGCTATTCCCCGCCGGGCTGGCGCGAGCGCTATTTCCGCGAGCGCTACTACGAGATCGACCCGCGCACGCCGCAGCCCGGCACCTTCTGCCTGCCCACCGTGTGGGACGCCGACGACCTCGCGCAGGCGCCGCTGGGCAACGTGCCGCCGCTGCGCCGCCGCCGCTTCCTGGAAGACCTGCGCGACGCCGGCGTGCGCAGCGGCATCTTCCTCAACCTGCCGATGCCGGGCAACAGCGAGTTCGTGCTGATCAGCTTTATGTCGGGCATCGAAAGCCGGCGCTGGATCGGCGATTCGGTGGTGGGCCAGGCGCTGGCGATGGGGCTGGCGCTGCATGAGTTCCTGACCTGCCACGTGGAAATCCCCGCATTCGCCGGGCGCCATCGCGAAGGCCTGTCGGACGTGCAGCGCGATATCCTCGCCTGCCTGGCGCAGGGGCTGTCGGACAAGGAAATCGCGCGGCGCATGGAGATGTCGATCTTCAACGTCGACTACCACATGCGCCGGCTGCGCAGCCACTTCGGCGTGCGCAACCGCGTGCAGCTGGCCAGCGCGGCCACGCTGCTGCGCCCGCCTGGGGCGCCGTTGTCGGTGGACAGGGAGAAGGATGGGGCCGGGGTGATTGCGGCTTAGTTTCGACCGATTGTGTACTCCCTCTCCCGCTTGCGGGAGAGGGTCGGGGTGAGGGCCAGCGCATCAACGAAGCGAAGTCCGGCGATATTGCCAGCGCCCCGCCCTCACCCCCTGCCCCTCTCCCGCAAGCGGGAGAGGGGAGCAAACCGGCAGCGGTGCGCATTCCGGGCAGCCTCACTCCCCCTTCGCCCACCGCATCAACTCCGCCACGCGCTCGAACAGCGTCCGGTCGATATACCGGTCCAGCGGCACGTTCAGGTACAGCCGCTGCGCCAGGTCCGAATCGAACGCCGACGGCACCAGGTAGTCGGCCGCGGCCTGGCGGATGCGCGCCGCCACCTGGCCGCTGCCCTTGGCCACCACCCGCGGCAGCGTGCCGGGGCCGTCGTAGCGCAACGCCACCGCGTACTGGGTGGAATACACCACCGCGGTCGACACCCGCACCCGCTCGCTGACGCCGAAGAACGCGGCCTCGAAGAAGGCGGCGCGGCGGCGCCCGGCCATGATCGGGTCGCCCTGGGTCTCCTTGTATTCGCGGCGGTACTCGTCGACGCTCATGCGCTGGCGCTTCATGAACTGGTGGCGCTCGTGCACGTAGTCCACCACCGCCATCACCAGGTAGATCACCGCGGCCCAGCAGCACATGCGCAGGATGATGTAGGCCACCAGCAGCAGGATCTCCGCGGGGCGGGCATAGCCGGTGCGCACGCCATCCTCGATCGCGCCCAGCGCCAGCACGTAGACCAGCCCGGCCAGCAGCAGGATCTTGACCAGGATCTTGACCAGGTTCACCAGGTTGCGCACGGCGAACATGCGCTTCAGGCCCTCGGCCGGGTTCAGCCGCGCCAGGTTCGGCTTGATCTGCTCGAACGCCACCAGCGGCCCCACCTGCAGGAACGCGCCGACGATGCCGCACACCAGCGCCAGCGCCACGATCGGCAGCACGCCCATCAGCAGGAAGCGCGCCGCGGCCTCGCCCAGCACCAGCATCTGCTGGTCGACCAGGTGTTGCGGCACGCTGCCCATGGCGCTGTGCCACAACGCCTGGAACAGCCGCACGAAATAGCGGCCCAGCAGCCACAGCCCGGCCAGCACGCCGAGGAACACCACCGCCGAGGTGACGTCACTGCTGCGCGGCACCTCGCCGCGCTTGCGCGCCTCGTCCAGCTTGCGCCGGGTTGCCTCGAGGTTCTTTTCGCTGTCGCTCATCGCCGCGCCGATGCTACCGTGCCGCGCCCCGGCGCAGCATCTCGATCAGGATATTGTCCGGGCGCAGGAAGCCCTGCAGCGTATCGACCATCACCGCCAGCATCAGCACCAGCATCAGGAACGCCACCGAGATCTTGACCGGCTGCGCGAACTGGAACACGTCGAACTGCGGCACGAAGCGCGCGATCAGCGCGAAGCCGAGTTCGACGATCACCAGCAGCAGCAGGATCGGCGCGGCCAGCTTGACCACCCACGAGAACAGCGTGCCGGCGTAGAGGTTGGCAAAGCCCATCGACGCCAGCGACAGCTCGGGCCCGAACGACATCACCGGCCAGAACGCGAACGATTCCACGATCACCCCGGTCATGGCAATAAAGCCGCCCAGCGCCGCAAACAGCGCGATGCCGAAGTGCGACAGCAGGTTCTCCATGGGCCCGTCCTCCTGCTGCGTGACCGGGTCGAAGAAGGTGGCGTTGCCCGAGCCGGTCTGGAAGTCGATTAGCTCCCCGATCATCTGCAGCGCGACGAAGAACAGCCCGAACGCCATGCCCAGCAGCAGCCCGATAAAGGCCTCCTTGAAGATCAGCACCAGCCACAGCCCGCCGGCGACGGCGTCCAGGTCGATGCGCGCGCCCGGCGACACGAACAGCGCGATCGCCAGCACGATGCCGTTGCGCGCCACGCCGGGAATGGCCTGCTGCGACAGGAACGGCAGCACGGTAAATGCGGTCAGCAGCCGCGGCATCACCATCACGATCGGCATGATGACCTCGCGTCCCCACTGGAACAGCAAGGCGGGATCGAGCAGTTCGCCCTGCATCTCAGGCGTGCCGGGCCGCGTGCGCGGCGTGCCAGGACCGCGCCGCGGCTTCGTCGATGGCCTCGTCCTCGCGGCGCCCGGCGCCGGCGCGCAGCGCGCGGCGCTCGCGCAGCGCCAGTTCGCGCGCGCCGTCCAGCCGCGCCTGCGCGCGCAGCAGCGCGCGGCGCGCCTCGTCGAAGGCGGCACGCCGCTGCGCCACGTCGTCGAGCACCGCGGCCAGATTGGCGTTGGCGCGGGCGATGCGCGCGTCGAACGCGCTCTGCCAGCCCTGCGCATCGAGCAGCCCCGACACGGACACCCCGCCCTGCGACGCGCCCTGCCGCAGCCGTTCGATGAATGCCGCGCGCTCGGCCAGCGCGGCCTGCACCGCCTGCTGCGCGGCCTCGGCCTGCTGCAGCCCGGCCAGCACCTGCGCGCGGCGCTGCTGCAGGGCGCGCATCGCCTCTTGCTGGCGGCGCTGGCGTACCGCCTCCAGCTGGCCCAGGCGCGGGTCGGCGCCGTGCGGCGTCATCGCGCTTCCCCGGCAAGCGGCGCGGGCTGCGGCACGCGCACCGCCTGCGCCAGCTTGTCGACGGCGCCGGCAAAGCTGTCGAGCCGCGCCGCCGGCTGCGCCAGGTAGGCGCGGATGTTCGGCATCGCGGCCACCGCGACATCGGCCACCGGGTCGGCGCCGGGCCGGTATTCGCCGATCTGCAGCAGCAGCTCCATCTCCTGGAACTTCGCCAGCAGCTGGCGCAGCCGCGCCGCATCGCGCGCGTGCGCGCCGCCCGCTACCTGCGGCATCACGCGGCTGACCGACTGCAGCACGTCCACCGGCGGATACTGCCCGGCGCTGGCCAGCTTGCCCGACAGCACGATATGGCCGTCGAGGATCGAGCGCACTTCTTCCGCAATCGGGTCGCTGTCGTCCTCGCCTTCGGTCAGCACGGTATACGCCGCGGTGATCGAGCCCTGCACGCCGGTGCCGGCGCGCTCCAGCAGCTGCGGCAGCATCGAGAACACCGACGGCGGATAGCTGCGCCGCGTCGGCGGCTCGCCGCTGGCCAGGCCGATCTCGCGCTGCGCGCGCGCCAGCCGCGTCAGCGAATCGACCAGCAGCAGCACGCGCCGGCCCTGGTCGCGGAAATGCTCCGCTATCGCAGTGGCGGTGTAGGCGCAGCGCACGCGCTCCATCGGCGAGCGGTCCGAGGTGGACACCACCAGCACCGTGCGCGCCATGCCTTCGGGGCCCAGGTTGTATTCGATGAACTCGCGCACCTCGCGGCCGCGCTCGCCCACCAGCGCGACCACGTTGACGTCGCTGGACGCACCGCGCGCCAGCATGCCCAGCAAGGTGCTCTTGCCCACCCCGGGCGGCGCGAAGATGCCCACGCGCTGGCCCTCGCCCAGCGTCAGCAGCCCGTCGATGGCGCGCACGCCGGTCGCCAGCGGCTCGCGGATCAGCCGGCGCGTGAGCGGGTCGGGCGGCTCGTTGTCGACCGGCACGCGCGCCACGCCGTCGAGCGCGCCCTTGCCGTCGATGGGCTCGCCCAGCGCGTCGAGCACGCGGCCGAGCAGCGCGGCGCCCGCCGGGCACTGGTGGCCATGCGCCGACGGGATGACTTCGGTCAGCGCCGACACGCCGGTGGTGCGCCCCAGCGGCGTAAGCAGCGCGGTCTGCTGCACGAAGCCGACCACCTCGGCCAGCAGCGGCGGCTCGCCGGGCGTGACCAGCTGGCACAGTTCGCCCACATGGGCCTGGATGCCGGTGGCGTTGATCAGCATGCCCACCGCCTTGCTGACGCGCCCGCGCATCGCCACCGGCGTGAAATGCTCGAACGCGCGTTCCAGGTCGGCGGCGGCATGCCGCAGCGCGGCTTCGATATCGGTGGCTGGGAGTTCGCTGGACATGGGTCTCGCCGTGGGGAATCAGCCCGCCCGCAGGCGGCGCGCAAAGGCTTCGAGCTGGGCCTGCAGGCCCACTTCCATGGTGCCCGAGGGCGTCTGGATGCGGCAGGCATCGGGGTCCAGCCCCGGCTCCACCACCACGTTGGCGCGGCGCGGCCACTCCTGGGTCTCGGCGAGCCGGTCGAGCAGGCTGCGCACGGCCTGCTCGCGCCCCAGCGGGATCTGGATGGTGATGAAGGGCTCGGCCCGCACCAGCGCCTCCACGCGCTGCAGCGCCACCTCCAGGATGATGTCGGGGTCGAGTTCGCCGGCAATCTGCTGTACCGCCTTCATCACGATCTCGGCCATGGTGCGGCGCATCGCGCCCAGCTGGCGCTCGGCCTCGGCGGCGGTGCTGACTTGCGCCGCGGCGTGGTCGGCGTGGGCGCGGGCCCAGCCCTCGCGGTAGCCGTGCTGGCGCCGCTCCTCGGCCTCGCGCTGGGCTTCGCTGCGGATGTGCAGGGCCTCGCGGCGCGCGGATTCGATCACCGCGGCGGCGTCGAGCAAGGCGGCGTACTCCGCCTCCTTCAGCACCTTGCGCTCGGACAGCAGCTGCAGGTTTTCGCTGGTGATCAGAAAAGCCAGTGCCATGCCGGGAACCGTTCGGGGATCAGGTTGAGCAGCAGCAGTTCGCGCAACTGCGCGGCCTGCGGCGGGGTCAGCGGTGCCGGCGACAACGCCGCCAGCCGCCGCGGAAACTTGCGTTGCAGCGCCTGCAGCAGCGGCGCTGCCTGCGCTGCCTGCGCTGCCTGCCCTACCTGTTGCGCCTCGGCGGCCAGCAGCCCGCACAGCAGCCGATAGCCGCGCTCGGCCATCAGCCGGCCGGCGCCGGCCGGGTGCGCGCGCAGCGGCGCCAGGTTCATCGGCAGCGCCGGCAGCGCCGGCACGCGCTTCAGGATAAAGGCCACGGCGTGGCGGTCGAGCCGGCGCGCGGCGCGGCGCATCGCGCGCGGCGCGCTGCCGATCAGCGGCGCGGCCAGGGCACCGGGCAGCGGTGCGAGGCTGTCGGCCAGCTGCGCCGGCAACATGCGGCGCTCGCTGGCAAAGCCGGCCTGGTGCACCGCCAGCCCCAGCCACCAGGCCAGCAGGCGCAGGTCGTTGCGCGGCATCAGCACCAGCCGCGCCAGCGATGCCGGCGCATGCAGCAGGCTGTCGATCACGGCGTCGCGGCTGGCACCGGTGCCCGCCAGGCCCAGCGGCTGCGCCAGCACGTCCGCCGCGGCGGCGCCGAAACGGTCCGGCCGCCGCCACGCCAGCGGCCAGTCGGCCGGCAGCCAGCTGGGGTGCAGCTGTGCCAGCGGGCACTGCACGAAGTCCGCGACGGCGCGCGCCAGCGCCGGCTCCGGCAGCGCCGGCGGCGGGGGCGCCAGCGCGGCAGACAGTGCGCCAGGCAGTGTGCCGGGCGAGTAAGCGCTGGCGGCAGCCTCGGCAGGCAGCAGCGTCAAGATGCGCTCCGCGGCGCGCCGCGCCGCTGCGGCCAGCGCAAGCCGCCGCGCTGCCACGCCACGATGGCGCCCACCACCAGCGCCAGCGCCACGGCGGCGCCGACCGCGATCGCGGCGAAGCGCCCGATCGCGAAGCCGGCCGCCGGCCGCGGCGCGCCCGCCTGCGGCGCGAACGGCCGCGCCTCGACCAGCGACAGCGACACGTTGTCGTGGGTCACGCCTTCGATGCTGTGCGCGACCATGTCCTTGACGGTCGGCACCAGCAGGCGCAGGTCGGTATCGGCCCGGTGCTTGATGAATACCGCCGCCGACGACGGCCGGATCTTGTCCGACAGCGGATCGCTGGCGGGGATCACCACATGCACGCGCGCGGTGACCACGCCGTCGATATTGCGCAGCGTTTCCGACAGCTCCTGCGACAGCGCGAAGATATAGCGCATGCGCTCCTCGGTCGGCGTTGCCACCAGCCCCTGCTTCTGGAACACCTGCCCCAGCGAGGCGAAGCGTTCGCCGGGCAGGCCCTCGCTGCGCAGGATCTCCAGCGCGGCAGGCAGCTGCGATTCCTCGACGCGCACGCGCCACTGGCCCTCGCCGGTGCCGCCGCTGGTGTCGGCGCGCGCCTTCTCGGCGTCGATGCCCTCCGCGGTCAGCGCGGCCAGCACCTGGTTGGCCTCGGGTTCGTTCAGCGACGCGTACAGGTCGACCTTGCACGCGGCCAGCGCCAGCGCCATCAGCGCCGGTGCCAGCCGGGCCGCGCGCGCAAGGCGCCGGCACAGCGATGGCTTGGACATCATTGCTGGTTCTTCAGCAGGCTGTTGAACAGGTTGGTGCCGGCGCTGCCGATGCTGGAGGTCACGTGGATCGACGAGAACAGCTCCAGCGACTGCGTCTGCAGCAGCATGGCCTGGTAGACCACCTCGCTGGTGCTGCCCTCGTAGATCGACGCGAACATGCCGTCGCGCAGCTCCTGCAGGCGCGCGGCCTGGCGCGCCGATTCCTCGCCGGCCGAAACGTAGCTGGCGCGGATGGCGTTGCCCAGCGTGGTCGAAGTGGGGTCTGCCGCCTGGCTCACGTGCGCGGTGCGCGAGCCGTCGGCGGCGCGGCCCTGCTGGACCATCTGCGCGAACTGCCGGGCATCGGCCGGGTCGGGCTGCGCGGCGGGGGCCGCGGCCGGCGACTGGTGCGCGGCGACAGTGGCGCTGTCGGTGGCGGCGCCGGTGGCGGGGGCGGCGGTGGCGGTGGCGGGGGCGGCAACGGCGGCGGCGGCGGTCGGGTCCATCATGGCTCTCCTTGCAATGCGTTAGAGGCGCCCCGGCTCGCCGGGGCGCGTGGCGGCCAGCCGTCAGTTGGTGCGCGAGGTCTGCTTCACGTCCTGCATCGCGCCCTGGACCAGGTTGGCCTTCTGCGTGTTGTGGGCCATTTCGCTGCTGACCACCGCGTTCTGGCGCGTCAGCGTGTCCTGCAGGCCCAGGATGTTCACCGAGAACTCCTGCGCTTTTTGCTGGATTTCCTGCATCTTGGCGTTGAGGTCGACTTCAGCCATGACAATCTCCTTCAGGTAGGTTGGCGTCAAACACCTGCCCTCCGGGGGCAAGCGGCATCTGCGCCCGCGGGCGCAAATCCTGTGGCACGGGCGCTGTACGCCGTCATCGCCGTGCCTGCGGCGGCACCGGGCTGTCCTTCAGCACCACGCCATCCGCGTCGATCCGTTCGATCTCGGCGCCGTTCTTCAGCACCGCCCCTTCGAAATAACGCGCGCCGTTGGCCAGCTGCACCGAGCGCGTGCCGTTGCCGTCCTCGGTAATGCTGACCACGCGCGCGGGAAACACGCCCTGCCAGTTCTCCATGTGGCCGTCGCGCACCTGCCGGCGCCGGCTCTCGGCGGTCTCGCGGTAGTCGATCTTGTCGGACACCAGCACGCCCGGATGCAGGTCCTCGATCACGCGCCGCACCTTGTCGCGCCCGTTCACGGGGTCGGCGGTGCCGCTCAGCAGCACGCGGCCCTGGCCCTGGTAGGCGATGCCGACGCCGGGCTCGTCGAGATAGCGCTGGATATGCTCGATCAGGTCGTCGGCCGAGCGCACCTGCTGCTGCACGCCGCGGCCGAACGGCGCCAGCGCCTGCACGATGCGCTGCCGGTCCACGCGCGAATTGACAAAGCCCTTGACCGTGACCGTGCCGTTGGGCAGCGACACCACCTCCAGCTCCGGATACGCCGCCACGGTCTTGCGCACGGCGGCGGGATCCACCTGCTGCGTGCGCGGCGCCAGCCCGCCGTTGGCATAGGTGGCGGCGAGCCAGCCGGCGCCGACCAGCCCGACCACGCCGGCCACGCCCAGCGCCGCCAGCAGCGCGCGGCCGGGCCGGCGCCCGCCTTGCTGCTGCGCGTCGGCATCGCGCGCCGCGCGCCGGCCGGATTCGGCCCAGGCAAAGAGCGTGTCGGTGGCCTCGGACATGCCGGGCTGCGCGCGCAGCAGCTCCACGTCGAGCGCGCCGATGGTAAGGATGTCGCCGCCCGCCAGCGCGAACGCGCGCTGCGTGGTGGCGCGGCCGTTGACGTTGACCGCGGCCTCGCCGACCCGCTCGGCCGACACCGCCAGCTCGCCCACGTTCAGCACCAGGTGGCGCGGCTGCACCTCGGCGCCGGGCACGCTGATATCCACGTCCGCCGCGGTGCCGAGCACGTTGGCGCCGCGCCGCAGCGTGACCTGGCGGCCGTAGACGTCGCCGCCGAGAAAGCGCAGGGTCCAGCCGGAAGCGTGAGAATCGCGCAGGTCGGCCATCAGCTCATCCCCGGGATCACCAGCCGCGGCGTCAGCAGGTAGAAGCGCTCCATGTTGTTCTGGCGCTTCTCCTGGAACTTGAACAGGTTGCCGATGATCGGCACGTCCTGCAGCAGCGGCACGCCGGACGAGGCGTTGATCTTTTCTTCGGTGGTGTAGCCGGCGATCAGCAGGCTCTTGCCCTCTTCCACCATCGCCTGCGTGGTGATCGAGCGGCGCCGCACCACCGGGATGCGGTCGACGGTCTCGCCGGACAGGTTGCCGTCGGCGATATCGATGGTCAGCATCACCGCGCGGCTCTGCTGCTCGTCGACCACCAGCGGGGTCACGCGCACGGCGGTGCCGGCGGTCACGTTGAACAGGCCCGCGTCCTGGAAGCCGTCGACGCGCACATAGAATTCCTGCAGGTTCTCCAGCGCGGCCTCGGTGTTGTCCAGCGTCAGCACCTTGGGCCGCGCGACGAAGTTGGCCTGGCCGCGCTCGGCCAGCGCCTTGACGCGCGTGAGCAGGTAGCGGGTCACGTCGTTGCCGATGGCGCCGGTGAACTGCAGGCCGCTGCCGATGGTCGCCGCGGTGGTGCCGGCTTCATTGGCGAGATTGCCGAAGCTCAGGCCGGCGTTGCCGTTGCCGCCGCCGAGCTGCAGGTCGACATGGCGCGTATGCAGGCGCCAGTCGACGCCCAGGCTGTCCAGGTCGGCCTGGCTGATGTCCATGATGGTGACCTCGATCTCCACCAGCCGCGGCTTGACGTCGAGCGATTCGATCAGGCGCCGGTACTGCGCCATCTTGTCCGGGGTGTCGCGCACGATCACCGCATTGAGGCGGGTATCGGCCTGGAACTGCGGCAACTGGCCGCTGCCCCAGTTGTTCTGCATGCCCAGGCCCAGCCCCGTGCCGCCGCCCATGGCATCGAGCATCTGCGACGGGTCGGCGCTGGGAATGCCCATGCCGCTGCCGCCGCCCTCGCCCATGCGCAGCTTGGCCTGGCGCGTGGCGCCGCGGCTGGTGCCCAGGCTGGGGCCGGTGCCGGTGGCCAGCGTCCGGTTGCGCCCGTACAGGTTGCGCAGCACCGTGACCACGCCGGGCACGGTCATCTCCTTGCCGGCGCGGTTGATGCGGAAGTCCGAGGCCCACGAGTACTTGAGCGGAAACAGCTGGATCTCGGCGCGCTCGTCGGCAATGGAACGGTCGTCCACCGCGCGCACCGCGGCGCGCACCGTTTCGACGTAACGCTTGGGGCCGGACACCATCAGCGTGCCTTCCGCGTCGTTGATGGTGATGGGGTAGCGCGAGTCGGGCACCTGCATCCGCTCCAGCGAATCGCGCAGGCGCGCGCCGGAGCCGCGCGCGATCGGCAGCACCTCGCTGCGCGCCTCGCTGGCGACGTCGATATACAGCAGCGAACCGTCGTAGTAGTAGGTCAGCCCGAACATCGAGCACACGCTCTTGAGCACGTGCTGCGCGGATTCATTGAACTTGCCGCTGATGGTCCCTTCCACCTTGGGATCGATCACCGCGGTGGTGCCCTGCGACGCGGTCAGCTCGCGCAGGAAGTCCGCCAGCCGCTTGTCGCTGGCCGAGGCCTGGAACGGCTTGTTGGGCCAGCGCAGGTCCGCCGCGCGCGCGGCCTGCGTGCCGCACAGCAGCGTCCCCGCCAGGCACAGCAGCGCCGCCGCGGCGCGCCATGCCGGCAGGCAAGTGGCGCGGCGAGTGCGGCCAGCGCGGCCAGTCGATCCGAGTTCCCCGTGGTGCCCCAGCGTCATGTCAGTTTGCTTGTCCGTTATTGCTGCGTGGTCTTGCTGCGTGGTTGCCTGCGCATCGCGTCCATCCGTCCATCCATCCGTCCGCCTACAGGAAGGTCAGCATGGTCTGCAGCGCGCGCTGCGCAAAGCGCATCACCTCGCCGCCCAGCCAGCCGCCCAGCAGCACCAGCGACACCAGCACCGCGATCAGCCGCGCCGAGGTGCCGATGCTCTGGTCCTGGATCTGCGTCACCGCCTGCAGCACCGCCACCACCAGCGCCACCAGCGTGCCGATCAGCACCACCGGCAGCGTCACCCACAGCACCACCAGCAGCGCCTGGCGCGTGATGTCGAGAATGGTGTCGGCGCCCATCTCACTCTCCGGCCGGGTTCTGGATCCAGCCCACCGGCACCAGCGTCACGTCTTCATCGACTTCCTGGTACGACAGCACCGGGATGCGCGGCGCCACCGGCTCGATCAGCCGCTTGATATAGCGGCGCACATCGACGCTGACCACCACCACCACGCGCGCCGCTCCGGCACCGCCGGCGGCACCCGCCTTCTCCGCGGCTTTCTCCAGCAGCACGCGCAGCTGCTCGCGGATATCGCGCGTGACGTCGTGGCTGAGCAGCAGCAGGTTGCCGCGCGCCGCCTTCTCGATCGCGCCCTGCACGCGCGCTTCCAGCGCGGGTTCGAACAGCACCGCGTCGAGCGAGCGATTGGCGCCGACATGGCGGCTGGTGATCAGGCGGCCCAGGTCCACGCGCACCAGCTCGGTCAGCGCGATCGCATCGGTTTCCTTGGGTGCCCAGGTGACCAGGCTCTCGAAGATGGTGCGCAGGTTGCGGATCGGCACGCCTTCCTGCAGCAGGCGGCGCAGCACGTCGGTGATGCGCTGCAGCGGCACCACGCGCGCCAGTTCCATGACCAGGTCCGGCGCCTCGGCCTGGATCACGTGGATCATCGCCTGCACGTCCTGGATGCCCAGCAGCGGCGCCGCATGCTGCTTGATCACCGCGCCCACGTGCACCGCCAGCACTTCCTCGCACGACAGCGTGCGCACGCCGCCGGCGGCGTCGGCATCGCCCGCCGCGGCAGGCTCGGCCGGCACCCATACCACTTCCTGGAACGGGCCGAACGGTGCGCCCGGCTCGGCCACGCCCTGGTCGACGCGCGCGCGCGCCCCCGGCTCCAGCAGCCGCTTGCCGGGGCGCAGCAAACCGCCGGACGCCACCACGTCCTGCACGCGGATCGCATACGCGTCGCGCTCGGCCAGCGCGCGGTGCTGGATGCGCAGCCGCGGGAACACCATGCCCAGTTCGGCCTCGACCTCGCCCTTGGCGGTGGTCATGCGCTGCTCGAACAGGCGCAGGTCGATGCGCCCGCGCAGCCCCTCGTCAAGCTCCAGCGCCAGCGCCGGCGCCACCGCGGCCTGCGTGCCGGCGCCGGCGTCCTCTTCCGCATCGGCCATCTCGATCCAGGTAACGGTGCCCGTGCTGCGCTGCGCGCGGCGCAGCAGCAGGTAGCCGCCGCCGGCCACCACCAGCGCCATCAGCCCGAAGGTCCACTTGGGAAAGCCCGGCACCACCAGGAACACCGCAATCGCGAGGCCCGACACCACCAGCGCCCTGGGCTGGGCCAGGATCTGCTTGCCGATGACGTTGCCCAGGTTGAGCGAGCGGGTGCGGTCTTCGTCGGACGACACCCGGGTGATCACCACGCCCGCCGCGATCGAGACCAGCAGCGACGGGATCTGCGACACCATGCCATCGCCGATGGTCAGGATGGCATAGCGCTGCAGCGCCTCGCCGATGCTCATGTCCTTCATCAGCGTGCCGATGGTGATGCCCGCCAGGATATTGACCAGCGCGATCACCACGCCGGCAATGGCGTCGCCCTTGACGAACTTCATCGCGCCGTCCATGGCGCCGTGCAGCTGGCATTCCTGTTCCAGCGCGCGGCGGCGCTCCTGCGCCTGCGCGGCGGTGATGGTGCCGGCGCGCACGTCGGCGTCGATGCTCATCTGCTTGCCCGGCATCGCATCCAGCGCAAAGCGCGCGCCCACCTCGGCCACGCGCTCCGAGCCCTTGGCGATGACGATGAACTGCACGATGGCGATGATCAGGAACACCACGCCGCCCACCACCACGTTGTTGCCGACGATCAGCTTGCCGAAGGTATCGATGATGTGGCCGGCATCGGCGTGCAGCAGGATCAGCTTGGTCGAGGCGATGTTCAGCGACAGCCGGAACAGCGTGGTGAACAGCAGCAGCGACGGGAACGTCGACAGCGACAGCGCCGACGGGATATAGGTGGCGACGATCAGCAGGGTCAGGCTCATGCCCAGGTTGATCGTCAGCAGCAGGTCCAGCAGGAAAGTGGGCAGCGGCAGCACGAACAGCGCGATCACGGCAAACAGCAGCAGCGTCAGCGCCAGGTCTGACTGGCGCGACGCCGCCGCGGCCATCTGCTGCAGCCCCGGCGCGCCCGGGCCGAGGCCGCGCGGGAACGCTGGGAGGTTTGCCGGGAGTTTCGCCATCGTCCTTGCCGGTGGGATCAGTGGGCGCAGTGTATGGCCGCCCCCGCACAGCGACCAGTACCGAGGATTCGTAGCGGGTGCCGCACATCCCGGCTCCGGGGCGCCCGCCAGGCGCTTTTGCGCGCAAGCCTACCAAGCCTCGTAGTGGACGCGGCTGCACCCCGCTGCTTATCGTTGCGTCTCGAGCAACCGAGCCGCCCAACATGCCTTCCGTCCTGCCTCGCCCTGGCCGCGAACCGTTTGTGCCGGCGCCCGCCGCGGCCGCGCCGGGCAGCGCCGCGCGCGTGCTGGTGCACAGCGCCGACGCGGCGGCACGGCTGGCCACGTCAGGGCTCGATGCCACGCCGGCGCTGCCGCATATGGAACCCGATATCGCGCGGCTGTCCGGCTGGCTGGCTTGCCGCGCCGGCGCCGTGCCGGTGCGCGCGGCCGGCCTGGACTGGCAACTGCGCTTCGTGCCCGCAGACGCGGAAATCGCGGCGCGGGCCGGCGCCGGCTATGCCTTCACCCTCGGCAGCGGCCACGGCGTGCTGCGCTGGGACGTAACCAGCGAACGGCTGCTGCTGGCCGCGCCCGGCGCCGCCGAGGCGCTGCCTGCCCTGCTGCGCCACGCGCTGATGGCGGATGCGCTGGCCGAAGCGGTGGCGGCACTGGGCCAGGCCATGCCCGATGCCTTCAGCTGGCAGCCCGATGGCGCCCGCGCGCAGGCCTTGTCCTCGGCCCACGCCTTTGGCTTCGAGCTGCGGCGCGAGGCGCCGCCGGCACGGCTGCGCGGCACGCTGCAGCTGGACCAGCCCGAGCGGCTGGCGGCGTTGCCCGCGGGACCGCCGCCGGCACGGCAGCCGTGGATCGAGCGCCTGCCGGTGCCGATCGCGGTGCGCATCGGCACCACGCGGCTGGCGCTGGGCGAGATGCACGGCATCGAGCCGGGAGACATCGTCGGCATCGACGACTGGCATTCGCAGGGCAGCGCGCTGGTGGTGCGCTGCACCACCGGGCGCCATGGCCCGGACTGGATCGCGCTGGCCGAAGGCCGGCGGCTGGTGGTGCAGCCTGGCGCGGATAGCAGGATCAGCAGCAGCAACAGCGGCAGCACCGACGTTTCAAACGGAGCGCATATGGAAGAGCAAGACCCCGCACGGCAAGCCCAGCCCATTCCCCATCCCGACGCGGCGCAGCCGACGCTGTCGCGGCTGGATCGCCTGGAGGTGACGCTGCGCTTTGAAGTGGGCGACGTCGCGGTGCCGCTGGCCGAGCTGCGCGCGGTCGCGCCGGGCTATGTGTTCGAGCTGCCGCAGCCGCTCAAGCAGAGCGAGGTGCGCATCGTCGCCAACGGCAACCGCATCGGCACCGGCACCCTGATCGCGGTCGGCAACCGGCTGGGCGTGCGCATCACCACCTTCGCCGGCGGCGACGCATGATTCGCGGCAGACCGCGCCATCCCGTCCCGGCCCGGTGCATCGGGTGCATAAGATGAACAGCGGACTCTACAATCCGGTCCTGATCCTGACCATCATCCTGACGTTCGGCATCGCGCCCTTCGTCGCGCTGATGGTCACCAGCTACACCAAGCTGGTGATCGTGTTCGGCCTGCTGCGCGCCGCGCTGGGCCTGCAGCAGGTGCCGCCGAACATGGTCCTGAACGGCATCGCCATCATCCTGACCGCCTACATCATGGCGCCGATCGGCTCCGACGCCTTCGACGCCATCAAGCGCCGCGCCGACGCCAACGCCGCCTTCAACGTCAACGACGTGGTCACCGTCTACGACGCCGTCAGCGGCCCGCTCAAGGAATTCCTGGTCAAGCACACCGAAGAGCGCAACCGCACCTTCTTCGTCCAGTCCGCCAAGCGCATCTGGCCCGAGGGCCGCGCCGACGACCTCAAGTCCGACGACATGATGGTGCTGATCCCCAGCTTCACGCTGTCAGAGCTGACGCGGGCGTTCCAGATCGGCTTCGTGGTCTACCTGGTGTTCGTGGTGGTCGACCTGATCGTCGCCGCCATCCTGCTCGCGCTGGGCATGTCGATGGTGGCGCCGACCACGATCTCGGTGCCGTTCAAGCTGCTGCTGTTCGTGATGCTGGAGGGGTGGACGCAACTGATACAGGGGCTGGTGCTGTCGTATCGGTGAGGGTGCGTGCGGTCGCGCTCGTACCCCTGGTACTGTGAGAAGTCAGGGACGATGCGTACGAAGCCAGTCCTTCAGCGCGTCATTCATCCGCGTTTGCCAGCCGTCGCCACTGGCGCGGAAGGCGGCCAGGACTTCGGCGTCATAGCGGATGGTCACTGGCTCTTTAGGGTTGGCCAGCTTGGGTCGGCCGCCTCGATTCCTGAGCGGCTGCATTTGCTTCATCTCCTCTGCGCTTACCTCGTAGGTATCCGGGTCGGCGGCAATGCCACGGTTGATCGCCGCGTCCTCTTCGGGCGTCGGCACGATCACTGTGCGGCCTGACCGGGTCTTAATAGCTTGCGGCATAGTCCTGTACCTCTCGCATGTTTGCCTTGCGCAGGCTGATTACGTGGAAAGTCTCGCCCCGCTGCGTGAACACTACGCAATAGAGCCGATCCCCGATAAAGCCGAATCCGATCTCGCGCAACTCGCGGTAGTCGCTTCGGGTGTCCGGCCTGGCCATCACATCTGACCAGTCGATCTCGGCCGCCATGGCAAGAGAGATGCCGTGCTTGACGTTGTTCGCGACATCCTTGCCGGGGTCGAAGCTGATTCGCATGGTGTTATTGTAGTTACAAAAACCAGTCTGGGGCAACAGGTTCTGAGTGACAGATTCATGGCCTTGGCCGGCTGGTCAGTGCGCCTTCCAGGCATCTTTCCGGCGGTACCGTGCCGGTGGTGAGCGGGTCGTGCTGGACGAAAGCACAGCGACGAACCTGCATCATTGCCGACATCCGGTTGGCCGTCGAAATTTGGTACCGCGTTGTGTCTGCGCCAGGCCCCCACCGCCCTCACCTCCGCCCCCATGCTGGCTTCGACGCCTTCGACGCCATCAAGCGCCGCGCCCTACGACGCCGTCACCGGCCCGCTCTGGGAATTCCTGGCCGAGCACACCGAGAAGCGCAACGTCGCCGCCATCCTGCTCGCGCTGGGCATGTCGATGGTGGCGCCGACCACGATCTCGGTGCCGTTCAAGCTGCTGCTGTTCGTGATGCTGGAGGGATGGACGCAGTTGATCCAGGGGTTGGTGCTGTCGTACCGGTGACGGGCGCCATGCTGCGACCGGCACTTCATTTGCACCGAAGGTACCGCGGCTTTGCATGCCTGCCCCGCTCTCGGCCGCTGCTCACTCATCGGGGCCAAGAATAACGTCCACCGCCGCCCTCCCGGCCAGCTCGGCCACGAGATAAGCCCAACGGCTGGAGTATGGTCCCCCAAACACTTTGATGCGCTTGCCAAGCGCCGCGACGCCTGGCGGAGCCATGGGTCCCTCAATCTGGAACCAGACGTCGAACATGTCCTTGGCAGCGATTCTGAGATCGACATGGATATCGAACCCGCGATACTCCGTTACGCGATCCATGGCCATCTTCAATGTTTTATCAGTAAGTTGATCAACGGAATTCCCGGCCCAGCCGGGCAGTAGTGGCTGACTACAGGCGCATGGTTCACAGCCACCTGAAATTCGGCATCAGGTCACTATGCTCGTCTATCCCGACTCCACCTAGTTCGTTGACGATCTGCTTGACGGCTTCCTTCGATTTCGAATCGCAACTGGCAATCATCAGAAACTGGCCTGGTGCCGTTCGTGCATGCTGGCGCCATAACGCAAGGCGACCGATCTTGCCGCCGGCCAATCCGCCGACCCACCAGCCGATCATCGCGCCGAGCACGGCAGCACCCACGTACGCGACAGCCGTGGCGGCATCGCCGGCGGAGACGCCGTACCTGAAAATGATAAACACGCCGACGATCGCACCGACGAAAATTCCCGTGATCGCCGCCTCTTCGCGATACGTAATCTGGCCGGCGTCGACCATCGGCAATCCATCGACCGGCTGATTGTCTCGCTGGACAAAAGACAGCCCGGCGACGAATTCCGGGGTGCCGGCCAGCCTGGCCAAGCGCGCTTGCGCCAGTCGCGCCGTGGCGATGTCATTCAGCCTGAAATACAGCAGCGTACGCATGATGGCTCCGGAACTCCCCGTGGGTGACTTCAGGAGTCACCGGTCCTAAGACGTCATCGAGGGGGAAGGCCCGGAAACGAGTGATAGGCACAGCAGAAGCACACGGCTTCTGCACGCTACAACTAGCAGTATAGGGAGGCGATGTGCACTGTCCTAACCCCCTTACAAGTTGGTCGGGCAAGCGCTGTGGCGGGCACCCGCGGTGCATGCCCGCACGCACCGCCGCTGCCTCTGCCGCTACACTGACTGGATGGCAGGAGCCGTTCCCGCGCCCGGCACCGTCTCCGCCTCCACGTCGACACAAGGTCAGAAATGAACCGCCTTCGGTACTCGGTGATCCTGTCCTATGACATCCTGGATTCCACAGGAGACTTTCTGTTGATCGTCGAAGCCGCCAAAACCCCAAGACAGTCCGTTGTCTGCGAGCGCCTGGCGCTCACACCACCAATTCACACTGATCGCTACACGGACTCACTATGCAATCGCCGGCTGAGAATCCATGCGGACAAGGGGCCCCTGTCCGTCCGCTATGAAGCTGTGGTGGACATCGACCATCGGCTGGACGATGGCGTGTCACTCACCGAGGTACCGGTTGCCGGGCTCCCCTTCGATGTACTTCCCTACCTCGCGCCGAGCCGGTATTGCGAATCCGACCGCATGATGGAGTTCGCGATGCGCGAATTTGGCGGCATGCGCCCAGGCTATATGCGCGTGTATGCGATTCGGGAATGGGTACGCAACCATGTGCGCTTTGTTTCGCGCTCGACCAACGAACGCACTTCGGCAATCGATACGATCGTCGAGCGCACTGGCGTATGCCGGGATTTTGCCCACCTGATGATCGGGATCTGCCGCGCCCTGAGTATTCCCGCCCGTATGTCCAGCAGCGTGGATTATGGTGCGGATCCCGCGCTCGGTGCGCCAGACTTTCATGCGGTGGTCGAGGTGTTCCTGTCGGGCGGCTGGTACCTGTTCGATCCGTCAGGGGTGTCCATCCCGACCGGCCTGCTGCGAATCGGCACTGGCCGGGATGCCGCCGACATTCCGTTCGCCGCCATCTTCGGCAAGGTCGCGTCGGAACGTCCCATTATCGAAATCCAGCCAATTTCCGACCCGGCGGCCGGCATCGGATTGCCGCTCGCGACCACGTGCGCTATCTCGACCTGGTAGCGGGCGCCTGGCGTGCAGGGTCCCTCTTTAACTCTGTTCCGAGGGCAGAGATCCGAGGGATGCCATTTCCTGGACATCTCCTCAGATCATGAAGACCGACGAGCCGGTCGTCTTGCGCGACTCGAGATCGCGGTGCGCCTGCACTGCGTCCTCCAGCGCGTAGCGCTGGTTGATTCCGATCCGGATGCGCCCTGCGGCGACATGGCCGAAGACCTCTGCCGCGAGCGCGGCCTTTTCCTCGGGATCGGCGATGTAGTCGGCGAGCGCCGAGCGTGTCACGTACACCGAGCCCTTCTTCGCGAGGATCGCCGGATCGAACGGCGCGATCTTGCCCGACGCGGTGCCGACGCAGACGAGCAGCCCGCGGCGCTTCAGCGAATCGAGCGAGGCATCGAAGGTGTCCTTCCCAACGCTGTCGTAGACGACGGACACGCCGACGCCGTTCGTCAGCTCGCGCACGCGCTTCGCGACGTCCTCGCGCGTGTAGTAGACGATGTGGTCGCAGCCGTGCGCGCGCGCGACTGCGGCCTTTTCCTCCGTCGACACGGTGCCAATGACGGTGAGTCCAAGCAACCTGGCCCACTGGCAGAGAATCAGCCCGACGCCGCCCGCCGCGGCATGCACGAGAATCGTCTCACCCGCCTGCAACGGCCAGATGCGGCGCAGCAGGTATGCCGACGTCAGGCCGCGCATCGTCATCGCCGCGGCGGTTTCGCAATCGATGCCGTCGGGTAGCTTGATCAGCGGTGCAGCCGGAATCAGGCGCTCGGTGCTATACGCGCCGAGCGTGTTCAGAAAGCCGGTATAGGTCACGCGATCGCCGGGCGCAACGTTCGTCACGCCCGATCCGACCGCTTCCACGATGCCCGCCGCCTCGACGCCCATGCCGCCTGGCAGCGGCATCGGGTAGAGGCCCGAGCGGAAATACGTGTCCGCGAAATTGAGGCCGACTGCCACGTGGCTCAGCCGCACCTCGCCCGGACCGGGCTGCCCGACGGCCACTTCCTCCCAGCGCATCACCTCGGGGCCGCCTGTTTGGTGAATCCTGATCGCATGTGCCATCTGTTTCGTTTCCTGTTCGCTTGTCTGGACGGCGCGACGCCACCGTCTGTCGATATCAACGGGTGCCAATGTGTGCGCGCGGAGCGCCCACGCTGTGCCGGCGAAAGACCCGGGTTCAGAACGGCCGGTCGCCGACGATCGCCGCCCGGTCCATCTTCCGGACGCAGGGCGGATAATCCATGACTGCGTAGTGCTGGGTGCAGCGGTTGTCCCAGATCGCGACGCTGTTCTTCTTCCAGCGGAAGCGGACCTGGTATTCGGGGATATTGGCCTGGCTGATCAGATAGGCGAGCAACTGGCCGGAGCCCGGGTTGCCGTCCTGCCCGACACGCACGCGCGCGGGCGTCTTGAAATTGACAAAATGCGTCGTGAAGCTGTTGACGAACAACACCTTCTCACCCGTCTCCGGATGCGTGCGCACCACCGGATGCTCGGCGTCCGGGTACTGTGCCTTCAGCGCCAGGCGTTTTTCGATCGGCATCGAAGCGCCGAAGCTCGACTGGATGCTGTGGCTCGCGTGCAGATCAGCGATATCGTCCTTCACGTGCTGCGGCAATTGCTCATACGCGAGTGCCATGTTCACCCACATCGTGTCGCCGCCAACGTCCGGGCACTCGACGCAGCGCAGCACCGCGCCCATTGGCGGCGCCACGCGCCAGGTCGCGTCGGTGTGCCACGAATTCTCGCGGCGGTCGAGCGGCTGGTCCGGCGACTTGTAGATCTGCACGAGGCCCGGATGCTCCGGATCGCTGCCGACGATCGGGTGGTCCTCAAGCTGGCCGAACCGGCGCGCGAAGGCAACGTGCTCGGCGCGCGTAATGTCCTGGTCCCGCAGGAACAGAACCTTGTGCGCGAGCAGCAACGCCTTGATCTCGGCGAACAACGTCGCGTCGCGCGATGCATCACCGAGATTGACGCCTGACACCTCGGCGCCGATGGAACAAGTCAATCGTTCGACCTGCATAGCCATTCTCCTTTGAGAGTGAAAGCCTGGTGCGCGAGCATGCGTGGACGCCCGCGCAGGCCGATTTCACATTTCGTTCGCCTCATCGAGGCCGCAATGATGCAGCCGGGAACCGGATGATGAGTTTGGCGCTCAGGCCGTCTTGCGCAGATACCCCTGGGTTCCGCCCTTACGATTGGGGGCAAAGCCGTTGGCTGCCAGGGTTTCCTCGACGGTGTCATAGAACACGCCGATCTTGCAGATCTCGCGTGCCTCCCTGGCACTTGCAACAGGACGGCCGAACTCGCGCGCGATACGTACCAGTTGCTCGATCTGGGACACACTGCTAGCCTTGCCGTTGCGCTGCTGGTTCCAGATACCGTCTTCAATGCCGCAGCGCACATGCAGGCCCATCGCGATACCCATCATGTTCACCGGCAGCACGTTGCGCTGGTTGCTTTCCACGGTCAGCATGGCGCCATCTGGCACATCGCGAACGATATTGGCGAGGCTATAGATACTGGGCTTGTCAAAGCCGCCGCTGAGCGCCACCCAATTCATGACCAGCGGGCCCTTGTAGATGCCGCGGCGCATCAGCCGCTCCACCGTATCGAAGCTGTTGATGTTGTAGCATTGGAAGGCACTCTGGATGCCTGCCTTGCTCAGACGGCGAATATGCTCCTCGACCCAACCCGGGCCAGAGGGAACGATCATCTCCTTGTATGCGTTGTAGTAGGCCGGAAGCCCGCGCGAAAGGCCCGCGTAGTCTGCGTCTTCCGCGTGCTCGGTAACGTTCATCAAGGTCGTGTTGACGGTAACGGTTACCTGGTCTGGTTTGGGATCCAGTTCGGCCAGCATGTGGCGGGTGTCGTCGCTCAGCCATTTGGCGGCTTCGCCCTCGCCTTCCGGGGCAAAACTGATAGAGCCGCCCACCTGGATAATCATCTCTGGCACGGCCTTGCGCACGCCGGCAATCAGTTCGTTGAACTTGGACAGGCGCTTGCTGCCCTTGCCATCCGGTTCGCGCACATGCAGGTGCAGCACGGTCGCGCCCGCGTTATAACAATCGACAGCCTTTTGGATCTGTGCCTCCATGGAGACAGGGATGTCCTCAGGGAAGTCTGAAGGCAAGTAACCCGGTGCATATGGTGCAGCGGTAATCACCAGGGGTTGCTGGTTCTCGGGATACAGGTGTCCGTCCAGAAAGTTCATTATGTGTCTCCTATTGGAAATAATGAAATCAAAGATTTCGCTCGCGCAGGGTTTTCGTGGCAATGGCATGCATTGCCGCGATTAAATCTCAATCTTCGTCGGTATTTTTATGAAGCTTGCCGTGAATAGCGCGGGTGGCTTTTATTCAGGCTGATAGTTGATGGACTTCAGGAGTTCTGCCTGCTTCCTGTACGCCTCCTTCAGGCCGGCTGTCAGCTGCTCGGGCGTGTCACTGCTTCCAGGCTCCATGCCCATTTCACGCAGCTTTTTCTGGGTATCCGGCTGCGCGAAGAATTTCAGCGAGGCATCACGAATCGCTTGCTGCGCTTCGGCTGGCGCAGCGGGATTGGCCCAAACGCCCATCCAGCCATTAGTATCTGCAAGCTGCGGATAGCCCAGTTCCTTGAATGTGGGCACGTTCGGCAATGCCGATGCACGAGTCGGGTAGTTCACGGCCAGCGCCTTGATCTTGCCGCCCTTGATGAGCGGCAGCGATGTCAACAAGCCATCCATCATCAAGGGCACATGCCCTCCCATCAGATCGGTCAGCCCAGGCGGCGATCCTTTGTAGCCCACATGCCTCATCGAAATACCTAGCAGTTGCCCCAGCAACATCCCTGATGCATGGGCACGCATACCCGACGCGTAGGAAGCGAACGAGACGCCGTCTTTTTGCGCCTTGCCATACGCGGCCAACTGCTGCAGGTTGTTGACCGGCAGTGCATTGTTGGCGACCAGCACCAGTGCTGTGCGGCTGAGCTGTGCCAGCGGCTTCAGGTCCTTGAACGGCTGGTAGTGCACCTTGGTGGCCAGCGGGGTTTCGCTGACGGCACCGCCCTGGATCACCAGAAAGGTCGAGCCATCCTTGCCGTTATTGATCAGATCGCTGATTGCCAGGGCTCCAGCCGCACCCGGCTTCGATTCGACAATCACGGGTCTGCCCAGCTTCTGGTGCAACCCTTCGGCCAGCACGCGCGCCACTGCATCGGCGGTACCGCCGCCGGGCCCGCCAACTACCAGGCGCAAGGGCTTGCTCGTCCAGTTCACCTGCGCATGCGCGGCAGGCACGCCGCACGCCAGCCCCAAGGCTGCCGCCAGCACCCGGCGACGCTTTTGCCTTCTGCAATTCTTGTGCATATCGTCTCCTCTCATTTTCTTGTGCATAGTGTCTCCTCCCATTTCTGCAAGATCATTGCGGCGGCTGCGCCATCGAACAGTACGCACGGGACCTTGGCATCGGGCCAAGGGCCTGCTGCGCGGGATATGCAGGCAACTCTTGCATTGAGAGCTGCGCCGATGTTTGCTCAGCCGGCGGTGCTGACGTAGCCTCAGCGCGCACCTCGGCGATCAGGGCGCTGCGTCGAGCTGCGCAATCAACTGTTCGGCCATGGGCCATGGGCCATAGCCCGATGCCGGGTTCAGGTGCCCGACCTTGCCCAGGTCCGTCGTGTCGCTGCCCCAGGCTAGGGCGAGCTCGAGAACCCTGGGGAGTTCGCCCAGCGGATCGTCCTGGCTAGTCGCGACCAGGCTGGGAAACGGCAGCCGCTGGCGCGGTACCGGGAGCCAACCGCTGGCCTGTATCGCGAACAGTGTCGGGTAGCCTTCCGGCATGGGACGTTCAAAGTCGGGCGGGCATGCCAGAAGCGCGCCCTTGATTCGTGCCGCGTGTGCGGTTGTCAGGGCCCAGTGAGCAAGCATGATGCAGCCGCCACTGTGGGCGACCAGCACGACAGGCCCGTCGATGTCTGCCACCGCCTGCTCGATCGCCGCGACCCGGCGCGAGCAGTCAAGGTTTTCCCGCCCCATGGGCGGCACCGTACGGGCATCGGGCAACCGCTGCGCCAGCAATGTCTGCCAGTGCTCCGCAACCTCGTCACGCAGACCGGGCACGATGAGCACGGTGGATGTTGTCATGATGGAATTCCGTTTGAGCTGGTACAGGACGCGAGCTCGCCAACGGCTCGCGTCCACTCCTGATACTGGTATGCGGCCTGCACCGCAGGTCGACCACATGGAACCGAGGTCAGGCGTCTGAAGGATACTTCGGCGCCGTCGACGTCGATGTATCATTTGGGACGTTAAATGTCTAAATTGGGACAGCACCATGCCGCAGCACATCCCCCTGGTCCGAAGCGCCAGCCTTGCCGGCTACGCGGAACTGGCGCGCTACTACGGACTCAATCCGGACAGCCTGTTGCGCAAGGCAGGACTGAATCCCCGCAGCCTTCTCGACCCGGACACACCTATCAGTACCGTAGCAGTGCGCCGGCTGCTTCAGGACAGCGCCCAGGCGGCAGGGGTGGAGGACTTCGGGTTGCAACTCGCCATGAACCGGCGACTGTCCAATATCGGGCCGATCAGCGTCGTGATGCGCGAAGCACCGAATGTGCGGCAAGCGCTGGAGAGCCTGTGTCGATACATGCGGCTGATCAATGCGACGCTGTCGGCCAGCATTGAAGACTACGAGGACGCTGTGGTGATTCGGGAAAGGATCCTGGACACCGGCAGGCTCCCGGTGCGGCAGTCGATTGAACTGGTAGTGGGCGTGCTGTACCGGGCCATCGAAGAGCTATTGGGGCCAACATGGCGGCCCCGGAGCGTTTGTTTCGAGCACCGTCCGCCGCGCAGTGCCACATGTCACAAGGCACTGTTCGGCGTCGCCGTCGAGTTCAATGCGAGTTTCAACGGCATCGTCTGCGCCGCGCGGGATCTGGCTGTACCGATACCTGGCAATGACTACCGCATGGCGCCATATGTCCGCCGATTTCTGGACCAGGCGCTTTCCGACTCGGTCGAAAGCGCTACGCACACCGTTCGGCATGTCGTGGTTGCCATGTTGCCCAGCGGAAGGTGTACGTCGGATCAGGTGGCAAAGCACCTTGGGGTAGACCGCAGAACGCTGCATCGCCGTCTTTCTGCGGAGGGCGTGAGTTTCCTCTCCTTGCTGCAGTCGATCAGGGCTGAGCTCGCGTCCCGCCAGATACTCGACAGCGACCGCTCGCTCGCCGAACTCGCCGATCTTCTCGGATTCTCAAGTGCCAGCGCTTTCGCCTTCTGGTTCAGAAAGCACTTTGGCACGACCGTGTCAAAGTGGAAGCAACGTTCATTGGCTGAAGAAGGCAGTTGTCTGTCGACGCCGGAGCGTCTGGCGTGATTGGCGTACCGGACCCCACCGCCCTCACCTCCGCCACCTCCCCCTCCTGCGTATGCTCCACCACCGCCACCTTGGCCAGCTGCAGCGCCCGCACGCGCTGCCCCGGCAGGCCGAAGCTGCGCGCCAGTTCGTCGATGCGCAGCGCGGGCAGCGGCTTGCGGCGGTCCAGGCCCGCAAAGCGGTACTGGTTGTAGAGCGCCCATGACAGCAGCACGATGCCGTTGAACAGCCCCACCAGCACATAGACCGTCAGCGTCCCCATGGTGGGCAGCAGCGCGGCCCAGAACGGTACGCCGGGGCCGGCGGAGGCTTCGTGCAGGATGGCGCGGATGCCGCTGGCGCCCAGGTAGAAGAAGCCGGCCCAGGCCAGCGCCGTGAGCAGCGCGTCGAGCAGCCAGCGCAGGCGCGAGCCGCGGGTACGGATGATCATGCTTTCAGGTTTCATGACGACCTCATGGTGTGGATGCCGCGGTCAGGGCTGGTCCAGCGCGCACGCTTGCGCCGGGTCTTGAGCATGACCTTGGGAAAGGCCAGCAGCGTGGTCAGCATGCCGACCATCCAGTACGCCAGCGGATACCAGATGATCCAGTACAGCGTGCGCGCCAGGCGCGGTTCGTAGCGGCGGTCGATCAGCACGCTCAGGGCGAACTGCAGCAGGCACACCGCGGCCAGCACCATGCCGGTGAAGCCCGGCGGCATCAGCTTCTGGATGCGGATATTGGCAGGCAGCTCGATGAAATGCCCCAGCGCCCACAGCAGGATCGACATGGCGAAGGCAAAGGCCCACGCCGCCGACAGGCAGTACTCCGCCATCAGCGGCCACAGCCGGCGGTGGCGCCAGATCCAGATCGAGCGCACGTTCTTCATGAACACCTCGGCCCCGCCCTGGGCCCAGCGCAGCCGCTGCTTGAGCAGGCCGCGCACGGTCTCGGGCATCAAAATCCAGCACAGCGCGCGCGGCTCGTAGAAGATCGACCAGTGGTCGCGCTGCAGCTTCCAGCTGATGTCGATGTCCTCGGTGATCATGTCCAGGCTCCAGTAACCCACGCGGTCCAGCGCGCGGCGCCGGAACGCCGCGACCACGCCGGAGACGGTGAACACCTGGCCGTAGACACGCTGGGTGCGCTTGATCAGCCCGATGATCGACGAGAACTCGCCCACCTGGATTCGCCCCACCAGCGTCGAGCGGGTGCGGATGCGCGGATTGCCGGTGACCGCGCCGACGCGCGGGTTGGCCACCATCGGCGCGACCAGGTAGGCGGCGGCGTCGGGGTCGAGCGCGGCGTCGCCGTCGATGCAGACCAGGTATTCGCCGCGCGCGGCGAGCGCGCCCATGCGCAGCGCCATGGCCTTGCCCTGGTTGTGCGCCAGGTGCACCACGCGCAGCCGCGGGTGGCGCGCCGCCAGCGCATCGAGCAAGGCACCGGTGCCGTCGCGCGAGCCGTCGTTGATGGCGATCACCTCGAAGTTCGGATAGCGCTGCGCCAGCGCCGCCAGCAGGGTTTCCTCGCCGTTCGCTTCTTCGTTGTAGCACGGCACCAGGATCGAGATGAACGGCTGGCCGGGCACCTCGGGCGCTTCGCGCCCGGCGCCCCAGCGCCACTTGCGCTCCCAGTGCCACCAGAAGTACAGGCCGCCGGCAATCCACAGGCCGGACATGAACAGTGGATAGAAGAACACAAAGGCCAGCAGCAGGTCACCGGTGGCAAGGGCGGCCAGCGCGAACGGCAGCGCCAGCGCAAGGCACAGGATGACCAGGGCAAACAGTCGTTCGATCATGGTGCGGGGTACCAGGCGTTGGACAGCGCCGGCCGGATGACTTCAAGCCGGGGCTGGTTGTTGTGGAAGTCGTCCGGGTAATAGCCGAAACTGCGCGCGCCACGGCGCTGCAGCCGCTGCATCCAGCCGGCCAGCACGGCGCTGTCGACCGGGCGGGCGGCGGGCGCGCGCCAGTCGCGCGCCTGCAGCTCGAACACGGTGCGCCGCAGCGCGCCGGGGCGTTGCGCGATGGTGTCGACCATGCGGTCGAGCCACGCGTTCTCCTGGCCGGCCGGCACCTGTTCCATGTACGGCATCGCCATCGGCGCGGTCCAGTCGTAGGCGGCGAGGAAGTCGTCCAGGTTCTGCGCGAACCAGGCCTCGCTCTCGGGCTGCAGCACCGGCAGCGCAAAGATGTTGCGCGCGGTCTTGATGGCGGGCCCGCGCACCTCGCGCACGCGCGCCGTCAGCTCGTGGGTAAAGGCCACCAGCGCCTGGCTCTTCATGCGGGTCCAGCGCTGCATCTGCTCCGGGCTGGCGCGCAGTTCGGCGATCGAACCGGGCAGGCCAGCGGCGCGATACGCGGCCAGCGCCGGCGCGCTCGCGTCCTCGAAATCGCCCAGCACGGCGTCGTCGTGGAACAGGATGCCGTCGAAGAACGCGTGGCGCGCCAGGTCTTCATACAGGTCGGCAATGCGGGCCCGCGCCACCGGATCGAACGGCGACAGGCGCCGGTACTGCTTCGGGTCGGCCGCCGCGGCGCCGCTGGCGGGGTCCCAGCGCGCCACGCGCGCCAGCGACGGGTCCAGGTCGAAGCTCAGCACCGGCATCCATGCGTAAACCTTCACGTTGGCGCGGTTGTCCAGCTGCCACGCCACCCGGTTGAACAGATCGGCACGCACCGGCAGCCAGCGGTTGGGGAAGTACACCGACTTGACCAGCCCGTCGCCGTCGTCGTCGGAGAACGCCTGCAGGAACACGGTGTCGATCTTCAGGTCGGCGACGCGCTGCACCAGCAGGCCCAGGTTGCGTTCGACCTGGGCGGGATCGGGGTCATAGACATAGTCCAGGTCCACGTGCGCGACGCGCATGCCGTTGGGCTCTTCCATGGCGGTCACCGAGCGCGCGAAGCTGCGCAGGCCGGGGTCGTCGCTGAGCAGCAGGCGCGCGCCGGACATCATGCGGTCCACCGTGGCCAGCCCGTCTTCCAGCGTCAGCGCCATCTGGTAGCCGTGCTCGGCGACGATGCGCAGCGCCGCGCCGCCCTCGGCGCCATACGGCCAGATCCACACGCGCACCGGCTTGCCGGTGACGGCGCGGACCTTGGCGGTGATGCGGGCCACGTCGTCGCGCAGCCGCGCTTGCTGCGCGGCGTCGGATTCATAGCGGCCGCTGCCGGCATCGAAGGCGCGCACCGCCGCGGCCGGCTCGGTGTTGCCCTGCGGGTTGGCGCGCACGCCGTAGTGCAAGGCATCGGTATGCGCGCCGATCTCCACCAGCCCCGACGCGGCAATCTCGCGCAGCTGCTGCCAGTTCAGCAGGCGCTCGCGCGCCGTCGGCGTGCCGCCGAAATCCACCGGCTGCCCGGGCGCGGTGTCGAGCCAGCTGCCCACCGGCGCCAGCACCGCCGGCCAGCGGTAGGCCTTCAGGATCGGCAGCACGCGCGTGTAGAAGCTGCGGTAGCCATCATCGAAGGTCAGCAGCACGGCGCGCTCGGGCAGCGGCGGCCCGCCGCGGCGCGCCGCCAGCACCTGGTCGACCGAGACCGCGCGGTAGCCGTTCTCGCGCAGCCAGGCAAGCTGGCCGACCAGGTGGTCGGTGCGCACGCTCAGGTAGGCCTGGTCGGGGTCCTTGTCCTCGACGTCGTGGTAGGCCAGCACCACCACGTGGTTGCGCGGCCAGGGCTGCTCGGCGGCGGCGGCCGGGCGCTGGGCCGGCGGCGTGAACACCGGGATGTCCTTGGCGCAGGCGGCCAGCAGGCATGCCGCCAGCACCAGCCAGAGCACGCGGCAGGCGCGCCGCAGGGTTGCGTTCATGGCTTGCATTCCTGTTCAGAAGCGATAGGTCAGGTCAAAGACGATGCGCAGCTCGCGCTCGCGCTGGCCGTCATAGGGGCGGCTGGTGCCGGTCACGGTGGCGCCGACTTCGAATACGTCGTTGGTGCGCCAGCGCTGGCCGTAGCCCAGCAGCAGGATCGCGCCGGTGCCGTAGCCGCGCTGGCTGTAGGCGCCGGTGCCGGCCAGGAACTGCTGCTCCCATACGGTCTCGTAGCGCCGGTACAGCATGTGCGTCAGGCGTACCGACGGCAGCACGGTCAGGTCCGCGCGCGGGTTGTAGTACGGCGTGTCGGCCCTGGTATTGCGCGAGGTCCACAGGTCGAGCAGCAGGTCGGCCTTCAGGTGCGGCGCGGTGTAGAAGCGCTGCACGCCGGACACGCCGGCTTCAAGCCGGTCGTTGCCGTCGCTGAAGCGCGACGGCGCCACCGTCAGCATCCATTCGCTGGCCTCGCTGCGGCGCCAGCGCGCGTAAACCTGCGCGGTGTCGGCATAGATGCCGTGCTTGAGCGCCTGCAGCGGCGTGCCGGTCGAGCGCAGCGCCGCGGAAGCGCCCACGCGCCAGCGGTCGTCGATGTCATAGTCGGCGGCGATGCGCCCGCCCTGGCGCGCGCCCTGGCCATAGCCATGCAGCGACAGCTCGCCCTCGACGGTCAGGTCGCGCACGCGCCATTGCGCGCCGGCGCGGGCCCAGCGGTAGTCGACGCGGCCTTCGTCGAAGCGGCCGGTGGCATAGCCGATGCCGCCGAAGGCGCGCCAGTCATAGTTGACCGGCGGCGTGTACAGCACCGCTTCGATGCCGAAGTTGCCGTTGCCGACCACGGCGCTGTCATTGGCCAGCCCGCGGTAGCCTTCGATGCGCAGCTCGGACTTGTTATGGACCTGCCACTCTCGGTCCAGGCGGCGCGCGGTCAGGTCTTCGGGGAAGCGCGCCAGGGTGTCGTCGCGCAGCAGCTCGGCCTGGCGCCATTCCTGCAGGTCCAGCGCGGCGTGGCCCTGCTGCACTTCCACCGCCAGGCTGCGCGGGGTCAGGGTCTCGGCCAGCTTCAGTTCGCCCTCGGCCGCGCGCGGCCAGCCGCGGGCGCGGTAGACGTCCGCCAGCGCGGCGCGCAGGCCGGAATGGCCGGGCGCCTTGTGCACCAGGTCTTCCAGCTTCTGCTGCGCGGACTCGGTGGCGTCGGCCTGCAGGTCGGCGCGCGTGGCGGTCTGCTCGGCCTGCAGCCACAGGTCGTTGGGCTGGCGCATCGGCTGGCCGCGCACCCAGCGCCAGCGCGGCTGCTCGGCGCTGGCCTGCTGCACCGCCTGGGTGGCGGGGTCGAAGGCTTCGGCCTCGGCGTGGGCGTAATAGAGACCGGTCTGCGCCTTGAGCCGGGTCTCCGCATCCAGGCCTTGCGGATAGGCGTCGCGCACCTGGCGGAACAGCGGCGCGGCCTGCTCCGGCTGGCGCAGGTACAGGTAGGCCGCGGCGACATCGCCCAATGCGTACACCGGAACCTCGATGCCGTCGGCGCGCAGCGCCTCGTATTCGGTCACCACGTCCTGCATCCGGACCCGCGCATGCAGCGCGGCGAGGCGGTCGATGCGCGCGCGGCGCAGTTGCGGCGCAGCTTGCGGCCCCAGCGCCTGCAGCGCTGGCAGCAAGGCGTCATAGCGCGCCAGCGCGCGGTCGGCAATGGCAAAGCGCCCGGCTTCGGTGCGTGTCGGCAGGTCGGCCAGGCGCACCAGTTCGGCCGCGGCATCGAGTTCCAGCGCCAGCCGTGCGCGCTGGTCGAACAGTGCGGGATGCTCGTCCGCGACGCGCAGCGCCGCCTCCGGCAGGCCCGCACGCTGCAGCGCACCGGCATACTCCCTCACGACATCGGCGCGCTGCGGCGCGCGCAGATATGCCTGGTCGGCCTCGAACAAGGCCGCGTACGGCTCGCCGGCGCGCGCCTGCGCGTAGGCCAATGCCAGGCGGCTGTCGACGGCGGCAGGGTCGCGCTGCACCAGCGCCTTACCCAGCGACACCGCCTCGGCCGCCCGGCCGCTGTCGGCCAAGACCATGACTTCGCCTACCGCGAACACCGGGCGGGCCGGAAAGCGCTGCCGGCCCTCGCGATAGCGGGCCAGCGCCTCGTCCCAGCGGCGCTCGTCGCGCAACGCGCCGGCCACGGCGGCCAGCACTTCCGGCGGCAGCGCGCGGGTGTCGCCAAGGTTGCCATAGGCTTCCAGCACTTCGCCCGGCCGCCCCGCCCAACCGGCGATGACGATGCGGTCCCACGCGGCCCGCTGGTCCGACGGTGCGCGCGCCACGCGCTCGCGCAGCATCGCCAGCGCGGGGGCATAGTCGCCGGCGCGGGCGCGCCGGATCAGTGCGTCATAGTCGGAGTCTGCATGCGCAAGTGCCGGCAGCCAGCACATTGCCGCCAGCCCCGCAGCGATTCCGGTAGCCAATCCGGCCGGTGCGCGCCGGCGCCACCCCTGCCGCCGCGGCGCCTCGTTGCGGGCGCGCCCGGGGCGCTTCATCAGTGAATCCATGGGATCCGCAGCCTGTCTCTGTATTGCCCAAGCTTGCGCCGCGCGCCGATGGCGCAGGCGCGCGGGTGCTTAAGGTCCGTTATCGGCTTATCGCGTTGCGGCACGAGGACACGGAACCCGACCGGGCCTGGCCGGAGGCGAACACCGGCAGAACAGGGCCTACGGGATCCGGCGCGGCACCGAGGAACTGCGCCGGATGGCCATTCGCAGCGGGAATGGCGTCGTGCAACCGCAGGGGCCGATCAATCGGGCTGCGTTGCCGCAATGCGAGGGCGATTGTAGGGAGGGTTCCGCGCGGAGATTGTTAATTTTCGCAAACGAATTTGCGATTGGATAAATGAATTCAATCGATTATTCGTCTGTGTCGCGTTCTAAATATCAAGAGGATGGTGCGGGATGCGTGGGCTGCGGCGTGGTGTTCTTCGGGCTGAAAACCAGTACTGGCAAGCCTTCCTTCGGAATCCTCGCATTCCGCTTCTGCTATGTGGATTCTGTAAAATTCAGCGGAATTCATTCAATAAATCCACCATCCAATCCGCATTCTTTTAGTCCTAATTGATTAGGCTTTTTGCGACATAACCCGAATAGGTCAGGTGGCTTTTATCCCCCGATCAGGGGATGCGATGGGATTTTGGCTTAACGGTTTTGGAGGATTGATCGGCAACGAGGGACCACCGTCATTCCCGCGAAAGCGGGAACCCAGCGACTTTGAGAAGCGCTTGCGCTTCAAAGACACTGGGTCCCCGCCTACGCGGGGACGACGTGTCGGTGACTCGGAGCGAGTCGGCATGGCCAGCGTGCGGGCCACTCTCCCGCAAGCGAGAGCGGAGAAAACACACGGTCAGCCGGGCAGGCGCAGCGTGGCCTGCAGGCCGCCGCCTTCGCGATTGGCCAGCTGCAAGCTGCCGCCCAGCGCCTGCGTCAGTTGCTGCGCGATCGCCAGGCCCAGGCCGGTGCCGCCGGTGCCGCGGTTGCGCGAGGTTTCGAGGCGGT
This sequence comes from Cupriavidus taiwanensis, assembly GCF_900249755.1. Classification (NCBI taxonomy): domain Bacteria; kingdom Pseudomonadati; phylum Pseudomonadota; class Betaproteobacteria; order Burkholderiales; family Burkholderiaceae; genus Cupriavidus; species Cupriavidus taiwanensis. The sequence goes on from NZ_LT976854.1 coordinate 1,184,000, forward strand.
AGTACGGCTGCATCACGCGTTCCAGTTCCGCTTCCGGAATGCCCGGTCCGCGGTCCTGCACGGCGATCTGCAGCCAGCCATCGTCCTGCCGCGCCACCGCCAGCGTGACCTCGGCACCGAACTTCAGCGCGTTGTCGATCAGGTTGGTCAGGATGCGCCGCAGCGCCTGCGGGCGGGTCAGCAGCGGCGCGCCGGCCTGGCCCTCGATGGCGATGGCATGGCCGGCGTCGAGGTAGTCGCCGGCCAGGCTGTCGAGCAGCGCATCGGGATCGATGCGGGCCGGGGTCTCGGTAGCGCCCTGCAAGGTGCGCGCATAGGCCACGCCCTCGCGCACCAGGTGCTCCATCTCGCGCAGGTCGTGGTAGAACTTTTGCTGGGTCGGGGACCCATCCATCAGGTCCACACGCAGGCGCATGCGCGTGATCGGTGTCTGCAGGTCGTGCGAAATCGCGGCCAGGATCTGCACGCGCTCATCCAGGTAGCCGGCAATGCGCGCCTGCATGGCGTTGAAGGCGGCGGCGGCATGGGCCACCTCGGCCGGCCCGGTTTCGGGCACGCGCTGCGCCTTCAGGTCCGGCCCCAGGTTCTCGGCGGCGCTGGCCAGCTGGCTGAGCGGGCGCGTGACCACGCGCACCGCCAGCCAGGCACAGGCCACCAGCAGCGCCAGCTGCGCCGCCAGCATCGCCAGCAGCCACGGCGATACCAGCGAACGCCTGGGCTGCACGTCGATCGTCAGCGGGCTGCCGTCGTGCAGCCGCAGATGTACCTGGAAGCCGCCCCCCGGCTGGGCGCTGGCGGAAACCGGATAGCGGCCCTGCAGCGCCTCGGCAATGGTGTCGACGGCCTTGCGCGCCAGCGCCGCGCGCGGCGGCTCGCCGGGGGTGCCGGCATCGAGGCGGTAGCTGTAGTTGTCGCGCCGCACCCGCTCCAGCCAGGCCGCGCGCTGGTCCGGCGGCAGCATGTCGAGCATCGCCACCGAACTGGCGACGTCGCGCTCCAGGTTGCCCAGCATCAGCCGGTCGGCCGCGCTCTTGCGCTCCATCATCACGAGGCTGTACGACAGGCTCTGCGCCAGCACCAGCCCGACCAGCAGGATCAGCATCAGCCGCGCGAACAGCGTGCGCGGCCATGCCAGCAGCTTGCGCGTGCGCCCGTTCATGCGCGCTCCTCGCGGATCTCGACGGTGGCGCTGAACACGTAGCCGCCGTTGCGCACGGTCTTGATGTAGCGCGGCTCGCGCGCATCGTCGCGCAGGCGCTGGCGCAGGCGGCTCACCAGCAGGTCGATCGAGCGCTCGAACAGTTCGGCGTCGCGGCCCTGGGTCAGGTTCAGCAACTGGTCGCGCGTCAGCACGCGCTGCGGATGGTCGACGAAGACCCGCAGCAGCCGGTATTCCGCGCCGCTGAGCGCGACGATCACGTCCTGCTCGTCGAGCAGGTGGCGGGCGTTGGTATCGAGCCGCCACGGGCCGAACGCCAGCACGCTGGCCGCCTCGGTCACCTGAAGGTTCGGCGGCAGCATGCGCGTGCGCCGCAGCACCGAGCGGATCCGCGCCAGCAGTTCGCGCGCGGCGAAGGGCTTGACCAGGTAGTCGTCGGCGCCCATCTCCAGCCCGAGGATGCGGTCGGCCTCTTCGTTGCGCGCGGTCAGCATCAGCACCGGCAGGTTGCGCCGCTCGCCCGCGCGCAGGTCGCGGCACAGCGCCAGGCCGTCTTCGCCGGGCAGCATCAGGTCCAGCACCACCAGGTCCACCGAGCCCTTGTCCAGCGCCGCGCGCATCTCGCGCCCGTTGGCGGCCAGGGACACGCGCATGCCGCTGCGTTCCAGATAAGCGGCGACCAGTTCGCGGATCTCGCGGTCGTCATCGACGATAAGGATATGGTCCTGCGGGGTCATGGCGGGTCCCGGAATCGAAGAAGAGGAGGAAGAAAAAACGGCCGGCCGGTGCTGGCCATGGTGGCCGTCGCCTGGCCCGGTGCCGCCATTATGCGGCGCCGGCAACGCGCTTTGTATCGCTGTGTATCCGGGGCGGCGCCGGACAAGAAACATTGCACAGCGGGCCGGTTGCGGAAACAACGCGGATACGCCGGGACGGTGCAATGCAGCCATGCCAATCCCGGAGTCCACCGCCATGATCGATGCCTGCCTTGCCTTTGCCGCCGGCGTGCTGACGATTGCGTCGCCGTGCGTGCTGCCCGTGCTGCCCATGCTGCTGGGCGCCTCGCTGGGCGAAACCAGCCGCCTGCGCCCGCTGGCAATCGCGCTGGGTTTCGTGTCCGCCTTTGCCGCGCTGGGCATTGTCTTCGGCGCGCTTTCCAGCGCCTTCAGCGACGCGCCGGGCGTGGTGCGCAACGTCGCCATCGCCATCCTGTTCGCCGCCGGGCTGGCGCGGCTGTGGCCGGCCGGGTTCTCGCGGCTGGCGGCGCCACTTGTTGCACCGTTCGCCGCGCTCGCCGACCGCGCTGCCGGCGCCGGCAGCCGCGCCGGCAACGGCCTGGCCGGCGGCTTCGTGCTCGGCATGACGCTGGGCGCGGTGTGGACCCCCTGCGCCGGGCCGGTGCTGGCCTCGATCCTGGCGCTGGTGGCCAAGGCGCAGGACCTGCACCGCGCCGCCGGCCTGCTGGCCTTGTTCGCCGCCGGCGCCGCCGTGCCGATGCTGGGCATCGCCTACGGCGGCCAGTTCGCCACCACCGGCGTGCGCCGGCTGGCGCGCCATACGCCGCGGCTGCAGCAGGCCTTCGGGGTGCTGGTGATGGCCACCGCCATCGCCATGTACTTCCAGTACGACACCCTTGCCGTCGCCTGGCTGACCTCGCTTTTCCCCGCCACCCAACCTGGAGCCTGAACCATGCCCCGCATCCTTCGCACCCTGTTCGCCGCGGCCGCCCTTGCTGCCGCCCCGCTCGCCATCCAGCCCGCCGCCGCCGCGCCCGCCGATTACGGCAAGGCGCCCGAATTCACCGGCATCGGCAAGTGGCTGAACTCTGAACCGCTGACCGTTGCCGGCCTGCGCGGCAAGGTGGTGCTGGTCGACTTCTGGACCTACAGCTGCATCAACTGCATCAACACCCTGCCCCATGTGCGCAAGTGGTACGACAAATACCGCGACCAGGGCCTGGTGGTGGTGGGCGTCCACACGCCGGAGTATGCGTTCGAGCGCTCCACCAGCAATGTCCAGGCCGCGCTCAAGCGCTTCGACATCCGCTACCCGGTGGCGCAGGACAACGCCTATGCCACCTGGAACGCCTGGCGCAACCAGTACTGGCCGGCGCTGTACCTGGTCGATGCCAACGGCAACGTGGTCTACAAGCATTTTGGAGAAGGCCAGTACGCCGAGACCGAGGCGGCGATCCAGAAGGCGCTGGGGCAGCGGCGCTGAGCCTCAAAGCCGCCATGCAGGCGGCTTCCGCGTCATCCGCCTTGTCTTCCAGCGCATGGGAGTTGATACAAATTGTATGCAATCTTTGTATCACGCTGCGCTGATCCCTGTTATTCTTGCACGCCTGTTGAGGCGGAATGCAGGTCATGCCCGCCTCGCTTGCGGAGCCGCCACCCAGGGCCCGCGAGCGTGCACGAGGGCGCCGGGTTCCCCGCCCGGCGCCAGAAGAACAAGACAGCCCGGAACATCCGGGCAGACGACAGGAGACACGAATGGCGCCCTTGCTGTTCCAGGTGGAAGACCGCCCCCCACGGCTGACGACGTTCTTGCTTGCGCTCCAGCACCTGCTGGCCGCGCTGGGCGGCATCATTGCGGTGCCGCTGGTGATCGGCGGCGCGCTGCGCCTGCCGTCCGACCAGGTGGTGGCGCTGGTCAATGCCGCGCTGCTGGGTTCGGGCATCGTCACCATCATCCAGTGCAAGGGCGTGGGCCCGGTCGGCATTCGCATGCCGTGCGTGATGGGCACCAGCTTCGCCTTTGTCGGCGCGGCGCTCAGCGTAGGCGTCGAGCACGGCGTGGCCGGCATCCTGGGTTCGGCGCTGGCGGGCTCGCTGGTGATGATCCTGGGCAGCTTCTTCATGCCGGCGATCCGCAAGCTGTTTCCGCATACCGTCACCAGCGTGGTCGTCACCATGATCGGCCTGTCGCTGATTCCGGTAGCGATCGACTGGGCCGCCGGCGGCCAGGGCAGCAGCCGCTACGGCGCGCCGGGCAACCTGGCGATTGCCGTCGCCGTGCTGGCGCTGGTGGTGGCGGTGGTGCAGTGGGGCAAGGGCATGCTGTCGGCCTCGGCCATCGTGGTCGGCATTGCCGGCGGCTACCTGCTGTGCCTGGCGCTGGGCCTGGTCGATTTCACCCAGGTCCGCCAGGCGCCGGTGTTCGCGGTGCCGCAGCCGCTGCACTTCGGCATGAGCTTCCCGGTCTCGGGCATCGTCGCCATGTCGATCGCCTTCCTGGTCACCATCGTCGAGTCGACCGGCACGTTCATGGCGCTGGGTTCGGCCACGCAGCGGCCGATCTCCGGCAAATGCCTGTCGCGCGGCATCCTGTGCGACGGCTTTGGCTCGGCCTTTGCGGCGCTGGTGTGCAGCCCGCCGCTGTCCACCTTTGCGCAGAACGTCGGCGTGGTGTCGCTGACGGGCGTTGCCAGCCGCCATGTGGTGGCGCTGACCGGCGTGATGCTGCTGCTGGCCGGGCTGTTCCCGGTGCTGGGCGCGCTGGTGGTAACGATTCCGCAGCCGGTGCTCGGCGGCGCTGGCCTGATGATGTTCGCGATGATCGTCTCCGGCGGCATCCAGATGCTCAGCACGGTGCGCTTCACGCAGCGCAATACGCTGATCGTGGCAGTGTCGATCGGCTGCGGCCTGGCCGTGACCTTCCGTCCGGAACTGCTGTCGAAGCTGCCGGCCTTTGTCCACGAGGTGTTCGGCTCCGGCATCACGGTAGGCTCGCTGTCGGCGGTGATCCTGAACCTGCTGCTGCCCGGCGGCAAGGAAGCCGCAGCCGACGAAGCCGGCCACGGCACGGTCGGCGAGGCCGCCTGAACGCGACCAAGTGAAGTCATGCCGGCTGCGCTAGCGCGCGCCGGCAGCGACGGATGGCTTCAATAGCGGGTATGGATTGATCGCCCCGCGCGCCGTATAGATGCCGTAGTGCAGGTGCGGCGGCGTGCCCTGCGCATTGCCGGTCGTCCCCACATAGCCCAGCACGGTGCCGGCGGCGATGATGTCGCCGGCGCGCACGCCGCCATACCGGTCCAGGTGGGCGTAGTAGTGCAGCTGCCGCCCCGGCCCCATCACCCACACCACGTTTCCCCCCAGCTGGTTGGTGCCCACGCGCGTGACGATGCCTTCCGTGGCCGACACCACTTCGCGGCCGCGCGGCGCGAAGATATCGATGCCCTCGTGCTTGCGCCCGCCGGAGCGCGCGCCGTGCCAGGTATCACGCAACGCCCGCGACGCGACGCCTGCAACCGGCACCGGCAGCGCCGCTGGCGCCGGCCGCGCGGACAGGCGCGCCGCGTAGATGGCACGCTCCAGCGGCGGCTGCAGCCAGGGCCAGGCCAGCCAGGCCATGACCACCCACAGCGCCAGCCACGCAAGCCGGCGGAACAACACGAGCAGAGGGTTGGCAAGACGCGACGCAGCCATATGCCTTCGACGGCAGCCCGGCGCGCGAATTCCCGCCCACGCCGTCCGCTGCACCGCTGCAAGGGCCCTGCACACCACTTCCGCACTTGCCGAACCATCGGCGCGGGGGCCGGTCATACCTGGACCGTTTTCATTGCAACAGGAGAACCCATGGACTGTCCGGTGTGCCCGCAAACCCAACTCGTGATGTCCGAACGCCAGGGCATCGAGATCGATTACTGCCCCAAGTGCCGCGGCGTCTGGCTGGACCGGGGCGAACTCGACAAGATCCTGGAGCGCTCGGCGGCGGCAGCGCCGGTGCAGCAAGCCCCCATGCAGCAACCGCCACAGCAGCAGGCACCGGGCCACGGCGCACCGCCGCAGCAGGGCTACCAGCGCGGCCACGGAGACCGCGACCGCTACTACGAGCGCGAGCAGAAGCACTATCGGAAGAAGAGCATCTGGCACGAGCTGTTCGACTGAGAAGCACCAACACCATCGCCAAACCGATAGTCGACGACGACCTGTGGCCGCTCATCCAGCCACTGCTGCTGCCACCGAAAGCTCGGCGCGCCCGCTATCCCGGGCGCAAGCCGCTGGACGACCGGGCCGTGCTCACCGGCATTCTTTTCGTCCAGCAGCCCGGCATTCCTTGGGAAATGCTGCACAAGGAAATGGGCTGCCGCTCCGGGATGAGCTGCCGCTCTTCTGCGCGTTATCCCCAGGCATGCAGCCTGCGCATGCGTGCCATGAAATCGATGGATAAGTCAGCGTTATCCACCGACTCCTGATAGCCGCCCCCCTGGCGACATTGTCATACTGCGCAGACAACCTCGCAGACCGGGCATGACAGATCCGGCGGACAAACCAGGTAGGAGACAACCCTCATGCAACGACGTCGCTTCTTCCGCGTCGCGCTGGCCGCGACCGGCCTGTCGCTGACGGCATCGCTTGGCACGCAGGCGCAGGCTGCCGGCGATTTCCCGACCCGCCCGATCCGGCTCATCGTTCCTTATGGCGCTGGTGGCGTCACCGACCAAGTGGCGCGCGCACTTGCTGACGCGGCCAGCCGTGAGCTGGGCCAGCCGATCGTGGTCGAGAACAAGCCCGGTGTCAGTGGCACGCTGGGCGCCAAGCAGATGGGGAGTACCGAGCCGGACGGGTACACGCTCAGCATGGCGCCCGTAGTGATCTTCCGCCTGCCGCACGTGCAGAAGATGCGCTATGACCCGCTCAAGGACCTGACGTATATCTCGATGATCGCGGACTACAACTTCGCGGTGGCGGTGAAAAAGGACGCCAAGTGGCAGACCATGCAGGAGTTGATCGCCGATGCGAAGGCAAGCAAAAGAGGCATCAGCTATGGCACCACCGGCATCTACGGCAGCCAGCATCTGACCATTTCAGAACTGGCGCGGGTATCGCAATCGAACTGGACCCACGTGCCGTACAAGGGCGACGCCGAGGCCATTACCGCGCTGTTGAGTGGCTCGTCCGATGTAGCCGTGCTGTCGAACACGCTGCTGCCCTATGTGCAGAACGGGCAGATGCGGGTACTGGCGACTCTGTCGGAAAAGCGCGCCGCGGACTTCCCTGACGCACCGACGCTGAAGGAGATTGGCTATCCGGTGTGGTCGAATTCCCCGTTCGGAATCATCGGCCCGGCGAACATGAAGCCCGCGGTAGTGAAGCGGCTCGACGAGGCCTTCCGCAACGCGCTCAAGGACCCGAAGCTGCTGAACGTGACGCGCCAGTACGGCATGGTCACCAACTACATGAATCCCGAGCAATACGCCGCCTATGCGAAAAAGGCCTTCCAAAGTGAGGGCGAGATCATTGCGCGGCTGGCCGAGGCGATGAAGAACCAGTAAGCGGTGCCCGCTTCTGACCCAGCCAACGGCCACATCGGCCAGTCAGGTCGTCCGTCACGCGCCCTTGCCCCCGTGCCGCACCGCTTCCGCAGCGGCATCGCGCAATGCCGGCGGCAGCGCGCGCAGCTCCGCCGCAAAGAAGGCCCGCTCCGCAGGGCGCAGCGCGGGCAGCTGCAGGGCGAGCCGCTCCACCGCGGCGCACGCTGCGGCGGTAGCGCCCTGCTCATGGGTCAGGTACCACGCCGATTCCAGCAGCAGGTTGGCCAGCTGCAGCGGCGCCAGCCTGACGTGGCCGGCGTCGTGGTCTTCCAGTGCAAAGGCGGCCACCGCCGACCAGCGCACGAAGCCGCGGGCCGGCGCAAACGGCGCATGGAACGGCCGCAGCGCATCGACCGCGTCGGCCACCGAAAGCGGCCGCTGGCGGCGGAACATCGCCATGCTGTCGCTGGCGCTGGCCGGGCGGGCCAGCGGCGGCGCATCGGGACCGCAGCTGCCGCGCGCGATGCGCAGCAGGAAGATCGCATTCCACGCCGTGCCGCCGCCCACGCCGAAACGGTCGCAGATCCATTCCGACAGCCCCAGCCAGCGCATCGCCTGCCGTTGCACATCGCCGGCAGACAGGCTGCGCCCGGCATCGATCAGGCCATGGCGCCAGAACAGCCACAGGCTCAGCCCGATATTGGCCGCGGCATGCTGCACGGCATCGACCGAATCGGCCTCGTAAGCGGCCTGCAACGCGCCGGAAAAAGCGTCCAGCGCCCGTTGCGCGGCGATGGGCGCGGTGGGCGCGGCCGCGTGCGCGGCGCGCATGGCATCGGCCTTGTGCAGCAGCGCTTCCAGGTTCAGCACCTCGAAGCGCACGCGCGGGTTGTAGCGCACCACCAGGCGCAGTTCCGCATCGGCGTGCAGGCGTTCCAGCCCGGCGCGCGCGCCCTCGCCGTCGCCGCGCGTATAGCGCTCCCACGCGCGCACCACCTGCGCCATGGCCTGGAACGCCGGCGTTGCCGCACCTGCGTCAGCCGCCTGCGCCAGCCGGTCGAATCGCCGCAGCGCGGCGCGGCTCTGGTCGAGGCGCCCGCAGCGGCGCCACGCCTGGCTTTCCTTCAGCAGCGACAAGGCCTGCTGGAAGCCATCGCCGGCCAGCCGCCGCGCCGCACCGAATGACTCGGCCACGGCGAAGCCGTGCGCGCCCGCATGGCCATCCTGCGCGCTGCGCATGGCCTGGGTCAGTTCACTCCAGAAGGCCATGTCGCGCATCACGTAGCCGGTGCCGTCGCGCCGCCCCGGCGGCGTGGGGCGCGCGCCGGCATCGAAGCCGAAATGCCGCGCCAGCGCAACCGGGCCCAGTGTGCGCCCGTTGGCGACGAAGCGCAGCCGGCGCGCACTGGCCGGCGCCAGCCAGAACGGCCCGCGGCTGCGCTGCGCCGGGTTGGCCGCGGCGGGGTCGCGCGCGCGGTCCGCGCCCCACCCCACCACGATGCCCCAGCGCGCGAAATCGGCAAACGCGCGCGACACCAGCATGCGCAGGTTGGCCGCCGCGGGAAAGGCGCCGCGTACCGCGGCGGCGCTGACCATGCCCTCTGCGCTGCGATGCGCATGCCAGATGCGCGCGAGCAGCCAGACCGACTGGTAGCGGGCGGACTGGCCGTCGACGCGGTAGGGGCTCGACACATCGATATGGATCAGGGCAGGCGACGCGGGCATCGGCTCGAAGGGAAGCAGCACTGGCAATGCCCGCCATGTTACGCAAGTTACAGGGCGCGCGGTTGGCGCTGCGCCAGCCCTCTCCTATGCTGCGCATCACGGTCCGGGCCCGGATTGTCATTCCATCAACTTTCCCTGCACAACCATGAACAATCGTCTTGCCCGTCTGCTGGCGCCGGTGGCATTCGGCCTCGGCCTGCTTGCCGCTCACGTGCCCGCGCTGGCCGCACCCAAGGAAATTCCGCTCGATGCCGCGGCGCTGTTCCGCCAGGCCGATACCACCGGCACCATGGTGATCTACGACCTGCGGCGCGACCGCATGCTGACCTACAACCCGTCGCGCGCCGCCACGCCCTACTCGCCGGCATCGACCTTCAAGATCATGAATTCCATGATCGGCCTCGAGACCGGCGCGGTGGCCGACGTCGACCATGACAAGCTGCCGTGGGACGGCAAGGTCTGGCTGGTCGGCGGCAAGGCGGTGCTGCCCGAGACCTGCAACGCCGACGTGCCGCTGCGCGTGGCCCTGCCCAACTCCTGCGTGCCGGCCTACCAGGCGCTGGCGCGCCGGGTCGGCAGCGCGGCCTACCAGCGCTACCTGGGCGCGTCGCACTATGGCAATGCCGACAGCTCCGGGCCGGTGGACCGCTTCTGGCTGAACGGCAAGCTGCAGATCAGCGCCTACCAGCAGATCGATTTCCTGAAGGGCCTGGTGCAGCGCACCCTGCCGTTCTCGCCCGCCACCTTCAACGCCGTGGACGACATCACGGTGCTGGAGCGCACCGCCGCCTACACCCTGCACGGCAAGACCGGCTGGGCCGACTCGGCCAGGCCGGCGGTGGGCTGGCTGGTGGGCTGGGTCGAGCGCGGCGACGACGACTACCTGTTCGCGCTCAACCTGGACCTGCTGCGACCGGAACATGCCAAGGCGCGGATGGAGATCGCGCGCGCGGCGCTGCGGCAGGCGGGGGCGTTGCCGGAATGAGGCCGGCCTGGCGCTGTGGCGCCGCAAGTACTGAAGCAATTTTAGGATTGCGCTGATTTACCGGTGTGCATTGGATCTCTAGCTTGACTCGGCCGGCGTTTCCCGCGTGTTCCAGCCCTGCGTGGCGCGGGAAGCCGCCGGCGCCCGAGCAACGGGACGGCCACGACCGTCCCCCATCCTGAGGTGAAATCCAATGAGACAACTGGTCACGCCGGCAGCCCTGCTGTCGGCCATCGCTTTGCTGGCCGCCTGTGGCGGCGGCGATGACGGCACAGGCAACGCGGCGCCACAGACGCCGCCATCCGGCAACCAGCCGGCGCCGGCTCCGGCTCCGGCACCCGCACCGGCACCCACGCCTTCGCCGGCGCCGTCGCCCGAACCAGCGCCCGCGCCCGTACCCGAACCCTCGGGCGAGCTGCTGCCCAGCCTGAACGCTCCGCAAGCGGGCTCGACCGCCGCGGTCGGCAACGGCAGCGAAGGGATCTGGGTCAGCTTCAGGACGACCACGCTGGTCGGCCCCGACGGAACGTTCGTGCAACCGCGAGTGCTGGGCGTGCTGGGAGGCACGTTCCAGTTCTCGGGTTCGACCTGGACGCTGGGCCCTGGCAGCCTGTATGAAACCGGGCTCGCCATGCCGGTCACCGGGAGCGGCACCATTACCCCGGGCCAGCGCCTCGATGGCAGCTTCGTCATTCCGCCGGCCACCGATGCCAACGAGCTGTCGGGCACCTACGATGCGTCCAATGCGCTCGCCGTGGACCAGGCCGCGATCGCCGGCAGCTGGAAGCAGAGCGGTTTCGCCTTGCAGATCGACGACGCGGGCCATGTCACCGGCACCCATACCAACGGCACCCTCGTCTGCGACCTGCAGGGCACGGCGACGCTGGCCACCCCCGGATCGGCCAGGAACATGTATACGGTCCGCATGGTCGCCCAGGTCTCTACGCAACCCGGCACTACCGGCTGCTCGCTGTCGACCGGCATCCCGCACAACGGCCTTGCCGCGCTGCGGCTGATGCCGGCCAACGGCGAAATCATCGTGAACAGCAGCACGCGCTATGTGCGCACGCTGATCATGATTGCCAGCACCGGTACGGGCGGGTACTTCGCCACGCAGATGTCGAAGTCAACGCAGTAAGGGGACTCCCGCGGGGCGGCGAACGGCACTCGCCGCCCGCGCCCGCAGCGCAAGCCGGCAGCGGCCCGCTACGGCAGGAACGCCGGCGACAGCAGGCGCAGGCCCACCGTAAAGAAGCGCGCGCCGGTGCCGCCGCCGAACACATTGCCGTAGGTGGTGTCGACCTGCACCCGGTCCTGCACCACCCAGAAGCGAAAGCCGGCCTGGAACGACGGCTTGCCGCGGTTCTCGCCGAAGGTCTCGGCGATCAGGAACACGCGCGGGTGCAGCTGGGTCTCGGTGCCCGCGCCCCAGGTCATGCGGGTCTGGCGGTTGCCGGTGTCGCGGTTGGCGCCCAGGTTCAGGTGCGCGACGAAGCGGTCGTCGGCGAACGAGAACGACACCGGCACGTTGACATACAGGTTGCCCAGCACCTTGCCGGGCTCGGCATCGGGATGATGGATCACCCCGCCCGACAGCGCGATGCCGTAGCCATTGGTTTCCAGCGGCTTGAGCAGCGTCTTGGCCTGGAACTGCACGTTGGTGCCGTCCCAGCCGCCATCGACGCGCTGCAGCGAACCGCCCAGCGTCAGTTCCAGGTTGCCGGTGGGATTGCAGCCGGGCAGCGCCCACAGCTCATTGCCGCCGGACTGGAACTGCATCCACGATTCCAGCTGGCAGGCCTTGGGATCGACGATGCGGGCATCGTCCGTGATCAGCGGGCGCGCCGCCAGCGCCGGCCGGCACGCCGCGGCGACGATGGCCAGCGCGGCCAGGCGCACGAAGAACTGGTGCCACACCATGGCAACCTCCTGAGCAAATACCGCCATATGCCCGGCGACGATACGCGCGGGCCATGACAACACATCGAAAGTCAGCAAGGGAGGTCTGGCACCGGCGGGCACAGGCGTGGGCCTGGCCGCGTGGGGCATGCAGCGCCGGGCGGCGGCACTGCAGCGAAAAGACCGCAGTTTCTCAGCGCGCCGGCGCGGCCGGGGCAACTCCCGTTGCGCGCGAAGGACTGGGACAACTGTCCACGGATAGCTCCGTTGGGAAGAACGGGGCGCAGTGTAATCCCGGCCCATGGTGCGGTCAACCCGATCCATGCGCCACGCGCATGGCTGCATGCGGAGATATCGCTACCGCTGGCGAACCACCCTCTCCTAACATCGTCGGCACCATCTGCCAGGCCGGTGCGAGAAGCAAGCGCCCGGTCCGTGCCCCGGCAGCTGCCACAGAGGAGGAAGCCCCATGCCAAACAGCGCCGCGCCAACGAGCGCGCCCTACACGCCGCCGACCCAGGCGGCGCCCGCCATCCAGCCCAGCCAGCGCCGCCGCGCCATCATCGCCACGGTGATCGGCAACGGCCTGGAGTGGTTCGATTTCACCGTGTACAGCTTCTTCGCGGTCATCATCGCCCGGCTGTTCTTCCCCACCGGCAACGACCTCAGCTCGCTGCTGCTGGCCGTGGCCACCTTCGGCGTGGGCTTCTTCATGCGGCCGGTGGGCGGCATCGTGCTGGGCGTCTACGCCGACCGCGTCGGGCGCAAGGCGGCGCTGTCGCTGACCATCCTGCTGATGGCGCTGGGCACCACGCTGATCGGGATTGCCCCCACCTATGAGCAGATCGGCATCTTTGCGCCGCTGCTGATCGTGGTGGCGCGGCTGATGCAAGGCTTCTCCGCCGGTGGCGAAATGGGCGGCGCCACCGCCTTCCTGACCGAATACGCGCCGGCGCGCCAGCGCGCCTACTACTCCAGCTGGATCCAGGCCAGCATCGGCGTGGCGGTGCTGTTGGGCGCCGCGGTGGGCACCTTCGTCACCAGCTCGCTGAGCCAGCAGGCGCTCAACAGCTGGGGCTGGCGCCTGCCGTTCCTGCTCGGCATCGTGATCGGCCCGGTGGGCTACTACATCCGCCACCACCTGGACGAGACCCCGGCCTTCCGCGACACCGCCGAGCGCGCCGATTCGCCGCTGAAGGAAATCTTCCAGGCCTATCCGCGCGAAACGCTGGCCAGCTTCTCGATGGTGATCCTGTGGACCGTGTGCACCTATGTGCTGCTGTTCTACATGCCGACCTACGCGGTCAAGGTGCTGAAGGTGCCGCAGGCCGACGGCTTTGTCGCCGGCATGGCGGGCGGCTGCGCCATCATGGTGTTCGCGCCGCTGGTGGGGCTGCTGGCGGACCGCATCGGCCGGCGCGTGCTGCTGAGCGGCTCGGCGCTGCTGATCCTGGTGCTGGCCTGGCCCATGTTCGCGTATATCAACCACGTGCCGGGCCTGGCCTCGCTGCTGGTGTTCCAGCTGGTGTTCGGGGTGCTGATCGCCACCTACACCGGCCCGATCCTGGCGGCCTTCTCCGAGCTGTTCCCGGCGCGCGTGCTGTCGACCGGCCTGTCGGTGGCCTACAACTTCGCGGTGACGATCTTCGGCGGCTTTGCCTCGTTCATCATCACCTGGCTGATCGCCACCACCGGCAGCAGCATGGCGCCGGCCATCTACGTGATGATCGCCGCCGCCATCAGCCTGGTCGGCACCCGCTTCGTGCGCGAACCTTCCTACCTGCAATCACGCTGACATGTCCCAGAACACCCAGATCCTTTTCCACGGCGGCGACGTGCTCGAACCCGGCACGGGCGAGCTGCTGCGCGGCCACGACGTGCTGGTCGAAGGCGAGCGCATCGCCGCGGTCGGGCCCGCCATCGATGCGCCCCACGCCCAGCGCATCGACGCGCGCGGCAAGACCGTGATGCCCGGCCTGATCGACTGCCACGTGCACGTGCTGGCGTCGCTGGCCAACCTCGGCCTGAACGCGGTGCAGCCCAATGTGCTGGTGGCGATCCGCGCCCTGCCGATCATGCAGCGCATGCTGGAGCGCGGCTTTACCACGGTGCGCGATGCCGGCGGCGCCGACTGGGGCCTGTCGCAGGCGGTCGCCACCGGGCTGGTGCCGGGCCCGCGCATCTTTGCCTCGGGCAAGGCGCTGTCGCAGACCGGCGGGCATGGCGACTTCCGCCCGCGCTCCGATGTGCTCGAGCCGTGCTCGTGCGCCTTCCGCGCCGGCGCCATTGCGCGCGTGGCCGATGGCGTGGACGCGGTGCGGCTGGCGGTGCGCGAGGAAATCCAGAAGGGCGCGACCCAGATCAAGATCATGGCGTCGGGCGGCGTGGCGTCGCCGACCGACCCGATCGGCAACACCCAGTACAGCGAGGACGAAATCCGCGCCATCGTGGCCGAGGCCGAGGCCGCGCAGACCTACGTGATGGCCCACGCCTACACCGGCCGCGCCATCACGCGCGCGGTACGCTGCGGCGTGCGCACCATCGAGCATGGCAACCTGGTCGACCGCGCCGCCGCCGACGAGATGCGCCGCCACGGCGCCTTCGTCGTGCCGACGCTGGTCACCTACGACGCGCTGGCGCGCGACGGCGCCCGCCTGGGCCTGCCGCCCGAATCGGTCGCCAAGATCGAGACCGTGCGCCAGGCCGGCCGCGACTCGCTGCGCATTTATGCCGATGCCGGCGTGCCGATGGGATATGGATCGGACCTGCTCGGCGAGATGCACGATTACCAGGCCGACGAATTCCGCATCCGCGCCGAACTGCTGGGCAACCTGGAAGCGATCCGCTCGGCCACCTCGATCGCCGCGGCCATATTGCAGCGCGAAGGCGAACTGGGCACCACGCGCGCCGGCGCGCTGGCCGACCTGCTGCTGGTCGACGGCAACCCGCTCGCCGACATCAGCCTGATCGCCGGCCAGGGCGAACGGCTGAGCGTGGTGATGCAGGCGGGCCGCATCCACCGCCGCGCCGGCTGAGCCGGCTGCCGCCCGCCCGATGCCGCGGGCGGCCCGCTCCATCCGCCGACACATGCCGGCGGTCTATCATGGCGGCATCTCCGGCCCGGACGCCCCCATGCGCATTTCCCCGCTCCCGCCCCTGCCCAACCTGGTCGCCTTTGAAGCCGCGATGCGGCACGGCAGCTTTACCCGCGCCGCGGCCGAACTGCACCTGACGCAGAGCGCGATCAGCCGCCAGGTGGCGCAGCTGGAACGCTTCCTGGGGCGCAAGCTGTTTATCCGCGAGCCGCGCGCGCTGCGCCTGACCGTCAGCGGGCAACGCTATGCCGAGGTGGTGCAGCGCCTGCTGGTCGGCTGCGCCGAGGCCACCGAAGACGTGATGAAGGTGCGCAGCCACACCGCGCTGACGGTGGCGTGCTCCAGCGGCGTCGCGGTGCTGTGGCTGACGCCGCGGCTGGCGTCGTTCCGCGCCGCCCACCCCGAGATCCAGCTGCGCCTGACCGTCAACGACAGCCTGTCGGCGCTGTCGCCGGCGGAGTTCGACATCGGCCTGTACTACCTGCGCGAAGGACCGCCGCCCGGGCTGGCCGCGCGCCGGTTGTACGGCGAGGAAGTGTTCCCGGTCTGCACGCCGGGCTATCTCGGCGGGCGCACGCTGGCGCCGTCCGACCTGGCCGGCGAGACCCTGCTGATGCTCGACGACGGCCAGCGCCAGTGGATGTCGTGGCAGACCTGGCTGGCCCACCAGGGACTGCCCGATGCCACGCCGCGCAACGTGCTGACCTCGAACCAGTATCCGATCCTGCTGCAGCTGGCCATGGAAGGCCAGGGCATCGCGCTCGGCTGGCGCCACATGATCGACGCCTGCCTGCGCGACGGCCTGCTGGTGCGCGCCTGCGACGCCAGCGCCAGCCTGGGCGGCGGCTACTACGCGGTATGGCCGCGCGACCGCATGGAACCGGCCGCGGCGCGCGCCTTCCGCAACTGGCTGGTGCGGCAGGCGACGGCCGCCTCGTGAAGGCTCAGGAGCCCGCCTTGTAGTTGGTGTCCTTGACGATCTTCGCCCACCTTGCCGCGTCCTCGGCAATGACCGCGGCGAACTGTTCCGGGGTGCCGCCCATCACGTCATAGTCGATCGCGGCCAGCCGTTGCTTGATGTCGGGCTGCGCCAGGATGCGGTTCATTTCCTGGTTCAGCCGCGTGACGATTTCCTTCGGCGTGCCGGCCGGCGCCAGCAGTCCGGCCCACGAGTTGAACGCCATGCCGTCGAAACCGGCTTCCTGCATGGTCGGCACGTCCGGCAGCGCGGGCGAGCGCTTGGACGCGAACACCGCCAGCGGGCGCAGCTTGCCGGCCTTGATCATCGCCATGCCGTTGAACGGGTCGATGGTCATGTCGACCTCGCCCGCGACCACCGCCTGCATCTGCGGGCCGGTGCCGCGGTACGACACGCTGACCACGTCGGGAGTGCCCGCCGCGCTCTTGAAGGTGGCCCCGATCAGCTCGATCATGCTGCTGCCGGCCGACAGGCTCAGCGGTCGGGATTTCGCCTTGGCCAGCGCCACGAACTCCTGCACGGTCCTGGCCGGGACCGACGGGTGCACCACCATCACGAAGCCGATATTGCTGATCTGCGAGATCGGCGCGAAGCTCTTCAGCGGCTCATAGCCGGCCTTGTACAGCACCGGGCTGAGCGTCTGCGCGCCGGCCGAGTTGAGCAGCAGCGTATAGCCGTCGGGCGCCGCGCGCGCCACCACGTCGGTGCCGATGATGCCGTTGGCGCCGGGACGGTTCTCCACCACCACCGACTGCTTCAGCGCCTCGCCCAGCTTCTGCGAGATCAGCCGCGCCACCACGTCGGTGGCGCCGCCGGGGGCGAATGGCACCACCATGCGGATCGGCTTGCTGGGGTAGGTATCGCTCCAGGCCAGCGCGGGCATGGCGCCCAGCACGGCGGCGCACAGCATCAGGCGGCGGCGCAGGTTTGGTTTCATCGGGGGTGTCTCCTGAATGGCGGTGGTTGGAAGCAGGGCCGGCAGCTAGGGTGGCGCCTGCCATTATTCATAGTTATGAATTTAATTTTACGCACATAAACTTTACCGTCAATTCAGGGTATATGCGGACAGCGCAGGCGGTGAAGTGCTGCGTGGAAGACGCAGCAACGGCGGGAGGCGGATTTTCGCCATGGCATATGCCTTGCGTTTGCTGGACGTCAGGAAATCAGAGCGCAGCGCTTGCGCTGGGTCTGGAGCATGCGCCGTTGATTCCGGAGCGGAACCATCGCACGCATTCGACGCAATTCACAGGAGATCAGCCATGGCAAATGACAAGCGTCCGCACGGCAATCCGCGCATGGATCGATGGGATCCGGCCGCCCTTGATCAGGCGCTGCGCGGGCTGGACTATCCCGCAACGCGTGGCGCGTTGGTTTCTACCGCGCGCGACAACAACGCGGATGACGCGATCGTGGATGCCCTGCTGGGCATACCCGAGCGGAACTACCAGGATGCCGCCGAAGTATCGGCAGCCGTTGCGCGGCACCTTGGCAAGTAGCGGCGACCACCCTGCTTGCCACGGCCCCTGCGCTGGATGTCAGCGTCGGTCGTGGTACAGCGGATCCAGATCGTGGCGGAACAGCTTGCGCAGCGGAACGGGATACTGGAATGCCAGCACGGGCTCCAGCGCGTCCCGCTGCTGCCGGAACACCTCGAACAGGCGGCGCCTGCCGCCGCTGTCCCAGCCAAAGACATAGACGTAGGCGCTGCCCCGCCATACCAGCGTTTCGGCGCCGAACGGCGGACCCACGTCGGCAAGCGGGCAATAGCGGGCACAAAGCGCCAGCGCAGCCTGTTCCGGCCCGGTGGGCGCGGGCTTCGCGTCTGTTTCAAACGGCACGCCCAGACCGGGGGCGAGCGACAAAGGGGGACCGTTGGGGTGTAAAGGGGGACCGTTGGGGTGTGCAGGCGCAAGGCGGTGAACTGGCGACTGGTGGGCAGGCACGGTCTCACTCCTTTTTCTTTTGATAGTTCGATATCGAGCGCTACCGGCAGCGGCCGATCAAACGCGAATGATTCGCGCTATCGCTTCGCGGCTCTCCTAAAAGAAAGCGCCCGCGGGTTGGACCTGGCGGGCGGGCTTTCCTGGGTGCGGACGGGCGCATTTCGGACAGGGCCGATATTGCCCTGCTATGTCGGTGGCAGCATATCCCCCTAAAGCACTACGGCGGCCGCGGCGCAGCCCCGCCACATCCGACCCGCCTTGCCACCTCCCGCTATCCCGCCTGTAATAGGCTTAGGTACCGACACATAGGTACCGTCAAGCTGGCAACGACGGCCGGGAGGCGACATGCGCTGCAGCCAATGCGGCTTCGGCAACCTTGCTGGCGCCAACTTCTGTGAGGCGTGCGGGGCGCGGCTTGTCCGCGTCTGCCCGCAATGCGGGGCCGAGGCCACCGCTGCAGCGCGGTTCTGCCGCGTCTGCGGCGTCGGCCTGCCGGACGCGCCCGCCGCGGCAGGGCCCGCCGCGCCGCGCCAGGACAGCCCGGCGCCGGTCCACTACACCCCGCCGCACCTTGCCGGGCGCATCCTGGCCGAGCAGGCGGCGATGGAAGCCCGCGGCGAGACCGCCGGCGAGCGCAAGACCATCACCGCGCTGTTTGCCGACATGGCCGGTTCCACCGCGCTGACCCAGGACCTGGACCCGGAGGACGCGCGCCGGCTGATCGATCCGGTGGTGACGCTGATGATGGAGGCGGTCCACCACTACGAGGGCTATGTCGCCAAGTTTCTGGGCGACGGCATCCTGGCGCTGTTCGGCGCGCCCATCGCGCACGAGGACCACGCGCTGCGCGCGCTGTACGCCGCGCTGCGGATGCAGGATGCAATGCACCGGCACAGCGACCGCGTGCGCCTGGAGCAAGGCATTCCGCTGCAGGTGCGCATCGGCATCCATACCGGCGAAGTGGTGGTGCGTTCGATCCGCAAGGACGACCTGCACACCGACTACGATCCGGTCGGGCGTACCATCCATATCGCCTCGCGCATGGAGGGCATTGCCACGCCGGCGTCGATCCTGGTGAGCGAGTCGACCCACAAGCTGACCGAAGGCTATTTCGAGTTCACGGCGCTGGGCACCACCAGCGTGAAGGGCGTGCGCGAGCCGCTGGCGGTGTACGAGGTGATCGGCCCCGGGGCCTTGCGCACGCGGCTGCAGGTGGCCGCGCATCGCGGCCTGGCGCGCTTTGTCGGGCGCCAGGACGAGCTTGCGCACCTGAACGCGGCGCTGGAGCAGGCCAAGTCCGGCCATGGGCGCATCGTCGCGGTGGTCGGCGAGGCCGGCGTCGGCAAGTCGCGGCTGTTCCATGAATTCAAGGTCAGGTCGCAGCAGGGCTGCCTGGCGCTGGAGACGTTCTCGGTGTCGCACGGCAAGGCCTTTGCCTACCTGCCGCTGATCGAGATGCTGAAGAACTATTTCCAGATCACCGCGCACGACGGCGACCGCGCCTGCCGCGAGAAGGTGACCGGCAGGCTGCTGACGCTGGACCGCTCGCTGGAAGAGCACCTGCCCTACCTGCTCTACCTGCTCGGCGTGGTCGAGCCCGACTCGCCGCTGCCGACCATGGACCCGGCGCTGCGGCGCCAGCGCACCTTCGACGCGATTGCGCGGCTGCTGGTCCGCGAAAGCCAGAACCAGCCGCTGGAGGTCATCTTCGAGGACCTGCAATGGCTGGACGGCGAGACCGAGGCCTTCCTCAACATGCTGGTCGACCATGTGCCCGGCGCGCGCATCGTGCTGCTGGTGAACTACCGGCCGGAGTACAGCCATCGCTGGGACGCCGGCGGTTATTACTCGCAACTGCGGCTGCAGCCGCTGGGACAGGCCGAGGCGCAGGAACTGCTGACCGCGCTGCTCGGCGACGATCCCAGCCTGGTACCGCTGAAGCGGCTGATCCTCGACAAGACCGAAGGCAATCCCTTCTTCATGGAGGAAGTGGTCCAGACCCTGGCCGAGGAAGGCGCGCTGCTGGGCCAGCCCGGCAGCTACCGCATCGAGAAGGCGCCGACGCTGCTGCACATCCCCACCACCGTGCAGGGGGTGCTGGCCGCCCGTATCGACCGGCTGCCGCTGGCGCAGAAAGAACTGCTGCAGACCCTCGCCGTGATCGGCAAGGAGTTTCCGCTGGGCCTGGTGCTGCGCGTCACCGGCCTGCCGGAAGCGCGGCTCCATCCGCTGCTGCGCGACCTGCAGAGCGCCGATTTCATCTACGAACGCCCGGCCTTCCCCGAAGTGGAGTACGCCTTCAAGCACGCGCTGACCCAGGAGGTGGCCGGCAGCTCGCTGCTGACCGAGCGCCGCAGCGCGCTGCATGAAAGCTCCGCGCAGGCGATCGAGGCGATGTTCCACGGCCGGCTCAAGGACTATTGCAGCGAACTGGCCCACCACTACAGCCACAGCGGCAACGTGCCGAAGGCGGTCGAGTACCTGCACTGCGCCGGCCAGCAGGCGCTGCAGCGTTCCGCGCAGGAGGAAGCGATCCGGCATCTCAGCGAGGCCATCAGCCTGCTCAAGCGCCAGCCCGACAGCACCGAGCGCGCGCGCCTGGAGCTGACGCTGCTGCTGACGCTGGGGCCCGCGCTGATCGCGGCGCGCGGCCAGGCCTCGCCGGAAGTCGAGGCGAATTACCGGCGCGCGATGTCGCTGTGCGAGCAAGGCCGGCAGACGCCCTATGTGTTCTCGGCGCAGCTGGGCATGTGGGCGTTCTACCAGCTGCGCGCGCAATACCAGGTGTCGCTGCCGCTGGCCCGGCGCCTGCTGGCGCTTGCCACCGAGTCGCAAAAGCCCAAGCAGCTCGCCGAAGGCCATCGCGCGCTGGGCGCCACGCTGTTCCGCCTGGGCCTGCTGGAAGAGGCGCGCGCGCATATGGAGGCGGTGCTGGCCGTGCCGCACCCCGAGCATTCCGCCTACGACTTCCTGACTGGCTACGGCCGCGACCCGATGGTCCATGCCACCAGCACGCTGGCGTGGATCCTGTGGTACCAGGGCTTTGCCGACCAGGCCCTGGCGCGCAGCCGCGAGGCGCTGGCGCTGGCCCGCGCGCGCCCGGATGCGTACAACCTGGCGCTGTGCCTCGTGTTTGCCGCGGAACAGTACCGGTGGCGCCGGGATCCCGCGCAGGCCAGGGAGTATGCGGAAGCCGCCATTGCCATTTCCTGCGAGCAGGGCTTCCCGATCTACCTGGCATGGGGCACCGTGCTGCAGGGCTGGGCGTTGTCCGAGCAGGGCAGCCACGAGGAAGGCATCGCGCTGATGCGGCGCGGCCTGGCCGCCTACGAGGCCACCGGCGGCGAGCTCGGCATGCCGAACCTGCTGGCGATGCTGGCGCAGGCCTGCGGCAAGGCCGGCCAGCCGGCCGCGGCGCTGGATGTGCTGACGCGCGCGCAGGCCATGGTGGAAGAGACCGGCGAACGGCTCGATGAAGCCGCGGTCTGCCGGCTGCGGGGCGACATGCTGCTGCAGCTGGCCGGACCGGATGCCGGCGCCGCCGTCATCCATGAAGCCGAGGCCTGCTACCAGCACGCGCTGGCGGTTGCGCACGGCCAGGGTGCCAGGCCGCTGGAACTGCTGGCCGCGCTCAGCCTGGCCCGGCTGTGGCAGCGGCAGGGCAAGGGCGACGCCGCGCGCGAGATGCTGGCGCGCGTGCACGGCAGCTTCAGCGAGGGCACCGATAGCGCCGACTGGCTGCAGGCACAGGCACTGCTTGCCGAACTCGCGGGGCACCCGGCCCGCGACACGGGCCCCGCGCGCGCATGAGCACCGCCCCCGCCTGCCCGCTGCAGGAGCGCTTTGTCGCGCTCTGGACCCTGGCGGGCGGCACCCGCGCGGCGGATGCGTATGCCGACCTGGCGCGCTGCTACAGCGAGCCGGCGCGGCACTACCATACGCTGGACCATGTGCGCCGCTGCCTGCAGGACCTCGACTGGGCCCGCAGCGCGATACCGGATGCCGCCGACGTCGAACTGGCGCTGTGGTGCCATGACGTCATCTACGTGCCCGGCGCCGCCGACAACGAAGCGCGCAGCGCCGCGTGGCTGCGGCACTGGTCGGCCGGCACCGTCACCGCCGCCGGGCGCGTTGCCGCGCTGATCCTGGAAACCACGCACGCCGACGTGCCGGCCAGCCTGGCCGGGCGCTTCACCGCCGACATCGACCTGGCCGCGCTGGGATACAGCCGCGCGCGCTTCGAGGACAACGGCGCGCGCCTGCGCGCCGAGCGCACCGACCTGGACGATGCCGCCTACGACGCCGCCGAGCGGGCCTTCCTGCAGCGCCTGCTGGACAGTCCCCGCATCTATGCCACCGACCTGTTCCAGTCGCGCTATGAGGCGCAGGCGCGCGCCAACCTGGCGTGGCGGCTGGCGCAGCCGGCGCCTACAGGAATTCGCCGGTGATATCGACGCTCGAGCGCTGGCCCACGCAGTCATAGTTGCGCTCCAGCCAGGCGCTGGCGGCTTCCCGGCCCTTGTCGCGCAGCGCGCACAGGAAGTCCCAGTCGGCGTTGTACTTGGTCGAGACACCGAGCGCGGCCATGGTCTCGTCCGAGCGGATCGAATGGATCCACATCTCCTTCATCTCGTTGCGGTCGATCTTGCCTTGCTGGATCAGCGTGGTGACGAAGCCGATCGCGCGCATCTCGCGCATCAGCGACGAGTTGAAGCTGACCTCGTTGACGCGGTTCAGGATCTCCGCCGCCGTGGTCGGCACGCCGCGGCGCACGATCGGGTTGATGTGGACGATCACGACATCGTGGGTCTGGCAGTGATAGATCAGCGGAAAGATCGCCGGGTTGCCGACATAGCCGCCGTCCCAGTAGTGCTGGCCGTCGATGCGGACCGCCTGGAACAGCGTCGGCACGCAGGCCGAGGCCAGCACCGCGTCGACGCTCAGGTCTTCCTGCGCAAAGATGCGGATGCGGCTGGTCTCGATATTGGTCGCGCACAGGTACAGCCGGATCGGGCAACGCTCGCGCAGCGCCGCGAAATCCACCTGGCCGAGCAGCACGTCGCGCAGCGGGTTGGCATTGCCGGGATTGAACTGGTAGGGCGACAGCAGCCGCAGCGTGATGTCGGCCATCGCGTACAGCGGGGAATGGTTCAGCCCCAGCGTATGGCTGCCCTTGAACCACGGCAGCCAGCGCAACGGGTTGAAGCGCTGCGCCGAGTGGGCGATGCCCTGCCAGAAGTCATGCAGCGCCTGGCGCGCGCCTGCGCTGCCGCCCTGCATCAGGCCATAAGCCAGCACCGTGCCGTTCATGGCGCCGGCGCTGGTGGCGCTGACGCCTTCGATCTGCAGCCGGCCATCCTCCAGCAGGCGGTCCAGCACGCCCCAGGTGAAGGCGCCATGCATGCCGCCGCCTTGCAAGGCCAGCGCCACGGGCTTGGCTTGGACAGGCGCGGGCGACATAGGTGTTTTCCCTTCGGTGGCGGCAAGGCGCCATGATCCAGTGTAGGGAAGAACCGGGCTGGCAGCGTAGGTTGGCGTGCGCGGCATGACACACAGCGCCGCGCCGGCGACCGTGGCAGCGGCATCACTTGCGCACGCGCCGGCGCCCGGCTACGCCAGCTCGAACCCATGCCGCGCCAGCGGCAGCGAGCGGATACGCTGGCCGGTGGCGGCAAACAGCGCATTGGCCAGCGCCGGCGCCAGCGTCGGCACCGCCGATTCGCCCACGCCGCCGATGCGCTCGCCGCCGGGCGCCAGCACTGCCTCGAAGCGCGGCGTCTGGGCCAGCCGCAACAGCGGGTAGTCGTGGAAGTTGGATTGCTGCACGCGTCCGTCGGCAATGGTGATCGCGCCCGACAGCGCCGCGCTCAGGCCCCAGATGCTGGCGCCTTCGAGCTGGCGCTCGACCGTGGCGGGGTTGATCACGGTGCCGCAGTCGATGGCATTGACGATGCGGTGCAGCGTGATGCGCTGGCCCTGCACCGACAGCTCCACCACCGTGGCGCACAGCGATCCCCACGCCTGCGACAGCGCCACGCCGTGGAAGCGCCCGGCCGGCGCGTGGCCCCAGCCGACGTGCTGCGCCAGGCGCTGCAGCAGGCGCGCCGGACGCGGACGGTCGGCCAGCAGGCGCAGCCGGAACTGCAGCGGATCGGCGCCGGCGTGATGGGCCAGCTCATCGATGAAGCTCTCGGCGAAGAACGCGTTCTGCGTATAGCCCACGCCGCGCCAGAAGCCGACCGGCACGGCGGTATTGACCATGGCGTGGCGCACGGACAGATGGGGCAGCGCGTAAGGCAGGTCCACCACCCCTTCGACCGACTTGGGGTCGACCCCGCCCTTGACCCGGTCCGGGAAGTTGCGGACATAGATCGACGAGCAGGCCAGGCGCGCCTCCAGCGCGCGGATGCCGGCCGCGTCCGGCGCCAGCACCGCGCTGAAGCGCGCCGCCGCCGCCGGGCGGTAGAAATCATGCTGGATGTCTTCCTCGCGCGACCAGATCAGCTTGACCGGCTGACCCGCGGCCTTCGACGCCAGTGCGGCCTGGACAAAAACATCGAACTCCTCGCGCCGGCCAAAGCCGCCGCCGACGAAGGTCCCATGCACAACGATGCGTTCGGCGGGCAGGCCCAGCACGCCCGACAGCCGCTGCGCGATCTCGCCGCAAACCTGGGTCGGGCCCCAGATCTCGGCGCGGTCGGCGCGCACGTCGGCGGTGGCGTTCATCGGCTCCATGGTGGCGTGCGCGAGGTACGGCACTTCGTATTCAGCGGTGTAGGCCTGCGCGCCTTGCATCTGCGCTTCCGCATCGCCGTGGCGCAGCGCCACCGACGAAGCGCCGCGCGCGGCGTCGCGGTAGCCGGCCATCAGCGCCGCGTCGCCAACCGGTTCGCCCGGCGGCAGCTGCCAGTCGGGCCGCAGCGCGGCCAGGCCCTTGCGCGCGGTCCAGTAGCTGTCGGCCAGCACCACCACGGCATCGTCCAGCGGCACCACGCGCCGCACCCCGCGCAGCGCCAGCGCCGGCCGCGCATCGACCCGGCGCAGCCTGCCGCCGAAGGCCGGGCACGCCATCACCGACCCCACCAGCATGCGCGGCACCTTGACGTCGACGCCGAATACCGCCGCGCCGCAAGTCTTCAGCGGAATATCGAGCCGGTCCGTCGGGCGGCCCAGCAGCTTCCAGTCGCGCGGGTCCTTCAGCGTGACGCTGGACGGGCGCGGCAGCGTGGCCGCGCGCGCGGCGAGCGCACCGTAGCCCAGCGCACGCCCGCTGGCCTCATGCCGCACCACGCCCTGCACCGCGCGGCACTGCGCCACCGGTACGCCCCAGCCTTGCGCGGCGGCCTCGCGCAGCATCTCGCGCGCGGTGGCGCCGATGCGGCGCAGCGGCTCGAACGACCACCGCGCCGAGGTGCTGCTGGCGGTCGCCTGCACCTTGAACATGCGGTTGTTGTAGACCGGGTCGGTCGGCGCCAGTTCGGCGCGCACCTGGCGCCAGTCGCAGTCGAGTTCTTCGGCAATCAGCATCGGGGCGGAAGTCATCACGCCCTGGCCCAGCTCGGCCGACGGCACCATGATGGTCACGCCGCCGTCGGCATCGATGCGCAGCCACGCGTTGATGTCGTCCGGGTCGCGCGCGGGCGCGCTGGCGTCGGCGGCCTTCGCCAGCGGCAGGTGGAAGCCCAGCACCAGCGCCGCGGGCACGGCGCCGGCGGCCTGCAGGAAACGGCGGCGGCTTGCGTGCGGATGGCTCACGATGACGCCCTCCCCTTGGGATCGCCCGCGTTCTGCGCGGTGGCCGCGCGCAGGATGGCGCGCTCGATGCGCGGGTAGGTGCCGCAGCGGCACAGGTTGGTGATGCCGGCGCGGATATCCTCCGGCCGCGGCGACGGGTTGTCCTTCAGCCAGGCGCACGCGGCCATGATCATGCCCGACTGGCAATAGCCGCACTGCGGCACCTGCTCGGCAATCCACGCGCGCTGGACCGGGTGCGAATTGTCGGCCGACAATCCTTCGATGGTAGTAATGTCGGCACGCGCGACGGTGCCGACAGGCGTGATGCAGGCGCGCACGGCCTTGCCGTCGACATGCACGGTGCAGGCCCCGCACAGGCCGGCCCCGCAGCCGAACTTGGTGCCGGTATAGCCGAGGTAATCGCGCAGCACCCACAGCAGGGGCATGTCGCGTTCGGCATCGACGGCGTGGCGCTTGCCGTTGATCTTCAACTGCAGTTTCATGGGGGTCTCCTCGTTGCGCACCGGCTTCGCAGCGGCCGGTTCGGTGCGGGCCAGTATCGGCCGCGCGGCATGGCAGGACAATCGACTTGTTTTGCCATCACCTGTGAGGCAAGATCACAGCCATGATCCGCAGGCTCCCTTCGATGCAAGTGCTGCAGGCCTTTGCCGCCACCGCGCGCACGGGCAGCATGACGCGCGCCGCCGATGCCCTGTGCGTGACGCATGGCGCAATCAGCCGGCATATCCGTGCGCTGGAGTCACAGCTTGGCTGCACCCTGTTCCTGCGCGCCGGCCGGCAACTGGAGCTGACCGCCGCCGGCCGCGAACTCGCCGACGACCTCGACCGCGCGCTGCGCGCGGTGGAGCTGTCGCTGGCCGGCGCGGCCGAGCGGCGCGCGCGCGAACGGCAGTCGCTGCATGTCAATGTCAGTCCCGAACTGGCCGCCGCGTGGCTGGTGCCCCGGCTGCCGCAACTGCGCGAGGCGCTGCCCGGCCTGGACCTGTCCATCGCCGCCAGCACCGAGGACCCCGACTTTGCCCGGTCGGACCTGGACGTCAGCCTGCGCTACGGGCCCGCGCCCTTTACCGGCTACCAGTGCCTGAAGCTGCTGGACGACGACATCATCGCGGTGTGCAGCCCCGCCTTCGCCCAGCGGCACGCCGGCATGACCGCGGCCGACGCTGCGCACCTGGCGCGGCTGCGGCACGCACGCTTCCGCTGGTCGCAGTGGGGGGCTGCGGCGGGGGTGGTACTGGATGAGCCGGAAGACGGCATCGTGTTCGACTGCCGCGCGCTGCTGATCGAAGCGGCGGCCAGTGGCATGGGGCTCGCGCTGACGCGTGCGTTGCTGGCGCGCGAGGCCATCGCCGCGGGGCGGCTGGTGCAGCCGCTGGCGGCCAGCTTTCCTGCCAGCCATAACTGCTACATCGTCTGGCGCGGGGATAATCCCAAGCAGGGGTTGATACGGCGGTTTGCGCAGTGGGTGCGGGAGGCGGCGGTGCGGGGGTGAGCAAGGCTGTCTGCCTGGAGTGGCTCCCGCTTGTTTTGCTCCCCTCTCCCGCTTGCGGGAGAGGGGCCGGGGGTGAGGGCCGGCGGTGGCAATTGCGACAGCCTTCACTTCGTATGACGCTCCCCGCCCTCACCCCAACCCTCTCCCGCAAGCGGGAGAGGGAGTACCCAAGCGCGAATTGGAA
Source organism: Cupriavidus taiwanensis (assembly GCF_900249755.1). Lineage (NCBI taxonomy): Bacteria > Pseudomonadati > Pseudomonadota > Betaproteobacteria > Burkholderiales > Burkholderiaceae > Cupriavidus > Cupriavidus taiwanensis. Next base: position 1,211,475 of record NZ_LT976854.1, read on the forward strand.
AGCTCGAGGCAATGATGCCGCTGCCGGTTTTCTCCCCTCTCCCGCTTGCGGGAGAGGGGCCGGGGGAGAGGGCCGGCGCATCAACGAAGTCAACCGCATCCCCCCGTACAAACCGCCCTCACCCCTGCCACACAGCCACATCATCCAACGGATAAACCGGCCTGCTCACCTTCCGAAACGGAAACCGCTCATACCGCGAACTGGTGACCCCTTCCCCATCGCACTCCACCACCGCCCTGGCGATCGGCACGAACACCGGCCGGCAGTACATGCGCGACTTCAGCAGCAGGAACCTGGCCCGATGCGGATCGATGCCGATATGGGTGAAGATGCCCAGGTCCCAGTGCTCTTGCGGGGTCTCGGTCACGATCACCTGCGCCGCGCCGATATCGAGCAAGGCGGTGCGCCCCATGCGGATGCGCTGCCCGGTGTAGGTCGGCCCGGTGATGGTGTACTCGCCGTCGCTGATCGCCGCGACCTTGCCGGTCAGCGGCCTGCTTTCCGGATAGATCTCCAGCTGCGGCAACGCCACCTTGTCGCCGACCGGCAGCGTGATGCTGGCGCCGACGCCGGCATCCACCAGCGCTGCCACCGCCTCCGGGTCGCACACCGGCCCGACCGCGATGCCGGTCAGTCCCTGCGCCAGCGCCTCGTGCAGCACCGCCATGTTGTCGCAGGTGCCGCCGGACATGCAGTTGTCGCCATGGTCGAGCAGCAGCACCGGTCCGCTTGCCGCGCCGTCGGAGCTATCCGCAAGCTGCGCGGCGCGCGCGATCGAGCTGGCCAGCGGCTCCGCGTGGTAGGCAAAGCCATCGCGCTCGGCCCACGCTTGCGCGGCGATCCGGCTGGCGACCTCGTCGGCCCTGGCCGGGTCGCCGTCGCTGACCACGATCACGCTCAGGCAGGGCGCGGCGATATCGGCCAGGCCGAAGCCCGCCAGCACCGATACTGCCAGCATGCCGTCCCGTTCGGCCTCGCGCGCCAGGGCCACGGCGCGCTGCATGGCGCCTTCGTCGGTACGGCTGCGCAGCGTGTGCGTGATCAGCGGCGGGCGCCGCCACGCCATCACCGGGCGCACGCGCCCGGTAACCATGTCCAGCAGCAGCCGTCCCGCGTGTGCGCCGGTTTCATACATGTCCACGTGCGGATAGGTCTTGAAGCTGACCGCGATGTCGGCATGGTCAACCAGCGTCTGCGTGATATTGCCGTGCAGGTCCAGCGCGACCGCGACCGGCGCATGCGGCAGCACGGTGCGCAGGCGCCGCAGCAGGTCGCCTTCGCCGTCATCGCTGTTCTCGGCCACCATTGCGCCATGCAGGTCGAGCATCACCGCATCGCAGCCTTCGGCGGCGGCGATGATGGTGTCGCACAGGTGCGTGTAGGCATCGGCGGCGACGCGGCCGCTCGGGTTGGCCGCGGCGATCACCGGCACCACGATCTCGGCGCCGGCGGCCTCGGCAAGGTCGATGAAGGCGGCCGCCGCGGTGCGGGTGCCCCTGGCGGCGCGACAGGCGGCGTCGCCATAAGTCGGCGTGAACGCAGCCAGCGGCGTCGGCACCGGTGAAAAGGTATTGGTCTCGTGATTGAGCCGGGCAATGAGGATCTTCATCGGGCAGTCCGTTCCAGTGTCATGGCCGCGTGGCGGCGCCGAGCATGGCGTGCAGCAGCACGTTGCAGCCGGCTTCCAGGTGCTCGGGCCGCGCGTCTTCGATTTCGTTGTGGCTGATGCCGTCCTTGCACGGCACGAAAATCATCGCCGCCGGGGCGACGCGGGCCAGGTAGACCGCGTCATGGCCGGCGCCGCTGATCACGTCCATGGCGGAATGGCCGAGCCGCTTCGCGCCGCTGCGCACCGCCTCGACCAGCCGCGCATCGAACGGCTGCGGCGGGAAGTACACCACCTGCCGCAGGTCGATGTCGATGCCGCTGCGCGCCGCCAGTGCCGCAACCTGCGCGCGCAGCGCGGCGTCCATCGCCGACAGCACGGTGTCGTCGCCGGCGCGCAGGTCCACCGTCATCGCCACCTTGCCGGGAATGACGTTGCGCGAATCGGGATGCACGGCCAGGCAACCCACCGTGCCGCGGCCGTGCGGGGGATGATCGAGCGCGATGCGGTTGACCATGGCCACCAGCTCCGAAGCCGCCAGCAGCGCATCCTTGCGCAGCGCCATCGGCGTGGGCCCCGCATGCGCTTCCATCCCGGTCAGCACCACGTCGTACCAGCGCTGGCCGAGCGCGCCGCTGACCACGCCGATGGTGGTGTCGTTGGCCTCCAGCACCGGCCCTTGCTCGATATGCGCTTCAAAGTAGGCGCCGACCGCACGCCCGCCGACCGGCTCCGGCCCGGCATAGCCGATGGCCTGCAGCGCCTGCCCGACGCTGATGCCATCGCGGTCGCGCTGCTGCAGCACGTCCGCCAGCTCGAACTCGCCGACGAACGCGCCCGAGCCCATCATCACCGGCACGAAGCGCGAGCCTTCCTCGTTGGTCCAGACCGCGACCTCGAGCGGGGCATCGGTGACGATGCCGGCATCAGCCAGCGTGCGCAGCACCTCGATGCCCGCGAACACGCCGTAGTTGCCGTCGAACTTGCCGCCGGTGGGCTGCGTGTCGATATGGCTGCCGGTCATCACCGGCGGCAGGGCATCATCGCGCCCGGCGCGGCGCGCGAAGAGATTGCCGAGGGCATCGACGCGGATGGTGCATCCGGCCGCCGTGGCCTCGGCGATAAAGAAGTCGCGGCCCTGGCGGTCCAGCTCGGTCAGCGCCAGCCGGCATACGCCGCCCTTGGGCGTGGCGCCGATGGCGGCCAGGCGCATCAGGGTGTCCCACAGGCGCTGGCCATCGATGCGCAGGTCAGTGCGCGCGCCGGCAGCGGCCGCTGCCGCGCGCGCAGCTTGCAAAGTCGTCATGTCATTCCTCATCTCGGTTCAGGCCGCCAGGCCGACGCCCAGATAGCGGTCCTTGACCGCCTCATCGGCACGGAACGCGTCGTTGCTGCCGCTGTAGACCACCCTGCCCTGCTCGATGATCACGTGGCGGTCGGCCAGCTGCGTGCACACCTCGAGGTTCTGCTCGACCAGCAGGATCGGCACGCCCGCCGCCTTGATCATCCTGAGCTGCGCCACGATCTCTTCCACGATCACCGGGGCCAGCCCTTCGACCGGCTCGTCGAGCATCAGCAGGCGCGGGTGATTCATCATGGCGCGCCCGATCGCGAGCATCTGCTGTTCGCCGCCGGACAGCTGCGCGCCGCCGTTGCCGCGCCGCTCGCGCAGGCGCGGGAAGATGCGGTAGATGTCCTGCAGCTGCCACGGCGAATCGCGGCGCGCGGCCAGCTTGAGGTTTTCTTCCACCGTCAGCAGCCTGAAGATGCCGCGGTGCTCGGGCACCAGGCACAGGCCTTCGGCGGCAATCCGGTGCGGCGCCATGCCGGCAACGTCCTTGCCGCGGAACATGACGCGCCCGCCGCGCGGCGAAACCACGCCGGCGATGGCCTTGAGCGTGGTCGACTTGCCAGCGCCGTTTCGACCCAGCAGCGTCACCAGTTCGCCTTCGCCGACCGCCAGCGACACGCCTTGCAGCACATGGCTCTTGCCGTAGTAGCCGTGCACCTCTTGTACGTCGAGCATCATCCCTTGCCTCCGGTAATCATGTTGCCGAGATAGGCCGCGCGCACGCGCGGGTCGCCGCGCACCGCCGCGGGCGGCCCTTCCATCAGCACCTTGCCTTGCTGCATCACGGTGACGGTGTCCGAGATATCCATGACGATGTCCATGTTGTGCTCGATCAGCACGACGGTGTGGTCCTGCGCCAGCCCGCGGATCAGCCGCTTCATCGCGCCCAGGTCATCGACGCCCATGCCCGAGGTGGGCTCGTCCAGGAAGATCGCGCGCGGCCGCGCGGCCAGCGCCATGCCGACCTCCAGGCGCCGCTGCTGGCCGTGCGACAGCGCTCCCGCGGCGCTGTCGGCAACGCGCGTCAGTTCCAGGCGCTCCAGCACCTGGTCGACCACCTCGCCGCAGGCCAGTTCGCCCACCGGCAAGCGCCATGCGCTCATGGCCTTGCGCGGCGACGTGCCCAGCGCGGCCAGGCGCAGGTTCTCGCGCACCGCCAGGTTCGGGAACAGGCTGGTGACCTGGAACGAACGCGCAATGCCGCGCTGCACGCGCTGGTAATCGGCTTCCGCCGTGACGTCCTTGCCGTCGAAGACGATGCGGCCGGCGCTGACTTCCTTGGTGCCGGTCAGCATGTGGAACAGCGTGGTCTTGCCGGCGCCGTTGGGGCCGATCACCGAATGGATCGTGCCCGGCATCACGCGCAGGTCGACGCCGCCCAGCGCCATGAACTTGCCGTACTGCTTGACGATGCCCGTGGCTTCAAGAATCGGGGTGGTGGCGGTGCTCATGCGCGTTCCTCCTGCGTGACTGGCGCGCGGCGCAGGCCGCGCAGACGCTCCCATACCGTGGCCCCAAGTCCCCACAGCCCGCGCTGCATGAACAGGCTGACCGCGATCAGCAGGAAGCCGAGCAGCATCAGCCAGCGCGGCCACAGCGTCGACAGCCAGTCCGCCAGCAGCACATAGAAAGCGGCGCCCAGCACCGACGCGAAGATATTGCCGGTGCCGCCGATCACGGTCATCACCAGGATCATCTCGCTGGCGTGGTAGTCGATATTGGTCAGCGGCGCGATGCCGGTCAGCATGGCGTGCAGCGCGCCGGCCAGCCCGGTGACCGCGCCGGAAACCATGAAGGCCAGCAGCTTGAACGCCTTGACGTTGTAGCCGACCGCCAGCGCGCGCTCCTCGTTGTCGCGGATCGCCAGCAGCGTGCGGCCCAGCACGGACCCGGTCACGCGCAGCACCGCCAGGAACACCGCCAGGAACAGCACCGCGACAAAGCCATAGAACTGCCATGGCGACGCCAGCGGCACCAGCGCATGCCCCGCCACGGACAGCGGCGGACGCGGGATGTCGAGCAGGCCGTTGTCGCCGCCGGTGATGCCGGGCGCGGTATAGGCGAGGAAGTAGAACATCTGCGCGAACGCCAGCGTCAGCATCACGAAGTAGGTGCCGCGCTGGCGGATCGCAAACCAGCCCACCAGCGCCGCGGCGGCCGCGCCGATCGCGATCGCCAGCAGCAGCGCCAGCGGCATCGGCAGGCTGGCGCGCGTCAGCGCCAGCCCCACCGCATAGCTGCCCAGCCCGAAGAAGATGCCCTGGCCGAACGACAGCAGGCCGGTGTAGCCGAGCAGCAGGTTGCACGCCATCGCAGCCATCGCGTAGATCAGCACTTCGGTGGCGAGCGTGCCGGAGCGCATGGTCAGCGGCAGCAGCAGCGTGACGCCGAGTGCCAGCCACCAGAAGCGGTAGCGCAAGAGCCATTGTCTTTGCATAGCCATCATCCCCTCCCCAGCAAGCCATGCGGACGCAGCAGCAACACCGCGGCCATGGCGACATAGATCATCAGCCGCGCGCCTTCGGGCCACAGCGTGCTCATCAGGCTCTGCACCACTCCCACCAGCAGGCCGCCCACCAGCGCGCCGGTGAAGCTGCCCATGCCCCCCACCACGACCACGATAAAGGCCACGCCCAGCGCCTCGACCCCCATGAACGGCTCGGCGCCGCGGATCGGCGCGGCCAGCACGCCGGCGATCGCCGCGGTGGCGGCGCCCAGCGCGAACATCAGGCTGAACAGGCGGAACACGTTGATGCCGAGCAGCGACACCATCTCGGTCGATTCGCTGCCCGCTCGCACCGCGCTGCCCAGCCGCGTGCCTTCCAGCAGCCACCACAGGGCGAGGGCCAGCAGGCCGGCAAAGCCGATCACGAACAGCCGGTACTTGGGATAGATAAAGTCGCCCCACATCACCACGCCCTGCAGCGCGTCCGGCGGCGGCACGTCAACGCCGAGCGGCCCCCAGCCGACGATGATGAGTTCCTGGATCGCCAGCGCCAGGCCCACCGTGACCAGGATGTGGAACTCGTGCGGCTGCGCATAGACGTGGCGCAGCATGAGCTTCTCGGTCAGCCAGGCCAGCGCGCCGATGATGACCGGCGCCAGCACCAGCGCCATCCAGAAGTTCATGCCGAACTGCAGCGCCTGGAAGCAAAGGTAGGCACCCAGCGCATAGAACGCGCCATGCGCGAAATTGACGAAGCGCAACAGGCCGAACACGATCGACAGCCCTACCGCCAGCAGGAAGTAGAGCATGCCTATGCCGACGCCGTTGATCACCTGCAACAGATAGACGTTCATGAGTCGTACGGATGTAGGAAGCCGCCACGCCGCGCGAGCCCGCGCGGCCTGGTGCTTCGGTGTGCTTCAGTGTGTGAATCGCCGGGGCGTCAGCCCGGTAATGTCAGCGCGTCAGGCCATCTTGCACTGGGTCTGGTCGACCGGCAGGAAGGCCTTGCCGACGCTGACGATCTCGGCGTAGTCGTCCTTGTCCTTCATGCGCGCCTTGGCCTTGCCCTTGAGCAGGTAGTAGTTCTTCAGCACCTGGTGGTCGGCGGCGCGGATTTCCTCCGGCCCGGTCAGGCCCTCGTACTTCATGCCTTCGAGCGCGGCGATTACGGCCTTCGGGTCGGCGCTGCCGGCCTTGATCATGCCGTCCAGCATGATCTTGGTGCAGATGTACGAGCCCGCCAGGCTGTAGTTGGGATTGGCCTTGAACTTGTCGTGGCTGCGCTTGACCAGCTCGCGGTTCAGCGGCGTATCCACGCCGTGCCAGTACTGCGCGCCGAAATAAACGCCTTCGCACAGGTCGGCGCCGAGCGATTCGAATTGCTCCAGTCCCGAAGCCCATGCCAGCAGGATGGTGGTGTTCTTCTTCATGCCGAAGCTGACGGCCTGGCGCAGCGTATCGGCGGACTGCGAGCCGAAGTTCAGGATCAGCAGCACGTCGGGCTTGGCCGCCAGCGCATTGGTCAGGTAGCCGCTGAATTCCTTCTCGGTCAGGGCGTGGTAGCTGTTGCCGACGTGCTCGATGCCCTTCTCCTTGAAGATCGCCTTCGCCGCCGACAGCAGCCCGTCGCCGAACACGTATTGAGGCGTGATGGTGTACCAGCGTTTCGCCTTGGGCATCGATTCGATCAGCGGCCGCACGGTGCGCTCGATCGCGCCGAAGGTCGGCACCGACCAGCGGAACGTGGCGCGGTTGCAGTCCTTGCCGGTGATCTCGTCGGCCCCGGCGGTGGTGACGAACACGCCGCCGAATTTTTCCGCCTCCTTGCCCATCGCCAGCGATTCGGACGACAGGATGCCGCCGGCGAAATAGCGCGCCGCCTTCTGCTGCGCCAGCTCCTGCACCTTGCGCACCGCGGTGGCGGGCTTGCCTTCTGTGTCGAGCACGCTGTAGCGCAGCGGCCGGCCCAGCACCTGGCCGTACTGGTCGACGGCGAGCCGCATGCCCAGGTCGGCGAATTTGCCGTTGGCGGCGAAGGCGCCCGACATCGGCACCGGGCAGCCGAATTCCAGTGCCTCGCCCGCGGCAAGGGCGCTGCGGCCATGGATCAGGGAGGTGGGGACGGCGGACAGCGCCGCCAGTTTCAGCAGGTCACGACGATTCAAGGCTCACTCCTCGTTATGTGGGGATCGGGCTGCACGGGGCGAAAGTCTGGCCAACGCCTTGGGCTGGCGCTGCACCGTCTCCCCGACATGCTGGTGACTTTCGCCCGGCGCCGACACTGCCCGAGCAAGAATCGAACCTGTTTATTCTATTTATACGTATAAATAGAATAGAATCATCTTAGGAGTCGGCCGGAAGCGTTGTCAACAAAGGGAAGATCAGGGTTTACGCACCCTCTTCGCGGACCGCGGGGGGATGCCTTGCATGGCGGCGACGGCGGGACAATGCGGTGCCGCAGCGGTGCGCGAACGGTCCGCATGCACGAAGACGGGGCAAGCCAGCGGCGCCCGCAGACCGCAGCCGCGCGTGGCTAGAATGCAAGCGCTCAAGCCTGGATGGCCCGGGCGCATGACAAGGAAAGAGCAATGGCGACGTTTCGGGAAGGCAAGACCGGGGCCTTCGAGATCCGCAAGCAGAAGCGCGCGGACCTGGTGGCGGAAGAACTCAAGCGGCTGATCACGCAGCGCAACCTGCGCCCGGGCGACAAGCTGCCGCACGAGGTCAAGCTGCAGCAGATGTTCTCGGTCAGCAAGAGCACCATCCGCGAGGCACTCAAGTCGCTGGAGGTGCAGGGCCTGATCCGGGTCAGCACCGGGCCGGCAGGCGGCGGCACGATTGTCGAAGTGCCGCTGGACCGCACCTTCCAGCTGATGCAGAACTACCTGTTCTTCAAGGACGTCGGCATTGCAGACGTCTATACCGTGCGGCGGCTGCTGGAGCCGGAGCTTGCCGCCGGCGCGGTGCCGCATCTCACCGACGACGATTTCAGGGCGCTGGAACGCACCATCGACCTGTGCGACCCGGCCTCGGCCGCCGCCGCGACGCCGCTGCTGGACCAGCGCCAGGAAGACCTGACCTTCCACGACATCCTGGCCGCGGCCAATCCCAACCCGATGCTGCGGTTCTCATGCGAGCTGATCAACGAGATGATTCGCCAGCTGGTGGTGTTCGGCAACGACACCCCGGCCTGCGAGCATGAAAAATTCGGCGCGGCCAACGTCAAGTTCCACAAGCGCATCGTCGAGGCCGCACGCCAGCGCGACGCCGAGACAGTACGCGCGCTGATGTCGGCGCATATGGAGGAGTGCACCCATTACGTCACGCGCATGAACGGCCGGGTCCACGGCCGCCTGGTGCTCGACTCCGAAATGCCGCGGCGCGGCCGGATGCTGCCGGCAGGCGAGGACGAGTCCGATTGAGTCGATTGAGTCGATCGAGCCGGAACCGGCTCGAGTCGGGTGCCCGCGGTGGTCGCGGTGGTGTTACCCGGCCGCGTCGAGCCGCGCTGCGGCACGCGCCAGCCGCGCCACGCCTTCGGTGATCTGCTGCGGGGCCGTGCCGGCAAACGACAGCCGGAACGCAGGCCGTGCGCGGCGCTGCGCATAGAAGCCGGCCCCGGGGACGAACAACACCTTTTCCGCGATGGCATGCGGCAGCAGCGCGGCGGCATCGCCGATGCCCTCAAGCGAGGCCCACAGGAACATGCCGCCGGCAGGCAAGGCGAAGCGGATGCGGTCGCCGAAGGCGCGCTGCAGCGCCTCGGCCAGCCGGTCGCGCTGGTCGCGGTAGAACGCGATCTCGCGCACCACCTGCGCGGGCAGGCGGCCATCCGCCAGGTATTGCGTGACCGTAAGCTGCAGCCACGGCGGCGTGCACAGGTCCGATACCTGCTTGGCAATCACGGCGCGGCGGATGATCTCCGGCGCGGCCACCATCCAGCCGATGCGCAGCCCCGGCGCCAGCGTCTTCGACAGGCTGGCCAGGTGCACCAGCCACGCACGCGCGCCGGGAACCTGTTCGCTCAGCGCCAGCAACGACGGCGGCGCAGCGCCGTCGAAGCTCAGCGCGCCGTAGGGATCGTCCTCGACCAGCACCACCTGGTGCCGCGCCGCCAGTTCCAGCAGGCGCAGCCGGCGCGCGCGGGACAGCGTGGCGCCGGTGGGGTTGGCGAAGGTCGGCACCGTGTAGATCAGCCGCGGGCGCACCGCGCCGTCGGCCAGCATTGCCGCCAGCGCGTCGACGTCCATGCCGTCCTCATCGGACGGCACGCCGCGCACGTCGGCGCCCGCCAGCCGCAGCGCCTGCAGCGTCGCCGAATAGGTCGGCTCCTCGACCAGCACCACGCTGCCGGGCTCGACCAGCGCGCGCACCAGGAAATCGAAACCCTGCTGCGAACCGCTGGTGACGAGCAGTTGGTCCCGCGTCACGGCGGCACCGCGCTCCGCCATCAGTGCCGCCAGCGCGTCGCGCAGCGCCGGCGCGCCTTCGGTGGCGCCGTACTGCAGGCATTCGGCGGGCCGCTCGCGCAGCGCCTGTGCCGACGCGGCGCCGATGCCTTCGGCATCGAACAGCGCCGCGGACGGGTAGCCGCCCGCGAACGAGATCATCTGCGGATCCGACAGGTACTTGAACAGCTCGCGGATCGGCGAGCCTTCCGGCTCGCGCAGCGCGGGGACGAACGGGTAGGCGGCGCTCATGGTCGGGTGGGCCTCAGCATGCCGCGGCGGTCATCTTGAAGATGCCCTGCGCATTGCCGGCGTCGAAGCCCAGGTCGGTGCGCGTGACCGCCTGCGCGTCATCGACGTAGCGGTCGCGCGTGATGAACTCGTAGAACGAGCCAGGCACCTCGCGCTCCACCTCAACGCCATCCGCACCGACGAAGGCGCGGCGCACCGGGTCGGCGCGGAACGCGGTCTGGCGCACGCGGCCGCTGCGCGACACTTCCACCTTGTCCTTGATCGGGCGACCCAGGCGCTTCTGCGTCTCGGCCAGCGCGAACACGTCTTCGACGCGGTCGGTGGCGTGGTTGAAGGCATTGCCCTCGGTGGCGATCCACGCCATCTCGGCCGATTCGGCCAGCAGGGCCTCATAGTCCTCCAGCCGCGGCGTCGCGTGCTGGCGCTCGAAGCAGCGCGCCAGCGCACCGATCAGCTCGCCGGCTTCGGCCAGCGGCAACGCACCTTCACGCTCGAGTTCCCACAGCAGCGCCTGCGCGCGCGGCGTCAGCGGATCGACCGAAGTCTCGAGCACGCGGCTGACCGCCTGCTGGAAACCTGCGCTGAAGCGCTCCGGATGCAGTTCGCTGACGAAGAACTGCGCGATCTCTTCCGGCGCGTCTTCATGCGCGTACGAGCGGCCGGTCATGCCGATCCGGTCGAGCGGGTAGGTGCCGTTGAGCCGGTAGCCCAGCGGGCGCAGGATGCGCGTGAAAGCGGCCTCGCCGGCGGGCAGCGCGCCGTGGTCAGCCCAGCGCACGGTGCGCAGCGCGCCATGGTCGAAGTGGACCTTGCCGCCGGCTGCCGCCACGTCGTCGGTGTAGGCCTTGCCGGTCGGCACGCGCTCCAGGATGCCGGCGAACAGCACCAGGTTCAGCGCATGGGCGATCTCCGCGCGCGACGGGCGCCCGGCCGCGCCAGCCGGCAGCTGCGCGGGCGCGCTCACCAGCGCGGACAGGCGGTCGGCGCCGCTGGCGCCAAGGTGCAGGGAAACGAGTTGCTTGATGTTATTGCTCATGATGCAGGGAGGTCTTGCTGACGGAAGAGGAATCAATGACGGTTTTCAGTCCACCGAGGCGCCGGACAGGCGCACGATCTCGCCCCACTTCTGGCGGTCTTTCTTCAGCACTTCGGCGAAGGCTTCGGGGGTGCCCGGCGCGGGTTCCGCGCCCAGGTCGCGCATGCGCGCCTGCACGGCGGGATCGCCGAGCGCGCGCGCCAGGTCCTGGCTGATCTTCTGCGCCACCGCGCTGGACACGCCGCGCGGCGCCAGCAGGCCGAACCACGGGCTGGCGTCGAAGCCCGGCACCGGCCCGGCCGCCGCCACGGTCGGCACATTGGGCAGCGCCGACGAGCGCGCCGGCGTGGTCACCGCCAGCGCCTTGAGCTTGCCGGAGCGGACGAACGGCAGCGACGCCGGCAGGTTGTCGAACATCACGTCGACGCTGCCGCCCATCAGATCGGCAATCGCCGGGCTGCTGCCCTTGTAGGCGACATGGCTCATCTCGGTGCCGGTCATGCGCTGGAACAGCTCGCCGGCCAGGTGCGTCGACGTGCCGTTGCCCGCCGACGCCATGTTGACGCGCTTCGGGTTGGCCTTCAGGTAGGCGATGAACTCCGCCAGCGTCTGCACCTGCGCGCGCTCGGCAAAGGCCGGCGACAGCACCACCACGTTGGGCACGCGCGCGACCATCGCCACCGGCGCGAAATCCGCAACGGCGTCATAGGGCAGCTTCTTGTACAGCGTGGGGTTGATGCCGAACTCGCCCACCGAGCCCATCAGCAGCGTATAGCCGTCGGCGGTGGACTTGGCGGCGACGCCGGTGCCGACGATGCCGCCCGCGCCGGGGCGGTTCTCCACCAGCACCGGTTGCTTCCATTGCAGCGCGAGCCGCTCGCCGACCAGCCGCGCGACCATGTCGGTGGTGCCGCCCGGCGGGTACGGCACGATGATGCGCACGGGCTTGGCGGGGAAATCCTCGGCGGCGGCGATGCCGGATAGGGTCATGCCAAAGGCGAAAGTGCCGGCGGCCAGCGCGCTGAACAAGCGTTTCATTGTTGTTTTCCTGTCTACCTGATGGTTGTCGTTATGGCGGTGCCGCGATGGTGGGGCCGCGGGACCAGGGCTGAATCATTTCTCATCAAGTTCGCCGGTTCAAGCGAGATTTCGGTATAGGATGATGACTTTATGTCATCAACTACGCCCTCTCTCCCCCGCCATGCGGCAACGCCTTCCCAGCCTGTCCAGCCTGCGCGCCTTTGAAGCGGCCGCGCTGCACCTGAACCTGCGCCGCGCCGCCGCTGACCTGTTCATCACGGAAAGCGCGGTGTCGCGCCAGATTGCCGCGCTGGAAAGCCTGCTCGGCGTGCAGCTGTTTCACCGCGCCAACCAGCGCATCACGCTGACCGCGGCCGGCGCGCTCTACAGCGTCCAGGTGCGCGAGATGCTGCGCAAGCTGCAGCGCGACACGCTGGAGGTGATGGCGCATGAAGGCGCCGGCGGCACCGTCGAGCTGGCGTGCGTGCCGACGCTCGCCGTCGAATGGCTGATCCCGCGGCTGCCCGAGTTCTACGCGCGGCACCCGAAGGTCGTGGTCAATATCAGCGCCCAGTCCGACGTCTTCCTGTTCGACGGCACGCCGTACGACGCGGCGGTCCACTTCGGCGAAGCGGTCTATCCGGGCGCGCGGGCCGATCTGCTGTTCGGCGAGGAATCCGTCGCGGTGTGCCACCCGGCGTTGTTCGGCCGCAAGAAGCGCATCGACGCGCACGACATCGCGCATGCGCCGCTGCTGCACCTGGCCACGCGCAGCTTCGGCTGGAAGCAATGGATGGAGGCGGCCGGCATCGACGACGTCAACGCCATGCGCGGGGCCCGCTTCGACCACCACAGCATGGTCATCGCCGCGGCGCGGGCCGGGCTGGGGATCGGGCTGGTGCCGCGCTTCCTGGTCGAAGAGTATCTGGCGAGCGGGCAACTGGTGAGCCCCGTGGCGCGCTCGCTGCGTTCCACCAGCGCCTATTACCTGGTCCTGCCCGATACCCGCCCGATGAGCCATGCCATGCAGCATCTGCGCAGCTGGCTGCTGGAGGCGGCGGTGGCGTTTGCCGAGGGACAGGGCACGGGATCAGCGGGCACGTAGCCGGCCGCGCGCGGCGCGGCCCTACCCTTTCTGTGCGCGCCACACCCGCTGCAGCTCCCACGCCGGCGCCTCGCCCGCCGGCTGCGGCAAGGCCTGGGCGTCGGCCAGCATGGCGCTGGCGCGGGCCTGCAGCTTGTCCAGGCAGCGCGACATGACGCGTGCCTCTTCGGCCGTCAGGCAGGCGGCCAGCTGCGTATTGAAGTCGCGCGCCTGCGCAAAGGCGGCGCGGTAGACCGATTCGCCTGCCTCGGTCAGCGTGAAGGCGGCGGCGCGCCGGTCCTGCGCGCGCGTTTCGCGGCGCACCAGTCCGCGCTCCACCAGCGCATGGACGGCGCGGCTGGCCAGCACCTTGTCCAGGCCCGCGCTGTCCGCCAGTTCGGTCAGCCGCGTGCCGGGCTGCTCGCCCAGGAAGGAAATCATGCGCCATTCGCGCCGCGTCACGCCTGCCCGCGCGCGCAGGTGCAGCGCGGCCGCGCCCAGCGCGACGCGGTTCAGGTGATAGACCCGGTAGTTGATGAAGTCGGCCAGCCGCTGCGGCCGCTGCAGGCGGCCGCCGCCCTTGTCGTGTGCCATGCCACACCCGCGATTTAGTTGACTTTGTCAATTATATCGACGGGTGCTAGCTTCCCGTCCATGCCGGCTGCCGGCGCAAAACAGACAGGAGACACCGTGAACCCCCGCAACTTCCTTCCCCGCCTTGCCGCCTGCCTGCTGGCCGCCGCCGCGGCCTGGTCCGCGCCCGCCGGCGCGCAGTCGGAGCGGCCGCTGCGCATCCTGGTGGGCTACCCCGCCGGCGGCACCGCCGACCTGGCCGCGCGCCTGGTGGGCGACAAGCTGCGCGAGACCCTGAACCAGACCGTGGTGATCGAGAACAAGCCCGGCGCGGGCGGGCGCCTGGTGATGGACTACGCGCGCACGCAGCCGGCAGACGGCAATACGCTGGTGGTGGCCAACTCGGCGGTCATGACGATCGCGCCGCTGGTCTACCGCAAGCTGAACTACGATATCCAGCGCGATTTCACGCCGGTGGCGCAGGCCGCCAATTTCCAGCTGGCGCTGGCCACCGGCCCGGGCAGTCCCGCGCGCACGCTGAAGGATTACGTGGCCTGGCTCAAGGCCGGTGCGCAGAACAACTCCTACGCGTCGCCAGCGCTCGGCAGCATTCCGCATTTCTTCGGGCTGATGATCGGCAAGCAGGTGGGCATCGACATGCTGCACGTGCCGTTCAACGGCTCGGCGCCGCTGATGAGCGCACTGGTCGGCGGGCAGGTGCCGGCGTCGGTCGATACCCTGGCCGACCTGACCGAGATGCACCGCGCCGGCAAGATCCGCGTGCTGGCCACCTCCGGCACGCACCGTTCAGTGGCGCTGCCTGACGTGCCGACCTTCACGGAACTCGGCTACAAGGGCATCGAGGGCGAAGGCCGCTATGGGGTGCTGGCGCCCGCCGGCACGCCGCGCGCGGCGCTCGACCGGCTCAACGCCGCCATCGTCAAGGCGGTGCAGTCGCCCGACGTGCGCGACAAGTTCCTGAAGCTCGGGCTCGAACCCGCCACCGGCCCCGCCGATGCTTTCGCCGGGGTGCTGAAGGCCGACGCCGCCAGGTGGGCGCCGGTGGTCAAGGCGTCCGGCTATACCGGCGACTGATGCGCTCCAACCCGCTTCCCGCTACCTTCCGGCCATGACCATCCGCAATACCCTCTTCATCATGTGCGACCAGCTGCGGCGCGACCATCTTGGTTGCTACGGGCACCCGACGCTGCGCACGCGCCATATCGATGCACTGGCCGCGCGCGGCGTGCGCTTCGACCGCGCCTATGTGACCTCCGGCGTCTGCGGCCCCAGCCGCATGAGCTTTTACACCGGGCGCTACGTCAGCAGCCATGGCGCTACCTGGAACCGCGTGCCGCTGTCGGTCGGCGAAATCACGCTGGGCGAGTACCTGAAGGACAGCGGCCGCGCGCTGGCGCTGGCGGGCAAGACCCATGTGATGCCGGACAACGCCAACCTGAAGCGGCTGCACCTGGACGGCGGCACGGAACTGGAAACGCTGCTGCGCAGCGGCCACTTCACGGAAGTCGACCGCCATGACGGCCATCACGCCGAGCCGCGCAGCGCCTATGCCGACTGGCTGCGCCAGCAAGGCTATGACAGCGCCGACCCCTGGACCGACTACGTGATCAGCGCCGAGAACGCGCGCGGCGAGATCGTCTCGGGCTGGCACATGCGCAATGCCGGGCTGCCCGCGCGCGTGGCCGAGCCGCATTCCGAGACCGCCTACACCGTCGGCCAGGCCATGCAGTACATCGCGGCGCGCGGCGACGACCCGTGGGTGCTGCACCTGTCGCTGGTCAAGCCGCACTGGCCCTATCTCGCGCCCGCACCGTACCACGCCGCGTATACGCTCGACGACTGCCTGCCGCTGCAGCGCCACGATGCCGAACTGGCAGACCCGCACCCGGTGCTGTCGGCCTATCGCACCCAGGAGGAATGCGCCAACTTCATGCGCGCCGAGGTCTCGGATACGGTGCGCCCGGCCTACCAGGGCCTGATCCAGCAGATCGACGACCGGCTGGGGCTGCTGTGGGAACAGCTGGAGCGCCTGGGGCGCTGGGACGACACGCTGATCGTCTTCACCGCTGACCATGGCGATTTCCTCGGCGACCACTGGCTGGGGGAAAAGGAGCAGTTCTACGACACCGTGCAGAACATCCCGCTGATCGTCTACGACCCGTCGCCGCAGGCCGATGCCACGCGCGGCACCGCGCAGGCCAGCCTGGTCAGCGCGGTCGACGTGGTGCCGACGGTGCTCGATGCGCTGGGCCTGCCGCCCGCCGACCACCGCGTCGAGGGCCGCTCGCTGCTGGACCTGACGCGCGCGGCCGCGCGCGAGGGTGCGGGCGCCTGGCGCGACGCGGTGGTCTCGGAGCTGGACTATGCCTACCGCGGCGCGCGCGTGGCGCTGGGCCGCCATCCCGGCGAATGCCGGGCCTGGATGGTGCGCGACGCGCGCTGGAAGTACGTGCACTGGCAGGGCTTCCGGCCGCAGCTGTTCGACCTGCAGAACGATCCGCAGGAGTACTTCGATCTTGGCGCCGACCCCGGCCATGAAGCGGTGCGCAGCGCCATGCGGCTGCGCCTGCTGGACTGGTTCTGCACGCTCAAGCCGCGCGTGACGGCGACCAACGAGGAAGTCGCGGCCAAGACCAATGTGTACAAGCAGGCCGGCGTGTTCTTCGGGGTCTGGTAACCGCATCGCCGCCGCTCGCGCCCGGCGCGGCCAGCGCCGCTTGCCTGAAAAACTTGCACGGTGTGCCTGTCGATACTGCAACCGTGTGCCGCGCCCGGCATGTCAGGCCGCGCGCGCCGCCGCCTGCGGCCATGGCAGGGCGGCGGACCGGATGGCGTATCCCTTGCAACAAGGGCTGGAGGGCCCTGTGTTCGGGCCGGCAACCGGAGCGATCATGAAGAACATCTGGATCCTGGTAGCGGACGAATCCGTCGCCCGCATTTTTGCCTCGCATGGCGACAGCGCCCCGCTGGAGGTCGTCGAGGAGATCACCGACGCCGCCGCGCATGCCGACCGCGCCGACCTGCGCCGCGACGCCTATGGCCGCCGCGGCCAGGCTGCCGTCCAGGGCGACGCGGGCCATCCCGGCGCCCACCAGGTCGGACCGTCGACCGTCACGTCTTCGGCGGGCGAGGACGAGCTGCACCAAGAGGCGCAGCTGTTTGCCCGACGCGTGGCGGATTACCTTGGCGATGCGCGCAACAAGCAGCGCTTCGACGAACTGGCGCTGATTGCGGCGCCGCGCTTCCTGGGGCTGTTGCGCAAGACCCTGCCGCCTGGCGTCACCGACGTGGTCACCCGGGAGATCGGCAAGGATTTCAAATACGTGGCCAACAACGACCTGCAGCAACGGCTGGCCGATGAGGGTATCGTGCCGGCACGGCGCGACGAACGCGTCAATACCGGCCGCGACCGCTAGGCGCAGCGCAGCAGAACGCAGCCGCCCGTGCTGGCGCGGGCGGCTGGTTCGCTGTCAGCGGGCGGTGCCGGAGCCGCTGGCGGCGCCGCTGCTGCCGCTCGAAGTGCCGCCCGGGCTGGTAGTGCTGGTCGCGCCGGAGGTGCCGGTGGACGTGCTGCCGCCAGGCGCGCTGCGGCTGCGGTTCTGTTCCGTCACCGAACCCGATCCGGACAGCGAGCCCGAGCCGGTGGTGCTGCCCGTGGCGGTGCAACCCGCCAGGATGCCGAGGGCGAGCAAGGCTGTGCCGATGCGCAAGGGTGTTTTCGGTGTTTTCATGTTTTCCTCCATCTGGCAGGTTGGCGGCAAGCCTAGCTGCATGGCCCGGCCTGCCGGCGAGGCGCCGATGGCGCCGCTGCGCTCGAGAAGACGCAACTGACGTACCAGATTGGGGACGGACGAGTGCAGCGCGGCGGCGAAGCCGGCACGCACCGCAGCGCGCCCGGCCCGCGGTAAGAAGTGCGCGCAGCCGGTAAAAGTTACCGTGCGGGTACCTGTGGCAAGCCGGTCGGGGCGCGTTTGCGGTGCGCTAGCGCGTCAGCGTCCACTTGTAGGCATAGCGGTCGGGGCGGAACAGCAGGTCGGCGCAGAACAGCGGCGTGCCTTCGATGTCGTACGGCGTGCAGCGCAGCCGCAGCAGCGGCAGCCCTTCGTCGATGCCGAGCTTGCGGGCCACGTCGGCGGGCGCCGCGATGGCGCTGGCCTCCATCGCCACGTCGCGAAAGCGATACCCCAGCCGGCTTTCGAACAGCGCCATGGCGTCGTTGGTCTCGACATCTTCCTGCACCAGGCGGCGCATCAGCGGCTCGGGCCCCATCAGGTTGAAGTATGCAACCGCCACGTCGTCCCAGTAGCGCACCGTGGCCACGCCCAGCACCTTTTCACCGGGCTGCAGGCTCAGCGCTGCGGCCACATGCGGAGGCGCCCGCAACAGGCGCACCGATGCGATCTTGCCGTAGGCCAGCTGGCCGCGGGCCCGCCCGGTCTCATAGAAGCCGGTGAGCGCGCCCAGGCTCGGGGTGTCGGCCGGCCGCGTGACGAAGCTGCCCTTGCCGTTCACTTTCTCGATGAGGCCGGCGTTGTGCAGGCCGGACAAGGCCTGCCGCACGGTGATCCGGCTCACGCCGAATTCGGCCATCAGCTCGGCCTCGGACGGCAGCTTGGCGCCCGGGCCCCATGTATTGCTGGCGATTCGCTGGCGAATCTCGCTTTCGATCTCTTTGAACCTGGGCAGCGCCACGTATGTCCCGCCCCGGCGGGCGGCTCCGATTTCAGTGCGGCGGATTATACCTATCATGACAGGTATCGTCTTAACCTATTGACCTGTTATAACAGGTAATGGCAGTATCCGTCGTCACCAGCTGGCCCCGCGCCCCGCCCCATCACCGCTTGCTGGCCACCGAGGAGACAACGCAATTGGATACCAGGGCAAATCACACCGCCAGTGCGCCGGCGGAGTTCGACTACATCGTCATCGGCGCGGGATCGGCGGGTTGCGCCGTCGCCGCGCGCCTGGCCGAGGACGCCGGCGCCACCGTGGCGCTGCTCGAGGCGGGGCCGCATGACCACCACTACGCGATCTGGGCGCCGGTCGGCATCGCCGCGGTGGTGCCCAGGGCCGGGCCGCGCAACTACGCCTACTACACCGAGCCGCAGCCGGGGCTGAACGGGCGCCGTTCCTACCAGCCGCGCGGGCGCGGCCTGGGCGGCAGCTCGTCGATCAACGGCATGGTCTATATCCGCGGCCACCGGCGCGACTATGACGACTGGGCCGCGCTGGGTTGCCGCGGCTGGGGCTTCGACGACGTGCTGCCCTACTTCCGCCGCAGCGAGCGCAACCCGCGCCTGGGCGCGCAGCAAGACGCGCTGCATGGCCACGACGGGCCGCTGCACGTGAGCGACCTGCGCTCGCCCAACCCGTTCGCGCAACGCTTCGTCGAGGCCGCGCTGCAGGCGGGGCTGCCGCGCAACGACGACTTCAACGGACCCACCCAGGAGGGCGCGGGCCTGTACCAGGTGACACAACGCAACGGCGAGCGCTGGAACACCGCGCGCGCCTACCTGCACGGCGGCAATGCCGCCGACACCGCGCTGAACGGCGGCCGCCGCGGGCTGTCGGTGCTGACCGATACGCAGGCGCTGCGCATCGTGTTCGACGGCAAGCGCGCGAGCGGCGTCGAGGTGGTCCGCGGCGGCACGGTGCAGGTGCTGCGCGCACGGCGCGAGATCGTGGTCAGCGGCGGCACCTTCAATTCCCCCCAACTGCTGCTGGCCTCCGGCATCGGCCCGTCCGCGCACCTGCGCGAGGTCGGCGTCGACGTGGTCCACGACCTGCCGGGCGTGGGCGAGAACCTGCAGGACCACCTCGACATCATCGTCAACAAGCAGCTGCAGACCACCGAGCTGTTCGGCAAGACCGGCCGCGGCATGCTGCGGCTCGCGCGCGAGGTAATGCGCTACCGCCGCACCCGCACCGGCATGGTGACGTCCAATATCGCCGAGGCCGGCGCGTTCCTGCGCAGCCGCCCGGAACTGGAGATTCCCGACGTGCAGCTGCACTTCGCGGTGGCGCTGCTGGGCAACCGCAACCTGGGCAATCTTGGCCACGGCTACTCCTGCCATGCCTGCGTGCTGCGCCCGAAAAGCCGCGGCCACGTGCGGCTGCGCAGCGCGGACACGCGCGAGGCGCCGCTGATCGACCCGCGCTTTCTTTCGGCCGAGGAAGACATGGCCGGCATGGTCGAGGGCGTCCGCGCGATTCGCCGCATCTTCGCCCAGCCGGCGCTGGCGCAGCATGGCGGTCGCGAAGTGCTGACCGACGCGTTCGGGCCCGACAGCAGCAACGAGGCGGCGATCCAGGACTTCGTGCGCAACCATGCCGATACCGTCTACCACCCGGTCGGCACCTGCAAGATGGGCGTCGACCCCATGGCGGTGGTCGACCCGGAACTGCGCGTGCGCGGCGTGCAGGGCCTGCGCGTCGCCGACGCCTCGATCATGCCGACGCTGATCGGCGGCAACACCAACGCGCCGGCCATCATGATCGGCGAAAAGGCCGCGGACCTGATCAGGGCCGCGCACCGCTGAACCCCTCTGCATTGGCACAACACAACCAAGGAGACCCCCATGCAAGCCACCGCACCCGCAACCATCAGCCCGCAAGCCTACCGCGAGCTGGAGCAGGCGCCCTT
Source organism: Cupriavidus taiwanensis (assembly GCF_900249755.1). Lineage (NCBI taxonomy): Bacteria > Pseudomonadati > Pseudomonadota > Betaproteobacteria > Burkholderiales > Burkholderiaceae > Cupriavidus > Cupriavidus taiwanensis. Next base: position 1,231,958 of record NZ_LT976854.1, read on the forward strand.
CCCGTTCTCCGTGCGCCGCTGCACGCCGACCATCGGCGCGGAAATCGAGGGCATCGATTTCCGCGAGGACCTGGACCACGACACCTACCTCTCGCTGCGCCGCGCGCTGCTGAAGTACAAGGTGCTGTTCTTCCGCAAGCAGGCCATCACGCCGGCCCAGCACGTTGCCGTGGCGCGGCGCTTCGGCGAGCTGGAAGTCCACCCGATGTTCAACAACCATCCGGAGCATCCGGAACTGGTGGTGTTCGGCCGCAACGACAAGACCCGCGGCCGCGAGAACCTGTACCACTCCGATGTGTCGTGGCGCGAGATCCCGTCGATGGGCTCGATGCTGCGCTGCCTGGAGTGCCCGGAGGTGGGCGGCGACACCATCTGGGTCAACATGGCCGCGGCCTACGACAACCTGCCGCAGGAGATCAAGGACCGCATCGCCAGCCTCAGGGCCGTGCACGACGCCATGCCCGCATTCGGCGTGGCGCTTAGCGAGGAAAAGTACGCCGAGATGCGTGCCAAGTATCCGCCGATGGTGCACCCGGTGGTGCGCACCCATCCGGAAACCGGCGAGAAGATCCTGTTTATCAACGAGGCCTTCACCACGCATTTCGCCAACTTCACCAAGGAACAGCCGTATCGCTTCGGCTCCGACTTCCGCCCGGCCGAGCTGGACCTGCTGCAGTACCTGTACCGCCAGGCCGCCGCGCCCGAGTACCAGGTGCGGCTGCGCTGGCAAGCGGACACGATCGCGCTGTGGGACAACCGCTCGACCCAGCACTACGCCGTGCAGGACTACTTCCCCGCGGTGCGCCACATGAACCGCGCCACCATCATCGGCGACCGTCCGGTCTGACCGAACGCCAACCCATCGAGGCAACCGGCATGCATAGCGTCGACAAGTTCTATATCAACGGCCAGTGGGTGCCGCCCGCAGCGGGCGCCACCCGGGCCGACATCATCGACCCGGCCACCGAAGCGGTCGCGGGCACGCTCGCCATGGGCACCGCCGCGGACGTGGACCGCGCCGTGGCTGCAGCGCGCGCGGCCTTCCCGGCGTGGTCGGTGTCCACCCGCGAAACCCGCATCGCGCTGCTCGAGCGCATCATCGCCGCCTACCAGGCGCGCATGGCCGACCTGGCGCAGGCGGTGCGCCAGGAGATCGGCGCACCCATCACGCTGGCCACCAACCTGCAGGCGCCGATCGGGCTGGCGCAGCTGCAGGCCACGCTGCAGGCACTGCGCGACTTCGCCTTTGAAAGCCAGCGCGGCAAGAGCCATGTGCTGCGCGAAGCCATCGGCGTGGCCGCGCTGATCACGCCGTGGAACTGGCCGCTGAACCAGATCGCGGCCAAGGTGGCGCCGGCGCTGGCGGCCGGCTGCACCGTGGTGCTCAAGCCATCGGAGATCGCGCCGCTCGATGCGCGGATCTTTGCCGAGATCATGGATGCCGCCGGCACGCCGCCGGGGGTGTTCAACATGATCTTTGGCGAGGGCCGCGTGGTCGGCGCCGCGCTGTCGGCGCATCGCGAGGTCGACATGGTGTCGATCACCGGCTCGACCCGCGCCGGCGTCGAGGTGGCGATCAGCGCCGCCCCCACGGTCAAGCGCGTGGCGCAGGAACTGGGCGGCAAGTCGCCGCTGATCGTGCTGGACGACGCCGACCTGCAGGCCGCGGTGACCAGCGCGGTGGCGCAGTGTATGGTCAATTCGGGCCAGACCTGCGTGGCGCCCACGCGCGTGCTGGTGCCGCGTGCGCGCTACGAGGAAGCGGTGCAGATCGCGGCGGCGGTGGCCAATGCAGTGAAGGTCGGCGATCCGTCCGATCCGGAGACCAGGATGGGCCCGATTTCCAACCGCGGCCAGTATGACAAGGTGCAGCGGCTGATCGGCGTCGGCATCGAGGAAGGCGCGCGGCTTGCTGCCGGCGGCCCGGGCCGCCCCGACGGCCTGGCGCGCGGCTTCTATGCCCGCCCCACCGTCTTTGCCGATGTGCGCAACGACATGGCCATCGCGCGCGAGGAAATCTTCGGGCCGGTGCTGTGCCTGTTGCCGTACGACACCGAAGAAGAAGCCGTGGCGATCGCCAACGACACCGACTTCGGCCTGGCCGCCTATGTGGCCTCGTCCGACCCGGCGCGTGCGCGCAGGCTGGCAGCGCGGTTGCGCGCCGGCAGCGTGCGCATCAATGGCGCGATGATGGACCTCGCCGCGCCGTTCGGCGGCTACAAGACGTCAGGCAACGGCCGCGAGTATGGCCCCGAAGGCATCGCCGAGTTCCTCGAGACCAAGACCGTGACCGGCTGAACCCGCTCCGCCTGGCCACGCACCGCCCGGCCGCCAGCGCCCTGCTGGCCGCCGGGCGGTGTCGTTTGTGCGGCGCATGCGCACGCGCTGCCGCGCTTGTCTGACATCCGCAGGCGGCGGCGTCCGACAGCCACGGGCGGCCGGCACGCTCTATCTTCGAGGGTAGCGCCAGGCCTTTTGCCGAAGCGCCCGGCTATGTCGACCGTTCCCGATCCCAGCGCCCCGAGGCTGTCGCCCGCGCAGCCCGTCCCCCGACTCGCAGACGATGGCCACCCCGCGGGGGCCAGCGCCGAACCGTCCGCGCCCGCGCCGGCGCTGCTGACCGACGTCGCCGTCGCCGGTGCGCTGCATCGCGCCAGCACCGCGCTGATGGTGCTGGCGGTGCTGTTCTCGCTGTACGCCGTGCATGTGGCGCGCGACTTCCTGGTGCCGGTGGTGATCGCGGTGGTGATGGCCTACCTGCTCGACCCGCTGGTGTGCGCGCTGCAGCGGCTGGGGCTGCCGCGCGCGCCGGCCAGCACCATCGTGCTGCTGGCGCTGATCGCCGCTCTGCTCAGCGGCGCCTACCTGCTGCAGGGCCAGGTCGAGTCGATGGTCAACAGCCTGCCGGAAGTGGCCGGCAAGCTGTCGCGTTCCGTCGGTGCGCTGCTCAGCGGCGACGATTCGATGTGGCAGAAGATCCGCCGCGCCGCCACCGTGCTCAGCGGCGCCGGCCAGCCGCCGCCGGCGCGCGGCACCCAGGTGGTGGTGGAACAGTCGGCGGGCCAGATCAACAACATGCTGCTGGCGGGCTCGGTCAGCGTCTTCACCATGGCGGCGCAGGCGGTGGTGGTGGTGTTCCTGCTGTATTTCCTGATGCTGGCGGGCGATACCTTCAAGCGCAAGTTCATCAAGATGGTGGGCACCACGATCTCGGAGAAGAAGATCAGCGTGCACATGCTGGACGAGGTCAACCGCTCGATCCGCCGCTATATGGGCATGCTGGTGGTGACCAACGCCGGCCTGGGGGTCTGCACCTGGCTGCTGCTGAAATGGCTTGGCGTCGACAACGCCGGCAGCTGGTCGATCGCGGCGGCGGCACTGCACCTGGTGCCTTACTTCGGCGCGCTGGCGATTGCCGTGTGCCTGGGCGTGGTGACGTTCATGCAGTTCGGCACGCTCGGCATGGCCGCCGCGGCCGCCGGCGGGTCATTGCTGATCGCGACGCTGATCGGCTCGGTCATCACCACCTGGATGACCGGCCGCATGGCGCGCATGAACGCCGTGGCGGTGTTCGTGGCACTGCTGCTGTTCACGTGGCTGTGGGGCGTGTGGGGGATGCTGCTCGCGATTCCGCTGATCACCATCGCCAAGGTGGTGGCGGATCACATTGAAGGCATGGAAGTGGTGGCCGAGTTCCTTGGCGAGTAACGTGCGTTCGCGCACCTGTCGCAGCGCAACGGCGCCGCTATACTGAACCTGCGAATGCTGCACCACAGCATTACGGGGCACGGCGATTCGCGCGGAGGAAAACCACCATGTCTCTATGCGACCTGTGCGAGTCGCAGCTGGACCGCCCCGGCCATATGCCGCCGCATCCGCGGCTGGCGATATCGGCGACGCTGCGCATGGCGAGCGGCCAGAATGCCTTCGTGTACCGCTGCGGCCACTGCGGCGAGACACTGCTGCTCGCGTCCGACGACGGCGAAGCGCCCGACCGCTGGACGCGCCTGGACGCCGACGGCTGGCGCTGATCCGCCGTCACGGCGCGGCTGCTGCCGCCTTGATCCCGCGCAAGATCGGGCACCGGCTGCGTCGACATAATGGGCCATCATGGCCAAGAAATTTCCCCTCTACCCCAGCCATCCCGAGCGCATCTGCTGGGGCTGCGACAAATACTGCCCGGTCGATGCCATGCGCTGCGGCAATGGCTCCAGCCGCACCCAGCATCCCATCGAACTGCTGGGCGATGACTGGCTCGAATGCGGCGACTGGGGCATCGAGGTGCCGGCCGCCAGGGCACCTTCCGGGACCACCCCCAGGTAGCAGGATTACAATCGTTGTCTCCGGCTTAACGATAAAACCCCGGCACCACAGCCGGCATACACCGAGACAACCATGCTGAACCTCCAGGACTCCTCGCTGCTGCGGCAGCAGTGCTTGATCGACGGCCGCTGGATCGATGGCGAGCGCCGCATCGACGTGACCAACCCCGCCACCGGCGAGCGCGTCGGCCAGGTGCCGCAGCTGGGCGCCGACGAAACCCGCCAGGCCATCGAGGCCGCCAATCGCGCGCTGCCGGCGTGGCGCGCGCGCACCGCCAAGGAACGCTCGGCGCTGCTGCGCAAATGGTTCGAGCTGATCATGGCGAACCAGGAAGACCTGGCCCGCATCATGACCGCGGAGCAAGGCAAGCCCATTGCCGAGGCGCGCGGCGAGATCGCCTACGCGGCCTCGTTCATCGAATGGTTTGCCGAGGAAGGCAAGCGGGTCTATGGCGATACCATCCCCGCCCCGGTCAGCAACCAGCGCATCGTGGTAACGAAGGAACCGGTCGGGGTCTGCGCCGCGATCACGCCGTGGAATTTCCCCGCCGCCATGATCACCCGCAAGGCGGGCCCGGCGCTGGCGGTCGGCTGCACCATGGTGCTCAAACCCGCCTCGCAGACGCCGCTGACGGCGCTGGCGCTGGTGGCGCTGGCCGAGCGCGCCGGCATCCCTGCCGGGGTGCTGTCGGTAGTGACCGGCTCGGCCAGCGCGATCGGCGGCGAGATGAGCAGCAACCCGCTGGTGCGCAAGCTGACCTTCACCGGCTCGACCGAAGTCGGACGCCAGCTGATGGCGCAGACCGCCGCCACCATCAAGAAGGTGTCGATGGAACTGGGCGGCAACGCGCCCTTTATCGTGTTCGACGATGCCGACCTCGACGCCGCCGTCGAAGGCGCGATCGTCTCCAAATACCGCAACGCCGGCCAGACCTGCGTCTGCGCCAACCGCATCTACGTGCAGTCCGGCGTGTACGAGGCGTTCGCGCAGAAGCTGGTGGCGGCGGTGGCGGCGCTTAAGGTGGGCAACGGCATGGACGACGGCGTGCGCATCGGCCCGCTGATCGACGACAAGGCGGTGGCCAAGGTGGAAGAGCATATCGCCGACGCACTCGGCAAGGGCGCCCGCCTGCTGCAGGGCGGCCAGCGCCACGCGCTCGGGCATTCCTTCTTCCAGCCGACCGTGCTGGCGGACGTTGCGCCCGGCATGCTGGTCGCGCGCGAGGAAACCTTCGGCCCGCTGGCGCCGCTGTTCCGCTTCGACACCGAGGACGACGTGGTCGCCATGGCCAACGATACCGAGTTCGGCCTGGCCAGCTACTTCTATGCGCGCGACCTGGGCCGGGTCTGGCGCGTCTCGGAACGGCTGGAGTACGGCATGGTCGGTGTCAACACCGGCCTGATCTCGAACGAGGTCGCGCCGTTCGGCGGCGTCAAGCAATCGGGCGTCGGCCGCGAGGGCTCGCATTACGGCATCGACGATTACCTGGTGATCAAGTACACCTGCATGGCCGGCATCTGATCCAGAGGTCCCTCAGCCCGCCGTGCCGACGGCGGGCCGGGGGCCGGGCTGCGGCGGCGCCAGCCGGCAGCTGTCCCGAAAGCGCGCGATCTGGTCGTGCACCTGCTGCATCTGTTCGATCTGGTAACTGGCCCGCGCCCGGCTGTAGCGGGTGCCGAGTTCATACAGCGCCCCGTCGGCAGCGCGCGACAGCCCTTCGAGCGCCTGCGCCAGCGCGCGTCCCTCCACGCTGCGGTGCCGCCGCAGGCGCCAGGACAGCGCCTCCTGGCCCTGGTCCAGCAGGTTCTGCTGCAGGTAGCCGAGCCGCTCGGCAAGGCCCTGCGCGTCCTGGAGCACCGACAGGTAGGCGCACACGACCGCGAGCCGCCGGTGCATCTCGCCGCCGGACAGCAGCCCGCGCGCGCAATCCCCCCAGTCCTGCGCCTCGGGCGCTGGCTCCTGCCCGCCGCACTCCCCCGCATAGACCGCCAGCGGCAGCACCGACACCGTCAGCCCCGGCGGCAGCACGCTGGTGAAGCGGCTGGCGATGGCCTGCTGCAGCGTGCGGTCGAGCGCGCAGCACGCCTGGATGCCGGCGTCGACATAGAAGTCCAGCGCCGGCTGCCGGCCCTGGCCCGCCGAGACCACCGAGACCACCGCCCGCACCGGCGGGTGTCCCGCCATGGCCAGTGTTTCCAGTCCGGCTTCGATGCAGCACTGCTCGGCGGCCTCGGCGCCGAGGGCCTGGACGATGTCCTGCATCTGCAGCGTACCGGCGATCTCGGTGCGCTCGACCTGGGGCAGCCAACCGCCGCGGCGGTCTGCGGCCATGGTCATCCGCTTCAGCTCGACATGCGTCATCGCATTGCCCGTCATATACCCTCCGATTGCAGAAGTCATGTATCAATCGCACCGCGATGCCATCACGATGGCGGCATGCATGCCTTGCAGCGCGTGCGGCGGCTCGGCCCCGGTCAGCGAGGCCACCAGCAGGCTGTCCTCCAGCCGGAAGCGGTACCTCACCTGCCCGCAGCGCGCCAGCGCCACGACCTGCGGCGCGGTCAGCGCGGCCAGCAGGCGGCCCGCTTCGCGGTCAAGGCCGAGCCGGAACAGCGCCTCGGCCTCGTTCTCGCGCATCAGCCGCTGTACCAGCAGCAGGTAGGACAGGTTCAGCGCCTCGACCTGCCGCAGGCTGTCCGCGTCCGGTTGCCGGTGCAAGTCCGAAGCGCATGCGCCGGCTGGACTGGCGGGTTCCATGTCAGCCCTGCGCCTGTGCCGATGCGCCGCCGGCCACGGGCCAGCGCGGCGCCGGCGCGTTGGCAAGGATCATCGGGCGCGCGGCAATGGCCCGCAGCGCGGGCTTGTCGAGCAGCGTGATGGTGCGGTGCCGTACCGTGATCAGGCCGCATTCCGCCAGCCGCGAGAACTGCCGGCTGACCGTTTCCAGCGTCAGGCCGACATAGCTGCCGATTTCCTCGCGGCTCATGCGCAGGACGAAGGCCGACGAGGAAAAGCCGCGCAACGCGAAGCTGTCGGCCAGCCACAGCAGGAAGGTCACCAGCCGTTCTTCGGCGGTCATCAGCGCCAGCATGGTCTGCACCGCCCGCGCGCGCTGCAGCTGGCCGTCCAGCGCCAGCAGCAACTGCCTGCCGAGCGGCGCAAGCGTGGCCGCGGCCAGGCGCAGCGTGTCCGCGCTGAACAGGCACAGCTTGGTGTCTTCGAGCGCGGTGGCGTACGACGCATAGCGCGGGCGCACCAGGCTGTCCAGCCCGACCATGTCGCCGGGAAAGTGGAAGGCGACCACCTGGGTGCGTCCGTCTTCGGTGGTGACATGGGTTTTGATCGACCCGACCCGGATGGCATAGACCGATGTCACGGGATCGCCCATCAGGTACAGGAACTCGCCCTTGCGCAGGCGGACCATGCGCTGGGACGCTTCGGTGCCGGCCGCGCCGCGTCCGCCCGGCGCGCAGTCCGGGCAGGCGCCGGCCATCTGGCAGCAGGTGCTGCACGGCATGGCTTCGCGCTGCGGCAGGCGATCATCGGACTGTGTCATCGGCGCTGTGGGACGGCTGTGGGACGGCTGCGGGACGGCTGCGGGACCGGAGACCCGGGGAACCTCGTGCGTCCATTCTAGGGAGCCGCCCCGGCCGGACAATCCGTACATTCTGATTCTCGGCAGGGAAGCGTCTGAGCTTGGCTTGCGCCGGAGCGCCGGGGACGTCCGTGCAGCACTTGACGGGCCGCGCGGGTGCCAGCCAGGCACAAGCAGGGGTATCCTTACCGCACGATCAGGACAGGATGCGCCGGCACACGGCACGTCGCCCTACCCATTCCATGACAAGACGCCCCGACGATCCGCAACCCCTGGCCGGAAACGCCGACAGCTCCCTGGCCCATCCCCTCCAGGCCGGCGGCCCGGACCACCCGAACGCCGCGGATACGCCCTACCGGACGCTGGTGGAATCCGTCCAGGACTACGCCATCTTCACGCTCGACGTGGACGGCCATGTCTCGAGCTGGAACAAGGGCGCGGCCCGCATCAAGGGGTACCGGCGCGAGGAGATCCTGGGCAAGCATTTCTCGCAGTTCTATACGCCCGACGCGGTGGCGCGGCGCTGGCCCGACGCCGAGCTGAAGGCGGCCGCCGAACTGGGCCGCTTCGAGGACGAGGGCTGGCGCGTGCGCAAGGACGGCAGCCGCTTCTGGGCCAACGTCGTCATCACCGCCTTGCGCGACCCCGACGGCCGGCTGATCGGCTTCGGCAAGGTCACGCGCGACCTGACCGAGCAGCGCCGCGCCGCCGAGGCGCTGCGCCAGAGCGAAGAATCGCTGCGCCTGCTGGTCGAGGGCGTCAAGGACTACGCGATCTTCATGCTCGATCGGGGCGGCCATATCGTCAGCTGGAATGCGGGCGCGTCGTATATCAAGGGCTACCGCCGCGACGAGATCATCGGCCGCCATTTCTCGCTGTTCTATCCGCAGGAAGACCTCGCCGCGGGCAAGCCGGCGCGGCACCTGGACCTGGCCCGCCGCGCCGGGCGCATCGAGGACGAGGGCTGGCGCGTGCGCAAGGACGGCTCGCTGTTCTGGGCCAATGTCACGCTGACCGCCGTCTACGACGATGCCCGCGCGCTGCGCGGCTTTGCCAAGGTCACGCGCGACATGAGCGAACGCCGCCGCCGCGAGGAACTGGAACGCTCCAGCCAGCGCCTGAACGAATTCCTCGCCACGCTTTCGCACGAGCTGCGCAATCCGCTGGCGCCGGTGCGCAGCGCGCTGACCGCGATGCGGCTGGCACCCGGCGACGGCGCGCTGGCCAACCAGAGCCTGGCCCTGATCGAGCGCCAGGTGACGCACCTGAGCCGGCTGGTGGACGACCTGCTCGATATCGGGCGCATCACCTCCGGCCGGATCGAGCTGCGCACCGCGCCGGTCGATTTCAACGAGATCATTGCGCTGGCGCTGGAGGGCGCGCGCCCGGCGCTCGACGCCAAGGCCCAGCGCGTGGACCTGCAGGGCTGGTCCGGCACCCTGCGCATGGATGCGGACAAGACCCGGCTGGTGCAGGTGATGCAAAACCTGGTGCTCAATGCGTCGAAGTTCTCACCGCCCGGCACGGTGGTGACGATCACCACCGCCGTGCAGCACCGTACCCTCGAAGTGCGCGTCACCGACCAGGGCCGCGGCATCTCGCCGCATGCCATTGAGGAAATCTTCCAGCTGTTCGTGCAGGAAAGCCGGCCCGGCACCGATGTCCATGGCGGGCTGGGCATCGGCCTGTCGCTGTGCCGCTCGCTGGTGGAGCTGCACGGCGGCACCATCGCCGCCAGCAGTGCCGGGCCGGGCCTGGGCAGCACCTTCACGGTACGCCTGCCGCTGCCGGCCGCGCGCCAGTCCGACAGCCCGCACGGCGCCGCCGCGCCGCCGGCCGACCCGGCCAGGCCCGAGGTGCGGGTACAGCGCATCCTGCTGGTCGACGACAACCGCGACGCCGCCGACAGCCTGGCGATGCTGCTCGAGATGTGCGGCCACGAGGTCACCATTGCCTACGACGGCGCCGAAGCCCTGCACGTGGCGCCGCGCTGCCGCCCGCATATCGCGCTGATCGACCTGGCCATGCCCGGCATGGACGGCTATGAAGTGGTGCGCGCCATGCGCGGCGTCGCCGGCACCGAAGCCACCCGCTTCGTCGCGCTGACCGGCTTCGGCCAGCCGGCCGACCGCCAGCATACCGAGGCGGCCGGCTTCGATGCGCACCTGGTCAAGCCGGTGGAGCTGGAAACCCTGTTCGGCACCATCGCGCAGCTGCGCCAGCCAGACTGACCGCCGGGCCCGCCGGGCCCGAACCCGGCCTTCGCCAATCCCGAACCCGCGCGCCGCGCCGCTGCGACACACTGACGCCCGTTCCATCGCAACAGACACAGAAAGGAGACAGCGATGCAGGGTTGGATCAGGCGTGCGGCCACAGGGCTGCTGTTTGCATGCGCGGCGATGGCCGCCGGCACCGCGCTGGCGGACTACCCCGACAAGCCGGTGCGGCTGGTGGTGCCGTTCCCGCCGGGCGGGGCCACCGACCTGCTGGCGCGCGAGATCGGCAACGCGCTGTCGGCGCGGCTGCAGCAGCCGGTGGTGATCGACAACCGTCCCGGCGCCGGCGGCAACCTGGCGGCGATCGCCGTGGCGCGCGCGCCGGCCGACGGCTATACGCTGCTGTTCGGCACCTTCGGCTCGCTGGCGGTGAACAAGAGCCTCTATGACAAGCCCGGCTACGACCCGCTCCGGGACTTCGCGCCGGTGGCATCGGTGGCCTACCTGCCTAACGTGCTGGTGGTGCATCCGAGCGTGCCCGCGCGCACCGTGCCGGAACTGCTGGCGCTGGCGCGCAAGGAGCCCGGCAGGCTGACCTACGGCTCGTTCGGCAACGGCTCGTCGTCGCACCTGGCGGGCGAGCTGTTCACGCACCTGGCCGGTGTGAACATCACGCATATTCCGTACAAGGGCAGCGCCGCGTCGATGACCGACCTGATCGGCGGGCGCATCACCATGATGTTCGACAGCGTCTCGACGGCGCTGCCGTATATCCGCGACAAGCGCGTGCGCGCGCTGGCGGTGACCACGCAGAAGCCGTCCGACCAGCTGCCCGGCGTGCCCACGCTGGCCGCCGCCGGCGTGCCCGGCTACGAACTGACCGCGTGGTTCGGCGTGGCCGCGCCGGCGGGCACGCCCAAGGCCGTGATCGACCGCCTCAACGGCGAAATCGTCGCCGCGCTGAAGCAGCCGGACCTGGCCGGCAAGCTGGCCAGCCAGGGCACAGTGCCGTTCCCGGCAACGCCGGCGCAGTTCGGCAGCTATATCCGCGCGCAGTACGACAAGTGGGACGGGCTGATCAAGTCCGCCAATATCAAGCTGGATAACTGACGGCTGGCCTCAGGCCGCATCCGGCGCGCCGAAGCGCCACGACAGCCGCGCCGCCGCCTGCCGCACCAGCGCGGCGGTGGCGCCTTCGGTGCTGCTGTCGAAGCTGCCGCTGGAGCCCATCACCGCGATCACCAGCGCCAGGCTGCCGGTGTGGTCGAACACCGGTGCGGCCAGCGTGTCGATGCCCGGCACCGGGTGGCTCAGCGCATGGTCGATGCGCGCCGCGCGCACCTGCGCCAGCCGCGCGGCGTAGGACGGCGCCAGCTTGCCGCCGGGCCCGAACACCTTGTCTGCGGCCGCGCCCGCCATGCGCAGCGCATCGTTCTGCAGCAGTCCCGCCAGCACGTTGGCCGGCAGGTGCGCCGCCACGGTGCGGCCGATGGCGGTGTGGACCAGCGACAGCACCGTGCCCACGCGCAGGCTCACATGCTGCGGCCGCGCCGACTCCTCCAGCCGCACCACGGTCGGCCCCAGCGGCCCCAGCACCGCCATGGCCACGCTCAGGCCCGTGCTTCCGGCCAGCTCGATCACTTCCGGTTCGGCCTCGCGCGTCGGCGACAAGCGCTGCAGCGCGATCAGCCCCAGTTCCAGCGCCAGCGGCCCGCACACGTAGTTGCCGGCGGCATCGCGCGCCAGCAGCCCGGTCTTCTGCAGGCTGACCAGGTGCGGGAACGCCTTCGCCGCCGGCATGCCCGCGGCCAGCGCCAGGTCGCGCAGCGGCAGCGGCCGCCCCGCGGCCACCAGCGCGCCGAGCAGCTGGCCGGTGCTGTCGAGCGACTGGATGCCGCGCTGCGGCTTGCCGCCGTCGAGGTCCGGCGGGGTTTCGCTCACGTCTTTCACGTCTTTCACGTCGCTCACTTTGCTCATGCCGGGTCACCGCCCGGTTCGCGCAGCGCCGCGCCGATCTGCGCGCCCGCCGCCAGCAGCGCCCGCGCCGCCGCGCCGTGCCAGTCGACATCGATGGCGCCGGTCGATCCCACCAGCGTCAGCACCAGCCGCAGCGCGCCGGCGCCGTCCAGCACCGGCACGCTGAGGCTGCTGACCGCGGGGCTGGGCGCATCGATGCTGCGCTCGATGCCGCGCGCGCGGATTTCCGCCAGCCTGGCGCTGAACGCGGCCAGGTCCGCCTTGGTGGCGTCCGGCTGCTGCGCGTGCCACAACGGCTGCCACTGCGCCGGCGGCTGGAACGCGCAGAACACGCGGCCGGTGGCGGTGGCGGCCAGCGCCATCACCGTGCCCACGTGCAGGTTGACGTGCAGCGGCGCGCTGGCCGGCACATAGCGCACGATGGTCGGCCCCTGCGGCCCGGCCAGGCAGATCGCCACGCTGCAGCCCAGCGCCTGTGCCAGCGCGTCGGCGCGCGGCAGTGCGGCGCGCCAGGCGGCGTCCTGCTCCAGGTGCAGCAGGCCCAGGCGCAGCGACAGCGGTCCGGGCTCGTAGCGGCCGGACAGGTGGTCGCGCTTGATCAGGCCCAGCCGCGCCAGGCTGACCAGATAGGCATGCGCCTGCGCCGGCGCCAGTTGCGCGGCGTCGGCCAGCGCCGCCAGCGGCATCGGCACGCGCGCCGCGGCCAGCGCCGCGAGCAGGCGCGCGCCCACCTCCACGCTCTGGATGCCGCGCTGCGCCTTGTCGGCACGCGCCGCCGGCGTTGCCGCCCTGGGTCTGGCCATTCGCGTCCTGTGAGATCGGAAAACCCGGATATTAATCGAACGTCTCCCCGATTCGCCCGCATGCGGGTTTACCCCAGCTTCGATGCGACCATCCGGGTCGATCCAATTATTTGTCATAGACGAATCATTTCGCTATTGATTAATTCAACGACCTTTCCTAAGATGGCATTACCCCGTCGCGACACGGCAGACCCGCCGTGCCACAACCGGAAATCCATACGAACGGGGGCGAGACAGCCAGCGCCATGCCGCGTGCATCACCGGGCCTCCCCCGGGCTTGCCGTCCTGCCCTCCCACAAAAGGAAAAGACGCCATGTCCAAGGCATTCGCATCGCAGGCCGACCTGGAAGCCAAGCAGATCACCTTCACCCAGCTGTCCGACAACGCGTGGGCCTATACCGCCGAGGGCGATCCCAACTCCGGCGTCGTCATCGGCGACGACGGCGTGCTGATCGTCGACACCACGGCCACCCCCGCGATGGCGCAGGACCTGATCGCGCGCATCCGCACCATCACCGACAAGCCGATCAAGTACGTGGTGCTGTCGCACTACCACGCCGTGCGCGTGCTCGGCGCATCGGCCTACTTTGCCGAGGGCGCGCAGCAGGTCATCGCCAGCCGCGGCACCTACGAGATGATCGTCGAGCGCGGCGAGGCCGACATGAAGTCCGAGATCGAACGCTTCCCGCGCCTGTTCGCCGGCGTGGAGACGGTGCCCGGCCTGACCTGGCCGACGCTGGTGTTCGAAAAAGAGATCACCCTGTTCCTGGGCAAGCTGGAAGTGCGCATCGCCCACCTGGGCTCGGGCCACACCAAGGGCGACACGGTGGTCTGGCTGCCGCAGCAGAAGGTGCTGTTCTCGGGCGACCTGGTCGAGTACGACGCCGCCTGCTACTGCGGCGACGCGCAACTGGCCGAATGGCCCGCCACGCTGGATGCGCTGCAGGCGCTGAACCCCGAGAAGCTGGTGCCCGGCCGCGGCCCCGCGCTGACCACGCCCGAAGACGTGAAGAAGGGCATTGCCTACACCAAGGACTTCGTCACCACGCTGTTCAAGTCCGGCCAGGAAGCGGTGGCGGAAAAGCTCGACCTGAAGGCGGCGATGGCGCATACGCGCCGCGCCATGGACCCCAAGTTCGGCCACGTCTTTATCTACGAGCACTGCCTGCCCTTCGATGTGTCGCGCGCCTATGACGAGGCCAGCGGCATGCGCCATCCGCGCATCTGGACCGCGCAGCGCGACCAGGAAATGTGGGCCGCGCTGCAGGACTGACGCCGGCACACCAGCAAGCCATCGCACAACAGAGCTTTACAGGTGGAGGAGACACAAGCATGAGCAGCATCGACTACCAGCGGCTGTCGTTCGCATACCAGCCCTGCGCGGAACAGCAGCGCGCCGGGCAATCCGCTGAGGCCGCGCCCGCGGCGGTGCATCCGGTGGTGGTGGTCGGGGCCGGCCCGGTCGGGCTGGCCACCGCCATCGACCTGGCGCAACGCGGCGTGCGCGTGGTGCTGGTGGACGACGACTGCACCCTGTCCACGGGTTCGCGCGCGATCTGTTTTTCCAAGCGCACACTGGATATCTTCGATCGCCTGGGCTGCGGCGAGCGCATGGTCGACAAGGGCGTGCGCTGGCATGTCGGCCGGGTGTTCCTGCGCGACGAGCAGGTCTACAGCTTCGACCTGCTGCCCGACAGCGGCCACCGCCGCCCGGCCTTCATCAACCTGCAGCAGTACTACCTGGAAGGCTACCTGCTGGAGCGCGCGCAGGCGCTGTCGAATATCGAGATCCGCTGGCACAACAAGGTGGTCGGCGTGGAAACGCGCGGCAGCGACGCCGGCGTGGTGCTGACGGTCGAGACCCCCGACGGCTGCTACCCGCTGGCCGCGCGCTACGTGGTCGCCGCCGACGGCTCGCGCAGCCCGATGCGCAAGCTGCTGGGCCTGGACAGCAAGGGCCGGACCTTCCGCGACCGCTTCCTGATTGCCGACGTGAAAATGGAGGCGGATTTCCCCGCCGAACGCTGGTTCTGGTTCGACCCGCCGTTCCACCCCCACCAGTCGGTGCTGCTGCACCGTCAACCTGACAACGTCTGGCGCATCGACTTCCAGCTCGGCTGGGACGCCGACCCGGTGCTGGAGAAATCGCCCGAGCGCGTGATCCCGCGGGTGCAGGCGCTGCTGGGCAAGGACGTAAAGTTCGAGCTGGAGTGGGTCAGCGTCTACACCTTCTCGTGCCAGCGCATGGACAGCTTCCGCCACGGCAATATCCTGTTCGCCGGCGATGCCGCGCACGGGGTCTCGCCGTTCGGCGCGCGCGGCGCCAACAGCGGTGTCCAGGACGCCGAGAACCTGGCGTGGAAACTGGCCTACGTGCTGCAGGGCCGTGCCTGCGACCGGCTGCTCGACACCTACGCCAGCGAGCGCGAATTCGCCGCCGACGAGAACATCCGCAACTCCACTCGCTCGACCGACTTCATCACGCCCAAGAGCGCGGCCAGCCGCGTGTTCCGCGACGCGGTGCTGGCACTGTCCCGGCGCCATGCGTTCGCGCGCGCGCTGGTGAACAGCGGCCGGCTGTCGGTGCCGGCGGTGCTGCATGGCTCGCCGCTGAACACCGATGACGCCGCGCCGGATGCCGCCGGCAACCTGGTGCCCGGCGCGGTCTGCTGCGATGCGCCGGTGTCCGGTGCGGAGGGCGCGGGCTGGCTGCTGTCGTACCTCGGCGGCGATTTCACCTTGCTGGTGTTCGGCAATCCGGAGACCACCGATGCCGCCACGCTGGCCGAGCTGGCCGCACTGAAGCAGGCCGGCGCACCGCTGCAGCTGGTCTATGTCACCGACGCCGCGCAGCCGCCCATGACCTGCACCCACGCCACCGTGCTGCGCGACGACGAAGGCCTGGCGGCGGCGCGCTACGGCGCCGCGCCGGGCACCTGCTACCTGGTCCGCCCCGACCAGCATGTCTGCGCGCGCTGGCACCGTCCCGACCCCGCCGCGATCCGCGCCGCGCTGGCACGCGCCACCGGCGCCGACCTGCGCGCGCCGCAGCCCGGCCGCATGGCCGCCTGATCGACACGGCGCCAGCCCTGCCCCACGGAGATAGCCATGCCCAATCTGCTCAACACCCAGCCCAACCTGGCGCGGCCCGACGACTTCTACGAAGCGCTGATCGAGATGCATCGCGACCTCGACGAAGCCCAGAGCCAGGCCGCCAACGCGCAGCTGATCCTGCTGCTGGCCAACCATATCGGCGACCACGACGTGCTGCTGGCGGCGATGGCCGCAGCGCGCGCGGGCGTCGTCGCCAGCACGGAGACGACGCCGGCCTGACCGGATCGCGCGGCGCGGGCGCGGCCGGGTCCGCGCCACGCGCCTCTCTTCAAGACATCGCGGGCCAACGCGCACCAGACGCGGCCCGCTGGCGGCATCCGCCCGGCTGCCTGCCGCCGCAGCCACCACCGCACGGAGACAACATCGATGAGCCATCCGGTCTCAGGGGAGCTTTCGTCCCTATCCAGCCTGGCGCGCCCCGCCCCGGCCCCCGCAGCCCCCGCGGCTCCGGCAACACTGGCCACGCGCGACGAGGACGCGCTCTACCGCAAGGTCTGGCTGCGCATCATCCCTTTCCTGTTCGTCTGCTACGTGGTGTCGTTCCTGGACCGCATCAACATCGGCTTCGCCCAGCTGCAGATGAAGCACGACCTGGGCTTCAGCGACGCCATGTACGGCCTCGGCGCCGCCGTGTTCTACGTCGGCTACGTGCTGTGCGAGGTGCCGAGCAACATGCTGCTGGCGCGCTTCGGCGCGCGCCGCACCTTCACCCGCATCATGGTGCTGTGGGGCGTGGCGTCGGTGGCGATGATGGCGGTCTCGACGCCCGCGCAGTTCTACACGCTGCGCTTCCTGCTGGGCGTGTTCGAGGCCGGCTTCTTTCCCGGCATCGTGCTGTACCTGACCTACTGGTTCCCCGCGCGCCGGCGTGCCGCGGTGATGGCAATCTTCTTTGCCGGCGTAGCGGTGGCGGGCGTGCTGGGCGGGCTGGTGTCGGGCTGGATCATGCGCGACATGGCCGGCGTGCTGGGCCTGCAGGGCTGGAAGTGGATGTTCGCGATCGAAGGCGCGCCGGCGGTGCTGCTGGGGCTGGCCGCCGGGCGCCTGCTGGTCGACGGGCCGCAGCAGGCCGGCTGGCTGAGCGAGCGCGAACGCGCCCACCTGCTGCGCGACACCGCCGCGCACACGCAGGCCGGCGGCCATTCGCTGCACGCGCTGCGCCAGGTGTTGCGCAACCCGCGCGTGTACCTGTTCGCCTTTATCTATTTTTCGCTGACCTGCGGCTCGCTCGCGCTCAGCTTCTGGATGCCGCTGATGATCCGGGATTTCGGCGTCACCGACGTGATGTCGGTCAGCCTGTATTCGGTGGTGCCCAACGCGGTGGGCGCGGTCGGCCTGATCGTGATCGCGCGCCACTCCGACCGCACCGGCGAGCGCCATCGCCATTTCCTGCTGTGCACCGCGGGCGGCGCGCTGGCGCTGGCGGCGCTGACCTTGCCGCTGCCGGGGCTGGCCGCGATGCTGGCTATCCTGTCGGTGGCGGCGGTGCTGATCTTTGCCGCGCTGCCGGTGTTCTGGGCGCTGCCGCCGGGCTACCTGCCCGGGGCCGGCACCGCCGCCGGCATCGCCTTTATCAGCAGCATCGGCATCACCAGCGGCATTGTCAGCCCGTGGGTGATCGGACAGATCAAGACCCGCACCGGCAGCCTCGACCATGCCCTCTACCTGCTGGCGGCGCTGCTGCTGGCAAGCGGCCTGGCGATGTGGCTGGGCGTGCCGAAACCGCCCGCGCGGCCGGCATGAACCCGGCCACGGGCAACTGCAATACCGGATGGTCCGCACCCGACGGGTGCGGCGTTCAGTGGGATCGGCCGCAGGGAATCACGGAGGCGATTTCCTCGCGCATCACCTCGACCACATCGTCGATCTCCAGCCCTTCGGCGGTGACCAGCACGTCCTGTCCGCGGCCGATGGCGTAGACCACGCCGCGCCAGCGGCCGGGCTCCACGGCCTCGCACAGCCGGATATTGAATTCGGTGTCCTGGTCCTGGCTATACACCGTCACCAGGTCGCCCACCTGGGGAGTGCGCACCGCTTCTCCGTCGAACGCCCGGGCCACCACGGTCACCGGCGACTGCGTCAGCCCCCTGGCAAATCTTGCTCGCATGGTCCGCTCCTCTGATTGCGATCCAAGTCCAGCTTACAAGAGGCCGCACAAATAACCAGGGATTTCCATCGGAAAGTGGAACCGGAAGCGCTTCGCTCCTGTCAGACGCCGCCGGATAGACAGCGCGCGCAGATCGACCACAATAAAAGGACCGATATCCGAGGAGACCCGACATGGGCAGCAACATACACGTCGTTCCGCACGACGAAGGCTGGGACGTCATCCACGAAGGCGCACGCTACGCCGAATCGCACCACGCCACGCAGGAAGAAGCGGTCGCCGCCGGCACCACGCAGGCCCAGCGCGAGCATGTCGAACTGCTGATCCACGGCCGCGACGGCCAGATCCGCTCGCGCAACAGCTTCGGCCACGATCCCCGCGCCATTCACGGCTGACCCGCGGTTCCTGCCGCAACGCTGAGGACGCCGGCACGCTGCCGGCAGTCCGCGCCACCATGCCACAAGCCCGGGCCGACCCGCACGCCGTGGCCGCGATCGCGGCCGCGACCGTGCCGTGGCCCGCGGTGGATCACGCCGCGCAGGATCCCTTCACCGGCGCCTTCGCCAACGGCGCCGCGGCGCTGGCCGACCGGCTCGCCGGCCACCGCGTGGTGCTGCTCGGCGAATGCACGCACGGCACCGCCGAGTTCTATCACGCCCGCGCCGCACTGACCGCACATCTGGTGGCCCGGCACGGCTACCGCATCATCGCGGTGGAAGCAGACTGGCCGGACGCCGCGGCGGTGGACCGCCACGTGCGCGGGCGCTCGCCGCAGTCCGCCGAATCCCCCGGCGCCGCCTTTACGCGCTTCCCGGTCTGGATGTGGCGCAATCTCGAGGTAGCGCGCTTTATCCGCTGGCTGCACGCGCACAATGCCGCGCTCGCGCCGGCGCGGCGCGCCGGCTTCTTCGGGCTCGATATCTACAGCCTCGGCGCCTCGATGGCGGCGGTGCTGGCCTACCTGGAAGGCGTCGATCCGCAGGCCGCGCAGGCCGCGCGCGAACGCTACGGCTGCCTGGAACCGTGGCGGCGCGATCCGGCGCGCTATGGCCGCGCGGTGCTCCACGGCACCCATGCCGACTGCGAGGACGCGGTGGTCGAGCAGCTGCAGGCCTTGCTCGACAAGCGCCTGGCCTATGCGCGCGACGGGCACGATGAATTCCTCGATGCCGCGCAGAATGCGCGCCTGGTGGCCTCGGCCGAACGCTACTACCGCGTCATGTACCACGGCAGCGACGACAGCTGGAACCTGCGCGACACGCATATGTTCGACACCCTGGCGCAACTGCTGCACGCCCATGGGCCGCAAGCGCGCGCCGTGGTGTGGGCGCACAACTCGCATATCGGGGATGCTGCGCACACCGAGATGGGCGGCAGCCAGGGCCAGCTCAATATCGGCCAGCTATGCCGCGAAGCCTACGGCGACGGGGCCGCGCTGGTCGGCTTCAGCACCTATGACGGCACCGTGGCCGCCGCAACGTCCTGGGACGGGCCCATGGAAATCAAGCAGGTGCGTCCCGCACGGCCCGACAGCTACGAACACCTGTTCCATGCGGCCGGCCATGCGCAGGGCTGGACCGACCTGCGCGACGCTGCCGGCAGCGCCTTGCACGCCGAGTTGCGTGAATTGCTGATGCCGGCGCGGCAGGAGCGCTTCATCGGCGTGATCTATCGCCCCGAGACCGAACTGCAGAGCCACTACGCGCGCGCCGTCCTGCCACGGCAGTTCGACGTGCTGGCGTGGTTCGACCGCAGCAGCGCGGTCCCGGCGTTGCCGGCGGCGCCTGCCCCGGGCGCCCCCGAGACCTGGCCCTCCGGCCTCTGAGGCGCTTGCCAGTGGTTATTTGCGGCTCTTGGGCGCCTTCGGTTCCGACGCCGGATAGTCGTACCGTTGCGGCGACTGCGGCCCCTCGTTGACGGCCGGGCTGGCCGGCGTGGCGGGCGTGGCCGGCGTGGCGCGGGTGCCGGCGCCGCCCGGGGTGGCGGGCGTGGCCGGCGTGGCGGGCGTGGCGCGGCGCGTGTCGCCCTGGCCCGGCATGACATCCGAGGCCGACGTGCCCGGCGCACGCGTGTCGGCGCCAGGGCGCGTGGTGGTGGTCTGGGCCCACGCGGGCACGCTCAGCAGCGCGGCCAGCGCAAGGATCGCAGTGTGTCTCATGGCAGTCTCCTTCCTCGTGAACGGCGCGCGGCGTGCGGGCGTGCCGCGGCGGCCGGAACTGGCGCCGTCGCGAAACCCATGCCAGCGCTTCAGCTTCCGGTGCGGTCAGGCGCGACCTCGATGTGGTTGACGACGTCGCGCACGCCGGCACTGGCGCGCACGCAGGCCTCGACCGCGTCGCGGTCAGCGGCGCTGCCGATCGCGCCGCGCAGCGTGATGCGGCCCTGCGCCACGTCCAGCGCAATCTCGCTGACGTCGAGCCCGGTCTCCCACAGGCGCGCGCACAGCGATGCCTGCAACGCGGTGTCCGCGGCGCCGGCGGCGTTGCCGCGCGGGTTGCCGGTCTTCAGGGAATCGGCCATGGGCAGGGTCTCCGCGCCGCGGCCTCAGTACATGCGCATGCCATGGCCGGGATGGGCCTGCGACGGCGCCGGCCTGGCCACGCGCAAGTGGTTGACGAGGTCCCTGACGCCGAAGACCTCGTCGGCGATATCCTCGATGCGGTACTTCTGGTGCCGGTCCGGCACGCTGCCCTCCAGCGTGACCACGCCCTGCTCGACCCGCACCTCCACCTCGTTCAGGTCCAGCCGGCCGCTGCGCGTCAGTTGCTCGCACAGGTCTTCCAGGATGCGTTCGTCGCTGCGCTGGTAGTTGCGCGGCCCGACCGGCCGCCGGTGCTCCGTGCCGCCGCGGTAGAGGTCCATGCGCTCGTTGTAGCCGGTGAACTGGCGGTAGGGGTCGGTCATGCTTCGCGGTGGCGGCGCCTGGGTGTCATGGGGCCGCCATTCGCCGCCACCGCGGCCGCCAAACTCGCCGGGGTCGACCGGCTGGTCATAGTCATAGACCCCATAGGCGCCTACGTAGTGGCTGCGCATATCGGCCTCGGGCACGCCACTCTCGTGCCATGGGCGGCCGCGCCAGTTGTCTCTGCGATCCATGGTTGCCTCCGTTCTTGCCTCGGTCCGTTACGCTACTTCTGCCGCGGCGGCACCAGGCCGTGGTCCGCCGTGCGCAGCTGGCCATGGCGCAGCTGCCCGACCGCGCACGCCAGCGCGCGCGCCACGTTGTCGACTTCGCCCTGCACGCCGGTATCGCGGTCGAGCGCGACGTGGCTGGTGGCATAAGGCTCGTAGTAGCCGATATACCGGTCCAGCCGCGCCTGGGCGCCGGCATCGATCAGTCCCATCCAGTCCAGCCAGTCCGACAGCGCGCGGCGCACGCCTTCGATGCCGGCGACGTCGCCATGCACCACCAGCCCGTAGGCGCGCCCGGCCAGGTGCTTGGGATAGTCCCAGCCCGACAGCTCGATCGCCTTGGCGCGCGGCACGTCCTTGCCGTGCGTGGTGGTGGGATCGGGGTTGCCGCCATCGGCGCAGACGAGCCGGTCCATCATCAGCTTGAGCGGGCTGCTGGCCTGGTACCAGTACACCGGCGTGACGATCAGCACGCCGTGGCAGGCGGCCCAGCGCGGGTAGATCTCGTTCATCCAGTCATTGACCTGGCCCAGCGCGTGGTTGGGATAGCAGCTGCACGGCCAGTGGCACAGCGGCATGGCGGTCGATACGCAGCCCTTGCACGGATGGATATGCAGGTGCGCATCGGAGGTCAGGTGGCTCAGGTCGAGCAGGTCGACCTCGATGCCCTGCGCTTCCAGCCGTTCGCGCGCGCGCCCGGCCAGGCGCCACGATTTCGACATCTCGCCCGGACAGGTGTAGTCGTTGCGCGAGGCCGCGCACACCAGCAGCACGCGCGAGCGCGTGGCGGGATCGGCCTGGCGCTGCTGGGCCACGCGCACCGCCTCGCTGGCGGCGCGCCATTCGTCGGAGAGGTCGTAATCCGGGTCGGCATAGCCGGCGCCGGCCTTGTGCGTGAGCGGCGCCTTGCGGCTTTCGGTATAGGCGTCCCACGCAATGCGCTCGATGCGGTCCAGCGCTTCGTCCTCGCCCCGGTAGGCCGGATCGGTAAAGCGCGCCAGGAAGCGCTGGCGAAAGACTTCACGCGGCAGCGGGCTGGTTACCTGGCCCTTGCGCACGTCCTCGGGGTCGCCGGCGTGGCGCGGCGCGCGCGGTGCATCGTGCGCGGGCCGGTCGGGGGGCGTGGGGGGCGTGGGGGGCTTCGGCGGCTGCTCGGGCATGGCGGTCTCCGTACAGGTCGTTGCGCACCGGACATGCAAGATGAGCGCCACCGCCCGCGCAAAGTGCGATGCCGCGCGCGGCGCGCAGGTTTTACAGGCGCGCTCCGGCGCTGCATGTACATTTTTCCCCGCATTTGCCCCGGTCGCTGCCGCCAGCCGGCGCGCGCTCCCTGCGGCGCAGCGCGCGCGGCAGGCGCGATGCTGGCACGGAACCTGCCGCCCTGGCGGGAAACCGACTGCGGATACCGCAATGGAGAACAGGCAAGTGATTGCGATGAGCCATGGCAGCGACAGCAGCAGCAACAACGTCGGCATCGCGCGCTATCTGCTGCGCCATGGCCTGCACGTGGTCACGGCGGAATCCTGTACCGCGGGCCTGATCGCCTCGCGCATCGCTGAAGTGCCCGGCTGCGGCGACGTGTTGCGCTGCGCGATCGTGGCCTACTCGCCGTCGGCCAAGGAGCAGCTGCTGCATGTCCCGCCCGAGACCATCCGGCGCCATGGACTGACCAGCGAGGCGGTCTCGCTGGCGATGGCGCGCGGCGCCATGCAACTGACCGGCGCGGACCTGGCGATCGCCAACACCGGCGTTGCCGATGGCGGCGGCGATGGCGATATCCCCGCCGGCACGCAGTGCTTTGCCTGGGTGTTCCGCCGCCATGGCCATGCCGTGCACGACGTGGTGTCGCACGTGGCCGGGATCGAGGCCTTTACCGAAACCCGCCGCTTTGCCGGCGCGCGCAACGCCGTGCGCGAAGCCGCGGCCGACTGGGCCCTGGCGCGCATCTGCCATTACCACGAACTGGCGCGGCGCGGGCAAGGACACGGCCCGCGCGCCTGAACGCGCATGAACGCGCATGAGCCGCCGGCGCGCCGAAACGGCACGCCGGCAACCCCGAGGGCCCTGGGCCCGACCGACGTAGTCTTGCAATGGAGACCATCATGAAACGCACTCTCGCTACCACGGCACTGGTCGTCGGCACCGCGCTCTGCCTGCCGGCCTTTGCCCAACAAGCCCCGGCGTCGCCGAATGTGCCGAACCCCAGCGTGCCGCCGATCGAAGGTTCCCCGCCGGCGTCGCGCAACCAGCCGGCCGCTACCGACATGGGCGCCGCTTCCGCCCCCGGCGCCAAGGACACCATGAAGAAGTCCAAGTCCAAGTCGGACAAGGCGTCGAACAGCGCGCGCAGCAAGAAGCCGCGCGAGCAAGGCGCGCCCGCCGCACCGACCGCCGATGCACCGAGCGGGCCCAAGGGGGATTCGCCGGATCCGGCGCCGAAGCAGTAAGCACCGTACCGCCCGCAACCTGCCGCGCGCCGTGCGCGCCGGCGGGTCATCCGCGGCGCCGGCAAGCGGATGGGAACATCAGCTTGATGGGCGTCGCGGCACGCTAGCCGCCGCCGCGCATGGCCCGCGTGGCCTGCGCCAGCAGGGCCTCGCGCTCACGCCGGCGCCAGCGCACGCAGCGCCATAGCTCTTCCAGGTAAGGCAGCCCGGCCAGCAGCACCACGGCCACCAGCAGGCCGGCCAGATAGGCCGGCGGCAGCGCCTGCGCCTTCCATTCCAGCGCCATCCGCGCCGGTTCGCTGCCGCGCCCGAACAGGGCGAGAAACTGGTCCCAGTGCAGCACCACCACATATGACGCCGCCGCCAGCGGCAGCACTTCCAGCAGGCTGTGCATATGCTGCTCGACCGGCGCGATATGGCGGCGCCTGCTGGCGTAATGCACGTCCCACCACGCGGTGGCCTCATGAATGACCAGCGCCGCCAGCACCACCGCGATCACCAGCGCGTTGACCTCCAGGAACAGCACCAGCAGCAGCGGCAGGCCCACTTCGGCCAGCATCAGCATGTGCAGCAGCGATTCGGTGACGCCGGCATTGCGTTCGATCTGCGTGGCCCGGTGGCACAGCCAGTCGCCCACGCCCGCCAGCAGCCACAGCGGCACCAGCCCGTACATCAGCACGAGCCGGGCAGCGTGTTCGAAGGCAGGGAGGTCAGCCGGCATGGCAGCGCCGTGGTCCGATGCGCGCCGGGCTACGGCCGCGCTTGCGGCACGCGGTACTGCTCGCGCAGCACCCGGAACAGTTCGTGGTTCACCTGCACGCCGCGATACTGGCGGCGCACCACGGCGCGCACGCGCGAGCCCAGCACATGGGTGCGCAGCGCGCGCGCATAGCGCCGCTGCACGGCGTGCTCGCGCTTGCTGATCGCCTGCACGATGGATCGGTCGGAACGGTGCTTGCCGATCCCGGCTGCCGCGGGGGCCGCGGGGGCGAGGCCACTGGCAGGCACCTCGCCCAGGTCGAGCAGGCAGGCCTGCAGTTCATGCGCGGCCTGGGCAAACGCATTGGCGCGGCTGGTCAGCACGGACTTGAGATGGGGGTTGGCCGCGGCGGTGGCGGCGCGGCGGCAGCCAATTTCGCCCTCGCGCGAGGCTGCGATCAGTGCGTTGAGCAACAGGATCTTTTTCTTCGCCATGGCACACCTGCCCTGGTCCGCGGGCGGACCGTGAAGTCAGCGATCGGAGCCGGCGGGAGCCGGCGGCTGCGCGTTGGCGCCGGGCATGCGGCGCATGCCGGACTGGTCCAAGGATAGCGGCTCGGCCGGCGCGGCGCCAGTTGCCGCGAAGGCGTGCCGCGCGGCGGCCTGCCACGCCTTGCGGGCCTCGCGCATGCCGCGCAGGTTCATCGCGATCAGCGCCAGCTGCAGCACGATCAGCGCATGGGCATCGCCGTGCCAGCCCCATGCAATCCACAGCAGGTTGCTGGCCAGGAACACCCAGAAGCCGGCGCGCCGCCGCGCGATCGAACGCGAACCGACCAGCCAGGTCGCCAGTACCGTCACCACCATTGCCGGCCATTGCGCCGCCTCCAGCCACTGATCCATGGGTCCCCTTTTTGATGGCTTGCCATCGTGCCGGCCATGGCACGCATGGGCTCACAGGGGCAAGAAACATACCGGGAAGGCACCTGCCTGCAACCGGCGCGCGGCCCTGCGCGTTATTTCCATCGGCGCGGCGGCCACCAGTAGTTTTTACAAGAGGTAGCCTAATCCGCACATGCCTTGCCGCGCCGTACGCCCTTGCGGCGCCTGGCCGAACCCGCCCGTTGCTGCGCGCGGGCGCGCTGGCACGCACTTCGCATGGCAGAGCCATCCCGGCGGCTGGCCGCAAGGCGCCGCTCCGGGATTTTTGTTGCTCCGCCGGAGCGAAACACCGGGAGGACATGTGCGGATCTGCCAGATCGACCTGACCGGAACGCCCGAAGCCGATCAGCACGCGCTGCAGCGCGTGGCGGCGCTGGGGTTCGACCACGTATTGATCGGCGGCTGGCCGCACCTGCCTGAGGACGACACGCTCGCGGCGTGCGCCAGGCACGGCCTGGCCCCGCTGCTCGATATTTCGCTGGACCGCTATATGGCGGATGGCGCCGCCGGGACCGACGACCTTCCCGATGCCGCCTGGATCGATACCGCGGCACCCGCGTTCGCGCCGCACGAGACCGACAACCACATCCCCGGCACCCGCCTGCGCTGGCATGACCGGCATATCGCCGAAGCGCTGGTGCAATGGTGGGCGGCGCGGCTGCGCATGGCGTGGGCCGCCGGCGCGGCCGGCTTCTGCTGCCGCGCGCCGGCGCGCGTGCCCGGCAGGTGCTGGACCGCGCTGCTGGCCACCTTGCGCGGCGATGCGGTGCCGCAACAGGCGCGCGGCACGCCGCGCTTCCTGGCCTGGACCCCGGGGCTCACGCCGGCGCAGGTGGAAGAACTGGTGCCCGCCGGCTTCGACGGCGCCTTCTGCTCGCTGCCGTGGTGGGACTACCGCAGCGCCTGGCTGACCGAGGAAATGGCGCGGCTGCGCCGCCTTGGCCGCGTGCTCGCTGCGCCGGCACTGGCGCCCGCGCGCCACGACGCGCTCAGCGCGCGGCGTGCCCTGTGGACGGCCGCGGCAATCGGCGACGGCATCCTGGTGCCGGCCGGATTCGAAACCGGCGGCACACAGGCGCGCGACCCGCTGGCGCCGGACGGCCACGCACCTGACGGCGTGCCCTACGACATCACGCATGAAGTGCTCGAGGCCAATACCTGGCTGGCCGCGCGCGACCCGGCGCCCGCGCTGGCGGTGCGCCTGCTGAGCGGCCCCGACGCGCCGCTGACCGTTCTGGCGCGCCTGCCCGCCCCCGACGGCCATTGCAACGGGACCGATGCCGCGCCGCGCCGCGATGACCCGGCCGTGCCCGACGGCGGCCCGGCGCTGGCGGTGGTGCTCAATCCCGATCCGATGGAACCGGCCAGCCTCGGCGCCGACCGGGTGCTCAGCGCCATGCCGCATGCCAGCGCCCGCCTGGAACCGGCAGCGGGCGGCCCGGGCGGCACGCTCGACGGCACCAGCCGGCTCGACGCGCTGTCCAGCATCACGCTGGCGCCGGCGGATATCCGCCTGTACGAAGTGCCGCCGGTGCCGCTGACCCGGCCCGGCATGCCGCGTGCCGACGCGACCGCGCCGCATGGCCACGAGACCCTCGCGGCGACCGGCCTGGGCAGCGTGGTGGCCGCCATGGAGGCGCCGCGCATCGCCATCGAACGGGTCGAACCCGCCTGCGACGCCGGCCGCTTCGCGGTGCGCCGCGTGGTCGGCGAACGCGTCGTCGTCAGCGCCGATATCTGGATGGATGGCCACGACAAGCTTGCCGCCGCGGTGCTGTGGCGCGCGCCGGGCGAGACCGACTGGCGCGAAACGCCGATGCAGCAAGGCGGCAATGACCGCTGGCAAGGCAGCTTCCCGCTCGTGGCGCTGGGCCGGCATGAATTCACGGTCGAGGCCTGGCGCGACACCTTCGCCAGCTGGCTCGACGAGATCGGCAAGAAGCGCGCGGCGGGGCTCGATGTCTCGCTCGAGACCGAGGAAGGCGCGCGGCTGGTGGCCGATGCGCTGCTGCGGCCCGGCGGCAATGGCAAACCCGGCAACGGCAAAGCGGGCAACGGCAGGAAGTCCGGCAAGAAGGACAGCCAGAACACCGCCGCCGACAGCGAACTGTCCGCCATCGTCGACGAGCTGACCGCCGCCGCCGGCGATGACGAACGGCGCCTGCAACTGCTGCTGTCCGAGCGCACCGCCGCGGCCATGCACGCGGTGATGCAGACCCCCGCCGGTCGCCCGTTCGCGTCGCGCCATCCGGTGGCGATGCCGGTCGAGGCCGACCGGCTGGCCGCGCGCTTTGCCAGCTGGTATGAACTCTTTCCGCGCTCGCAGAGCAACGACGCGCAGCGCCATGGCACCTTCGACGACGTTATCGCGCGCCTGCCCGCGATCCGCGCGATGGGCTTCGACGTGCTGTACTTCCCGCCGATCCACCCGATCGGGCGCACCCATCGCAAGGGCCGCAACAACAGCCTGCGCAGCGAGCCGGGCGACCCCGGCAGCCCCTATGCCATCGGCGGCACCGAAGGCGGCCACGATGCGCTGCATCCGGAGCTGGGCACGCTCGAGGATTTCAGCCGGCTGATCGACGCCGCCGCGGCGCACGGGCTGGAGCTGGCGCTGGACTTCGCGATCCAGTGCTCGCCCGACCATCCGTGGCTGAAGGACCACCCGGAGTGGTTCGCGCACCGGCCCGACGGCTCGCTGCGCTACGCCGAGAACCCGCCGAAGAAGTACGAGGACATCGTCAACGTCGACTTCTATGCCGCGCCGCCGGCCGGTGCCGCGCTGTGGCAGGCGCTGCGCGACGTGGTGATGTTCTGGGCCGACCACGGCATCCGCATCTTCCGCGTCGACAACCCGCACACCAAGCCGCTGCCGTTCTGGGAATGGATGATCGCCGACGTGCGCGCGCGCCACCCCGACACCATCTTCCTGGCCGAGGCCTTCACCCGGCCGAAGATGATGGCGCGGCTGGCCAAGCTGGGCTTCAGCCAGTCGTACACCTACTTCACCTGGCGCAACACCAAGTGGGAGCTGACCGAGTACCTGACCGAGCTGACGCAGGGCCCGCTGCGCGACTTCTTCCGCCCGCACTTCTTCGTCAACACGCCGGACATCAACCCCTACTTCCTGCATCACGGCGGCCGCCCCGCATTCCTGATCCGCGCGGCGCTGGCAACGCTGCTGTCCGGGCTGTGGGGCATGTACAGCGGCTTCGAGTTGTGCGAGAGCGCGCCCTTCGTGCTCGACGGCAAGGTGCGCGAGGAATACCTGGATTCCGAGAAATACCAGCTGCGCGTGCGCGACTGGCAGCAGCCGGGCAATATCGTCGCCGAGATCTCGCGGCTCAACGAGATCCGCGCCGGCCACCCCGCGCTGCAGAACCACCTGGGGCTGCGCTTCTACCATGCCGGCAGCGACGCGGTGCTGTGGTTCGCGCGCTTCGTGCCGGGCACCGATTACCTGTTCGGCGACGACGTGCTGCTGGCGGCGGTCAACCTGGATCCGCGCACCGCGCACGATGCCGATATCGAAATCCCGCTGTGGGAATGGGGCCTGCCCGACCAGGCCGGCATCGCGGTGCAGGACCTGATGCGCGGCCAGCGCTTCGAGCTGCGCGGCAAGCACCAGCGCATCCGGCTCGACCCGGCGCAGCTGCCGTTCGCGGTCTGGCACGTGCAGCCGCTGGAACGTCCCGCCCCGCGCCCGCCTGCCGTGCCGGTTTCGACCGACCCGCACGGCGCCTGACCGGCATACGTGGAGACACGGATGAAACGCCTTACCGAAACCGCCAGCGCCGCCCTGCTCAACGCCGATCCGCTCTGGTACAAGGATGCGGTCATCTACCAGCTGCACATCAAGTCCTTCTTCGACGCCAACGGCGATGGCGTGGGCGACTTCACCGGGCTGCTCGGCAAGCTCGACTACCTGGTCAACCTGGGCGTCGACACGGTCTGGCTGCTGCCGTTCTATCCGTCACCGCGCCGCGACGACGGCTATGACATCGCCGACTACCGCAACGTCCACCCCGACTACGGCACGCTGGCCGATGCGCGGCGCTTTATCGCCGCGGCGCACGCGCGCGGCCTGCGTGTGATCACCGAGCTGGTGATCAACCACACCTCGGACCAGCACCCTTGGTTCCAGCGCGCGCGCAAGGCCAAGCCCGGCTCCGCGGCGCGCCGCTACTACGTGTGGTCCGACCATGACCAGGCCTACGCCGGCACGCGCATCATTTTCTGCGATACCGAGAAATCCAACTGGAGCTGGGACCCGGTGGCGGGCGCGTATTTCTGGCACCGCTTCTACTCGCACCAGCCGGACCTGAACTTCGACAACCCGCAGGTGCTCAACGAGGTGCTGTCGGTGATGCGCTTCTGGCTGGACATGGGCGTCGACGGCCTGCGCCTGGACGCCGTGCCCTACCTGGTCGAGCGCGAGGGCACCAGCAACGAGAACCTGCCGGAGACGCATGCCGTGATCCGCAGCATCCGTTCGCACCTGGACCAGCATTTCCCCGGCCGCATGCTGCTGGCCGAGGCCAATATGTGGCCGGAAGACGCGCAGCAGTACTTCGGCCTGACCGGCCCCGACCCCGAAGGCGACGAATGCCACATGGCGTTCCACTTCCCGCTGATGCCGCGCATGTACATGGCCATCGCCCGCGAAGACCGCTTCCCGATCACCGACATCATGCGCCAGACCCCTGAGGTGCCGCCCAACTGCCAGTGGGCGATCTTCCTGCGCAACCATGACGAACTGACGCTGGAGATGGTGACCAGCAGCGAGCGCGACTACCTGTGGGAGGTCTACGCCACCGACCGGCGCGCGCGCATCAACCTGGGCATCCGCCGCCGGCTGGCGCCGCTGATGGAACGCGACCGCCGCCGCATCGAGCTGATGAACAGCCTGCTGTTCTCGATGCCGGGCACGCCGGTGATCTACTACGGCGACGAGATCGGCATGGGCGACAACATCCACCTGGGCGACCGCGACGGCGTGCGCACGCCAATGCAGTGGTCGCCCGACCGCAACGGCGGCTTCTCGCATGCCGATCCCGAGCGCCTGGTGCTGCCGCCGCTGCAGGGCCCGCTCTATGGCTACGAGGCAGTCAATGTCGAGGCCCAGGCGCGCGACCCGCATTCGCTGCTGAACTGGATGCGGCGCATGCTCGCGCTGCGCCGCAAGCACCGCGCCTTCGGCCGCGGCACGCTGCGTTTTCTCTTTCCCGGCAACCGCAAGATCCTGGCGTACCTGCGCGAGTTCGAGGGCGAGCACATCCTGTGCGTGGCCAACCTGTCGCGCGCGCCGCAGGCGGTGGAGCTGGACCTGTCCGCCTTCAACGGCCGCGTGCCGGTGGAGATGATGGGCGCCACGCCGTTCCCCGCCATCGGCACGCTGACCTACCTGCTGACGCTGCCGCCCTACGGCTTTTACTGGTTCGTGCTGAGCGACGAGGCGCAGCCGCCGTCGTGGCACGTGGAGGCGCCCGAACAAATGCCAGACCAGATCACCCTTGTGATGCAGAACACCGGCCGGCCCGAACTGACCGAGGCCTCGCGCCGGCTGATGGCCAGCGAAGTGCTGCCCCACTACATCGGCCGGCGCCGCTGGTTCGGCGCCAAGCACGAGCGCATCGAGCGCGTCGCGCTGGCCTACCTGCTGCCGTTCACTCGCGGCGGCAGCGGCGAGGACATCTACCTGGGCGAGGTCGAGGTAGCGCTGCCCGGGCGCACCGAGCGCTACCAGCTGCCGGTGGGCATCCTGTGGGACCGCGAAAGCGCCGACGGGGTCTCGCAGCTGGCGCACGGTCTGTCGATGGCGCGCGTGCGCCAGGGCAGCCGCGTGGGGCTGGCCACCGACGGCTTCGTGATCGAACCGTTCGCGCGCGAGGTGGTGCGCGCCTTGCGCAACGACTTGCAGATGCATGCCGGGCACGACGTGATCCACTTCCGCGCCGAACCCGGGCTGGCCGCGCTGGAACTGGAGCGCGACCCGATCGAGTACATGTCGGCCGAGCAGTCCAACAGCTCGCTGTCGTACAACAACACCGCCGTGCTCAAGCTGGTGCGCCGGCTCTCGGGCGGGATCCACCCGGAAGCCGAGATGACGCGCTACCTGACCGCGCAGGGCTATGCGCACGCCGCCGCGCTGCTGGGCGAGGTGGTGCGCACCGGGCCCGACGGCGTGCCGCATACCATGATGCTGCTGCAGGGCTATATCCTGAACCAGGGCAACGGCTGGGACTGGACCCTGGACTACCTGGGCCGCGCCATCGACGACGCGCTGCCGTCGCAGGAGAGCGAGGACGAGTTCGCCGAGGCCATGAACGGCTACGCCGCGCTGGCTGGCACGCTGGGGCGCCGGCTGGCCGAACTGCACGCGGTGCTGGCACGCCCCACCGAAGACGACGCCTTCGCGCCAGTGCCGGCCAGCGAGGACGATGCGCGTGCCTGGGCCGGGCAGGCCATGGAGGCGCTGCAGCGCGCCATCAGCCGGCTGCAATCGCGGCCCGGCGCCGAGCCGGCCGGTCCGGCCTTCGAGGCCGATGTGCAAACTCTGATGGCCGCGCGCACTGCGCTGCCCGCGCTGGTCGAACAACTCGCCGCCGCGGCGCCGGGCAGCCTGCAGACCCGCATCCACGGCGACTTCCACCTGGGCCAGGTGCTGATCGCGCAGAACGACACCTACCTGGTCGACTTCGAAGGCGAGCCCGGCCTGCCGCTGGACTGGCGCCGGCGCAAGACCTCGCCGCTGCGCGACGTGGCGGGACTGCTGCGCTCGCTCGACTATGCCGCGGCCACGGTCGGCACCGACCGCAGCGAACGCACCCACAGCGAACTGCCGCCGCAGCTGGCCGAACGGCGCGCGGTGCTGCTGGAGCGCTTTCGCAGCACCGCCAACGATGCCTTCCTGAACTGCTACCGCCAGCACATGGAAGCCGCCCCGGTGCCATGGGTCGCGCCAGACCAGCTGCAGCCGCTGCTCGACCTGTTCCTGCTGGAACGCGCGGCGTATGAAGTCGAATACGAAGCCGCCAACCGCGTCACGTGGATCGACCTGCCGGCCAGCGGGCTGGCACGCCTGCTGCGCAAGCTGGCGCCGACCGGAGCACCGGCATGAGCCCCGCTGGCAGCACCGGCACCACGCACGCCGACAAGCCGCCAGGCCAGCTGCCCGGCCATGAGCTCGATGCCCTGCTGGGCGGCCGCCACCCCGACCCGTTCGGCGTGCTGGGACCGCACCCCGATGGCGATGCCACGCTGGTGCGCGCCTGCCTGCCCGGGGCGGCGTCGGTGCAGCTGGCCGATGCGGATGGCGCGCCGCTGGCGCAGATGGAGCGGCTGCATGGCGGCGGCGTGTTCGCCGCCCGGCTGCCGCGCCCGGCCGGCACCGGCGCCGCGGCCTATCGCCTGCGCGTGCAATGGTCCGACGGCACCGAGCAGTGCAGCGCGGACCCCTACGCCTTCGGCCTGCTGCTGGGCGAACTGGACCTGCACCTGATCGCCGAGGGACGGCACTTCGAGCTGGGCGCCTGCCTGGGCGCGCAGTGCCAGCGCGTCGACGGCATCGACGGCGTGCGCTTCGCGGTGTGGGCGCCCAATGCGCGGCGGGTCTCGGTGATTGCCGACTTCAACGGCTGGCATCCGGCGCGGCATCCGATGCGGCTGCGCCATCCCAGCGGTATCTGGGAGCTGTTCGTCCCCGCCGCGCTCGGCGCGCAGCCGGGCAGCCGCTACAAGTACGACCTGCTCGACCCGCACGGCACCGAGCTGCCCGACAAGGCCGATCCGCTCGCGCTGGCCACCGAGCCGCCGCCCGCCACCGCCTCGGTGGTGGCCGGTCCCGGCCAGGGCGCGCCGCCATTCACCTGGCACGATGCCGACTGGATGGCGCGCCGCCAGCAGCTAGACCCGTACACCACGCCGATGTCGGTCTACGAGGTGCACGTGCTGTCGTGGCTGCGCGCGGCCAACGACACACAGCATGGCTGGGACGTGCTGGCCGAGCGGATGATCCCGTACGTGCAGGAACTCGGCTTCACCCATATCGAACTGCTGCCCATCACCGAGCACCCGTTCGGCGGCTCGTGGGGCTACCAGCCGCTGTCGCTGTATGCGCCCACCGCGCGGCTGGGACCGCCGCAGGCCTTCGCCGCGTTCATCGACCGCTGCCACCAGGCCGGCCTCGGCGTGATCCTGGACTGGGTGCCGGCGCACTTCCCCACCGATCCGCACGGGCTGGCGCAGTTCGACGGCACCGCGCTGTACGAGCACAAGGACCCGCGCGAGGGCTTCCACCAGGACTGGAACACGCTGATCTACAACCTCGGCCGCAACGAAGTGCGCGGCTTCCTGCTGGCCGGCGCGCTGCACTGGCTCGAGCACTTCCACGCCGACGGCCTGCGCGTCGACGCCGTCGCCTCGATGCTGTACCGCGACTACAGCCGCGAGCCGGGCCAGTGGGTGCCGAACCGCTTCGGCGGCCGCGAGAACCTCGAGGCGGTGGACTTCCTGCGCGAACTCAACGCGGTGGTGCACGAACGCTGCCCGGGGGCGCTCACCATCGCCGAAGAGTCCACCGCGTGGCCCGGCGTGACCGCCAGCGTCGCCAGCGGCGGGCTGGGCTTCGACTTCAAATGGAATATGGGCTGGATGCACGACACCCTGCGTTACCTGGCGCATGAGCCGGTCCACCGCGCCTGGCACCACCAGAACATGACCTTCGGCCTGGTCTACGCGTGGTCCGAGGCCTTCGTGCTGCCGCTGTCGCACGACGAGGTGGTGCACGGCAAGGGCTCGATGATCGGCAAGGTCCCCGGCGACGACTGGCAGCGCTTTGCCGGCCTGCGCGCGTACTACGGCTTCATGTGGGCGCATCCGGGCAAGAAGCTGCTGTTCATGGGCGGCGAGCTGGCGCAGTGGCAGGAATGGAACCACGACGCCGAGCTGGACTGGCCGCTGCTCGACCAGCCCATGCACCGCGGCATGCATACGCTGGTGCGCGACCTGAACCGGCTCTACCGCGAGCTGCCCGCGCTGCATGCGTGCGACCACAGCCCGGACGGCTTCCAGTGGGTGGTCGGCGACGACAACCACAACAGCGTGTTCGCGTGGCTGCGCCGCGCCGGGCCGGACAGCCGCGAGGTGGTGCTGGCGGTGGCCAACATGACGCCGGTGCCGCGCTACGGCTACCGCGTCGGCGTGCCTTATGCCGGCGCCTGGCGCGAATGCCTGAATACCGATGCCGCCGTGTACGGCGGCAGCAACGTCGGCAACGGCGGCGCGGTGGCGGCGGTCGAGGTGCCTTCGCACGCGCAGCCGGCATCGCTGACGCTGACGCTGCCGCCGCTGGCCACGCTGGTGCTGCGCTTCGACCACGGTGGCGGCACCGAAGGCGCCGCGACATGACGCGCCAGTTCGCTGACCGGCTGCTGCCCGGCAAGCCGTTTCCGCTGGGCGCCCACTGGGACGGGCTGGGGGTCAATTTCGCGGTGTTCTCGGCCAACGCCTCGCGCATCGACCTGTGCCTGTTCTCCGACAACGGCCGCAAGGAACTGGCCCGGCTGCCGCTGCCGGAGTGCACCGACGAGATCTGGCATGGCTACCTGCCCAACGCGGCGCTGGGCACGCTGTATGGCTATCGCGCGCATGGCCCCTACGACCCCGCCCATGGGCACCGCTTCAACCCGCACAAGCTGCTGCTGGACCCGTACGCGCGCCAGCTGAGCGGACCGGTGCGCTGGTCCGACGCGCTGTTCGGCTACCGCCTGCAAAGCGCGCGCGCCGATCTCACGCCGGACCGCCGCGACAGCGCCCCCACCATGCCCAAGGCGGTGGTGGTCGACGAGAGCTTCCACTGGGGCGACGACCGCCCGCCGGCCGTGCCCTGGCCCTCCACCATCATCTACGAGGCCCACCTGCGCGGCCTGTCGATGCTGCGCGACGACCTGCTGCCCAACTTGCGCGGCACCTTTGCCGCGCTGTGCGACCCGCGCTTTGTCGACCACCTGGTGCAGCTGGGCGTCACCACCGTCGAGCTGCTGCCGGTGCATGCCATCCTGCAGGACCGCTTCCTGCTGGAGCGCGGCCTGCGCAACTACTGGGGCTACAACACGCTGTCGTACTTCGCCCCCGAGCCGGCCTACCTCGGCACCGGGCAGCTGCAGGAGTGCAAGGTGGCGATGCGGCGGCTGCACGCCGCCGGCATCGAAGTGATCCTGGACGTGGTCTACAACCACACCTGCGAAGGCAACGAGCTGGGGCCGACGGTGTCGTGGCGCGGACTCGACAACGCCAGCTACTACCGGCTGATGCCCGGCGACGAGCGCCACTACATCAACGATACCGGCTGCGGCAACACGCTCAACTTGTCGCATCCGCGCGTGCTGCAGATGGTGATGGATTCGCTGCGCTACTGGGTGCAGTGCTACCACGTCGACGGCTTCCGCTTCGACCTGGGCAGCACGCTGGGGCGCGAAGGCAACGGCTTCGACGCCGGCTCCGGGTTCTTCGATGCACTGATGCAGGACCCGGTGCTGAGCCGCGTCAAGCTGATCTCCGAGCCCTGGGACCTGGGCCCCGGCGGCTACCAGCTGGGCAACCACCCGCCCGGCTTTGCCGAATGGAACGACAAGTTCCGCGATGTCAGCCGCCGCTTCTGGCGCGGCGACGCCGGCCACCGCGGCGAGATGGCGGCACGGCTGGCGGCGTCGGCCGACCTGTTCGACCGCCGCCACCGGCGCCCGTGGGCCAGCATCAACTTCATCACCGCGCACGACGGCTTCACGCTGGCCGACCTGGTCAGCTACAGCAGCAAGCACAACGAAGCCAACGGCGAAGACAACCGCGACGGCACCGACGACAACGCCAGCGCAAACTGGAGCCCGGACGGCAGCGTCGAAGGCCCCACCGACGACCCCGAGATCATGCTGCGCCGCAACCGCGTGGCGCAGGCGCTGATGGCCACGCTGCTGCTGGCGCAAGGCACGCCGATGCTGACCGCCGGCGACGAATGGGGACGCAGCCAGCACGGCAACAACAACGCCTATTGCCAGGACAACGAGCTGTCGTGGCTGGACTGGACCCAGGCGCAGACGCCCGCCGCGCAGCCGCTGCAGCGCATGGTGCGCCGGCTGCTGGCGCTGCGCCGCCGGCTCTATGCGCTGAGCGGCGACCGCTTTGCCCACGGGCGCGAAGAACTGGCCCCGGGAATTGCCGACATCGCCTGGTTCGATACCGACGGCAAGCCGCCCACGCCGGAAGAATGGGCCGACCCGGAAATCCGCACCATCGCGCTGCGCCGCGCGGCCACTCCGCCGCAGCCGGAGCGCCCGACGCTGGGCTCGCTGGCGGACACCGCGCCGGAGGACGCGCGCGCGGTGCAGGTCACGCTGCTGCTGCTCAACGCCGGCGACAGCGATGCCGCCTTCCAGCTGCCCGAGCCCGCGTTGTCCTGGACCCTGCTGTTCGACAGCAGCCGGCCCGATGCCAGCGACGCCGAGCTGGCTGGCGTGCCCGTGCAGGAGGCCCAGGCGGTTGCCGCGCATTCGCTGGTGCTGCTGTCGGCGCAGGCCCCCACCGCGCCCGGGGACCAGGCATGAGCCGCAATGACGCGCCCTCGCCGCTGCAGGCCCTGGCGCTGCGCGCGGGCCTGCAGCCGCACTGGACCGATGCCTGGGACCAGCCCCGCACCGTCAGCGACGCGGCGCTGCGGCGCGTGCTGGACGGGCTGGGCCTGCCCTGCGCCACCCCCGGCCAGTGTGCCGCCTCGCACGCGTGGCTGGCCGCCGACGACGCGGCCCATGCGCTGCCGCCGCTGGTCACCGCGGAGCGCGGCCAGCCGGTGGCGGTGCCGTGGCCGCATACCCTGCCGCAGCGCGCCTACCGGCTGACGCTGGAAGACGGCGCGATCATCACCGGTACCGCGGTGCGCGGCGCCGGTGCCGATCCCGGGCTGATGCAGTTGCCCGCCGTCGATGTCTGCGGCTACCACCGGCTGGACCTGGGCGATGGCCATACCACGCTGGCGGTAGCGCCGCGGCGCTGCTACGGCGTAGCCGATGCGCTGCGGCATGCCGGCCGCGGCGCCGAGGCCGGCGCTGCGCGCACGCCGCCGTGGGGCCTGGCGGTGCAGCTCTACAGCCTGCGGCGCGGCGCGCCCTGCGGCATGGGCGACCTGACCGCGCTGGCCGACACCTGCACCGGCGCCGCGCGCGCGGGCGCCGACGCCATCGCGATCAACCCGCTGCACGCACCCTTCGCCGCGCTGCCCGAGCGCTACAGCCCCTATGCGCCTTCCAGCCGGCTGTTCCTGAACCCGCTCTATGCCGACCCCGCCGCGGTGTTCGGCCAGGCGGCAGTCGATGCCGCCATCGCCGGCCTGGGCGCGGGCGACACGCTGCGGGCCCTGGACGCCCGCCGCGAGATCGACTGGATCGCGCTGGCGCCGCTGCGCTACGCCATGCTGCGCTGGCTGTGGCAGCGCCGCGAAACGCTGCTGCCGCGCGCGGCGCTGGACCACTGCGCCGCCTTTCGCGCGCGCGGCGGCACGGCGCTGCATGCGCATGCCTGCTATGAGGCGATCCAGGCCCAACGGCTTTGCGACAGCGCCAACGGCACCAACCACCATGCCGCGCCGGACTGGCGCTGCTGGCCGGTCACGCTGCGCTCGCCCGCGGATGCCGCGGTAGCCGCCTTCGCACAGGCGCACGCGGACGACGTGGCCTTCCATGCCTTCCTGCAATGGCTGGCTGACGATGGCCTGGCGCGGGCGCAGCGCACGGCGCGGAACGCCGGCATGGCGGTCGGCCTGATCCGCGACCTCGCGGTCGGCGCCGACCCCGGCGGCAGCCAGGCCTGGACGCGCCAGCCCGAAACGCTGGCCGGCTTCCATGCCGGCGCGCCGCCCGACCTGTACAACCCGCTCGGCCAGGACTGGGGCGTGGCGGTGTTCTCGCCGCGCGGGCTGCGCCGGCACGGCTACGCGGCGTTCCTCGAAATGCTGCGCGCCAACCTGTGCCACGCCGGCGGACTGCGCATCGACCACGTGCTGGGCCTGGCGCGCATGTGGCTGGTGCCGGCCGGCGCGCCCGCCAGCGACGGCGCCTACCTGCGCTATCCGCTGGAGGACCTGCTGCGGCTGGTGGCGCTGGAGTCGTGGCGGCATCGCGCCATCATCATCGGCGAGAACCTCGGCACGGTGCCGCCGGAGCTGAATGCGGCACTGTCGGCGCGCGGCGTGCTAGGCATCGACGTGCTGTGGTTCCAGCGCGAAGCGCCTGCGCGGCAGGAGGCACCGGCAGATGCCGGCGACGTATCCGGCCACGAAGCGGATGCAGCGGCCTTCCTGCCGCCGCAGGCCTGGCCCGCGGACGCCGTCGCCACCACCACCACGCATGACCTGCCCACCGTCGCCGGCTGGTGGGCAGGCCAGGACCTGGCGTGGCGCGACCGGCTGCAACTGCTGGCGCCCGGCGAAACCCTCGCGCAGGCGCAGGCCGGGCGCGCGCGCGAGCGCGTGGCGCTATGGCAGGCGCTGTGCGACGCCGGGCTGTGCCGCGGCGCGGTGCCTGCACCGGACCATGCGCCGCTTGACGCCGTGCTCGCCTGGGTGGGCACCGCGCCCACCGCCCTGCGCCTGCTGCCGGTGGAAGACCTGCTGGGCGAGGTCGAGCAGCCCAACCTGCCCGGCACCACCAGCGTCCACCCCAACTGGCAGCGCCGCCTCGATGCCGACGTGCGTGCGTGGTTCGACACGCCGGCGCTGCGCGCGCGTGCCGACGCGTGGCGCCGCGGCCGCCACGGCGCACGCCATCCGGCCGGGCGCGCATGACGCCCGCGCGCCGCCAATGTGCCGTGTCCGGAACCGACGCGCGAATCGCGCCTGCAACTCTCGTCCGATCCACTAAGCTTGACCCACCCCCAAGCGCAGGAGCCCCGCCATGAACGAAGCCATCCGGCCCGAGCATGCCGATGACACCCGCACCGCCCTGTCCGGCGCCAGCCTGCGCCAGGCCTTTCTCGACCACGTGTTCCACACCCAGGGCAAGCTGCCCGGGCACGCCAGCCAGAACGACCTCTACCAGGCCGCCGCGCATACCGTGCGCGACCGGCTGGTGCAGCGCTGGATCAGCACCGCCGAAGCCTACCTGGGCCAGCCGTCGCGCACCGTGGCCTATCTTTCCGCCGAATTCCTGATGGGCCCGCACCTGGGCAACAACCTGATCAACCTGGGCATCTTCGACGAAGTGAACGAGGCCATGGATGCGGCCGGGCTGGACCTCGACCGCATCCTGGACCAGGAGGTCGAGCCCGGCCTGGGCAACGGCGGCCTGGGCCGGCTGGCGGCGTGCTTCATGGATTCGCTGGCGACGCTGGAGATCCCTGCGCTCGGCTATGGCATCCGCTACGAGTACGGCATCTTCCAGCAGATCATCATGGACGGCATGCAGGTGGAGAAGACCGATACCTGGCTGCGCAACGGCAACCCGTGGGAGATCCAGCGCTCCGAATGGGCGGTGCAGGTGCGCCTGGGCGGGCATACCGAGCACTACACCGACGACCGCGGCCACTACCGCGTGCGCTGGGTGCCGGCCAAGACCGTGGTCGGCGTGCCGTTCGATTCGCCGATCCTGGGCTACCGCGTCAATACCGTGAACACGCTGCGGCTGTGGCGCGCGGACGCGACTGAGGCGTTCGACTTCCATACCTTCAACCGCGGCGACTACCTGGGCGCGGTCAGCAAGAAGGTCACCTCCGAGAACCTGACCAAGGTGCTCTACCCCAACGACGAAACCACGCAGGGCAAGGAACTGCGGCTGGAGCAGCAGTATTTCTTTGTCGCCTGCTCGCTGCAGGACATGCTGCGGCTGCTCGCGGTCGACGGCATCCCGGTCACGCGCTTCCATGAGAAGTTCGCGGTGCAGCTCAACGACACCCACCCCGCCGTCGGCATCGCCGAACTGATGCGGCTGCTGGTCGACGAGCATGACTTGCCCTGGAACGAGGCCTGGCAGATCACGCAGAACGCCTTCGCCTATACCAACCACACGCTGCTGCCCGAGGCGCTGGAGCAGTGGCCGCTGCCGCTGTTCGGCCGGGTGCTGCCGCGCCACCTGGAAATCATCCTGGAAATCAACGCGCGCTTCCTGGACGAGGTGCGGATCCGCTTCTACGGCGACGAATCGCGGCTGGCGCGGCTGTCGCTGATCGACGAGCATGGCCAGCGCCATGTGCGCATGGCCAACCTGGCGTGCGTGGGCAGCCATGCCATCAATGGCGTGGCCGAGCTGCACTCGCGCCTGATGCGCGAGGACGTGCTCAAGGACTTCTACGAGATGTGGCCCGAGAAGTTCACCAGCATCACCAACGGCGTGACGCCGCGGCGCTGGCTGGCGCTGTCCAACCCGCGGCTGACGCGGCTGGTCTCGGACGCGATCGGCGATGGCTGGATCTCGGACCTGGAGCGGTTGCGCGCGCTCGAGCCGTATGCCGACGACGCCGGCTTCCGCGATGCGTGGCAGGCTGCGCGGCTGGCCAACAAGGCCGACCTGGCGCAACTGGTGCGCGACACCACCGGCGTGGTGATCGACCCGTCGTCGATGTTCGACGTGATGGTCAAGCGCATCCACGAATACAAGCGCCAGCACCTGGCGGTGCTGCATGTGATTGCGCTGTACCACCGCATCAAGTCCGACCCCGGCGCGCAGGTGCAGCCGCGCACCTTCCTGTTCGGCGGCAAGGCGGCGCCCGGCTACGCTTATGCCAAGCTGATGATCCGCTTTATCACCTCGGTGGCCGACGTGGTCAACCGCGACCCGCAGGTGCGCGACCGGCTGAAGGTGGTGTTCCTGCCCAACTTCAACGTCACCTACGGCCAGCGCATCTACCCGGCGGCGGACCTGGCCGAGCAGATCTCGCTGGCCGGCAAGGAGGCCTCCGGCACCGGCAACATGAAGTTCGCGATGAATGGCGCGCTGAATATCGGCACCATGGACGGCGCCAACATCGAACTGCGCGAAGCGGTGGGCCACGACAACTTCTTCCCCTTCGGCCTGACCGCGCCCGAGGTCTACGCGCTGCGCGACAGCGGCTACGACCCGGCGGCGTATTACCACAGCAATCCGCAACTGCGCGCCGTGATCGACCTGGTCCAGCAGGGCTTCTTCTCGCGCGGCGAGCCCGGGCTGTTCCGGCCGCTGTTCGAGCCGCAGCGCGGGCACGACCCCTACCTGCTGATGGCGGACTTCGCCTCTTATATCGATTGCCAGCAGCAGGTCTCGGCCGCGTTTGCCGACCAGGCGCGCTGGCAGCGCATGTCGGTGCTGTCGTGCGCGCGCTCCGGGCGTTTTTCCTCGGACCGCGCCATCCGCGAATATTGCGAGCGGATCTGGCACGTCGCGCCGGTGCCGGTGCGGCTGCTGCACCGCGCCAGCGGCGCGCCGGGGCAGGTGGAGGCCGGCGTCAGCGGGCCGCGCGCCGCCTGAGGCGCGCAACGGTTGTGCGCCGACGGCATGGGCGCAAAGCGCAGGGTAGTTTCTACAATGCCACAGGTAACTAAGCCCGCGTCGCGGCGCGCTGCGGGCTCGCCGGCGCCGCCGCCAATGCGTCGTTCTGCTGGCATGGAGTTCGCATTGCGCAAGGACCCAATTCCCGCTGCAGGCAGGAGCCGAACTTGAACCCCGACCCCTTTCTCCTCGCTCCCGGCTCCCGCTCCGCCATGCCGCGGCTGGCCCCGTTCGACAGCTTTGCCGCGCCGTCGGCATCGGCCCCCTGCTCCAACGACGAAGCCGCGCAGGATTACCTGTTCGGCCCGGCCTGGTTGCCGGACGGGCGCGTACGCTTCCGCCTGTGGGCGCCCGACGCGGCCGAGCAGGGGCAGGCGGTGCGCGTGGAAGTCGCCGGGCTGGGGCCGGTGGCCATGGCGTGCACGCCCAACGGCTGGTTCGAGGCCATCGTGCCCGGCTGCGAGGGGGCGCGCTACTGGTTCCGGCTCGACGACGGCACCACCGTGCCGGACCCGGCCTCGCGCTGGCAGGCCGACGACGTTCACGGCCCCAGCATCGTGCCGGCCCGCGATCCCGCCGCAGCCTTTGCCTGGACCTGTCCGGACTGGCGCGGCCGCCCCTGGCACGA
Source organism: Cupriavidus taiwanensis (assembly GCF_900249755.1). Taxonomy (NCBI): domain Bacteria; kingdom Pseudomonadati; phylum Pseudomonadota; class Betaproteobacteria; order Burkholderiales; family Burkholderiaceae; genus Cupriavidus; species Cupriavidus taiwanensis. The sequence goes on from NZ_LT976854.1 coordinate 1,274,446, forward strand.
GGCCATCGTCTATGAACTGCACGTCGGCCTGTGCGGCGGCTATGCGGGCGCGGCGCGGCAATTGCCGCGGCTGGCCGCGCTGGGCTTCACCGCGGTCGAGCTGATGCCGGTCGCGGAATTTCCCGGCGCGCGCAACTGGGGCTATGACGGCGTGCTGCCGTTCGCGCCGGAGTCCGGCTATGGCACGCCGGACGAACTGCGCGCACTGGTCGACCACGCCCACCAGCTGGGCATGATGGTGCTGCTGGACGTGGTCTACAACCACTTCGGCCCCGAAGGCAACTACCTGCACCGCTATGCCAGCGCCTTCTTCCGCGCGGACCGCCAGACGCCATGGGGACCGGCCATCGATTTCCGCCGGCCGCAAGTGCGGCGCTTCTTTACCGAGAACGCGCGCTACTGGCTCGAGCAGTTCCGCTTCGACGGCCTGCGGCTGGACGCGGTGCATGCCATCGAGGACGAAGGCTGGCTGGCGGCGCTGCCGGGCGAACTGCGCACCGCGCTCGCCAACGGCGATCGCGCCCATCGCCATCTGCACCTGGTGCTGGAGAACGACCACAACGACGCCACGCTGCTGGCCGCGGGCTACGACGCGCAGTGGAACGACGACGCCCATCACGCGCTGCACGTGCTGCTGACCGGCGAAGACGATGGCTATTACCGCGACTACACCGCGGCGCTCGATACCGGCAATGACAGTGAGGGCGACAGCGCGCCCGCCGGCCGCGGCCTGCCCGCGCTGCGCCACCTTGCGCGCGTGCTGGGCGAAGGCTTTGCCTACCAGGGAGAACGGTCGGCGTTCCGCTCGGCCGCCGCGCCCGCGGTGGCGGACGGCGTGCGGCGCGGCCAGCCCAGCGCGCACCTGCCGCCCACGGCCTTTGTCTGCTTCCTGCAGAACCACGACCAGACCGGCAACCGCGCCTTCGGCGAGCGGCTGGTGCAGCTGGCCGACCGCGACGCGCTGCGCGCGGCGATCGCCTTGCAGTTGCTGAGCCCGCAGGTGCCGCTGGTGTTCATGGGCGAGGAGACCGGCGCCGCGCAGCCGTTCCTGTATTTCACCAGCCATCCGCCCGAGCTGGCCCGCGCCGTGCGCGACGGACGCCGGCGCGAATTCGCCGCCACCGCCGCGTTCCGCGATGACGCTCGCGCGGCGTCCATTCCCGATCCCAACGACCCGGCCACGTTCGAAGCGTCGCGCCCGCGCTTCGACGATGACGGCGACTGGACCCCGTACTACCGCGAGCTGCTCGCCGTGCGGCGCCGCGAACTGCTGCACCGCCTGCCCGGCTGCCAGAGCGCCGGCGTCGATGTGCTGGGGCCGGCGGCGCTGTGCGCGCGCTGGCGGCTGATGGACGGCATGGAACTGAGCCTGTGGCTGAACCTGGGCAGCGAAGCCGTGCCATGCACGCGTCCGTGCAATGACCGCAGCAGCGCGCTGCATGAGAGCTGCGCCGGCGCCGCCGCGGCCCTGTCGGCTGGGCTGCTGCCGCAGCGCTGCTGCGTGGCCACCGTGTGCGAGCCCGCCGCGGCACGCGCGCGATGATGACTGACGGCGCGCCGCAAGCCCTGCCGCGCGCGACGGCCCGGCTGCAGCTGCACCCGGGCTTCACCTTTGCCGATGCCGCCGCCGTGGTCGGCTACTACGCCGCGCTGGGGGTCAGCCACCTTTACCTTTCGCCGATCTGCGGCGCGCGGCCGGGCTCCACCCATGGCTATGACGTCACCGACTTCACCGCCGTGCGCGCCGAACTTGGCGGCGAGCCGGGACTGAAAGCGCTGGCCGCGCGCGCCCGTGACGCCGGCCTTGGCCTGATCGTCGACATCGTGCCCAACCATATGGCGGCCGATCCCACCCACAACGCCTGGTGGCGCGACGTGCTGGCGCATGGGCGCGGCAGCCCGCACGCGGCGACCTTCGACATCGACTGGACCCCGCGCGACGCGGCGCTGCACGGCAAGGTGCTGCTGCCGGTCCTGGGCCAGTCGTACTGGGACACCGTGGTCGCCGGCGAACTGCGCTGGGTCCCGGCCTGCAACGGCGTTCCCGCGCACCTGCGCTATTTCGACCACACGCTGCCGCTGGCGCCGGGCAGCATCGACGCCGAAGCCGAGCGCGACGGCCCGGCCTGGTACGACGCCACGCACGCCGATGGCCGCGGCCGGCTCCATGCCTTGCTGGAACGCCAGCACTACCGGCTGGCGTGGTGGCGCACCGCGGCCGCCGCGCAGAACTGGCGCCGCTTCTTCGAGATCAGCGACCTGGTCGGCGTGCGCGAGGAAGACGAGCGGGTGTTCGATGCAGTGCATGCCCTGGTGCTGCGCCTGCTGCGTGAAGGCTGGATCGACGGCGTGCGCGTCGACCATGTCGACGGCCTGGCCGACCCCGCCGGCTACTGCCGCCGGCTGCGCGCCGAACTGGACCGCCATGCCGCAGCGCGACCGCCCACGCTGCGGCTGGAGCGCCCGTGGCTGGTGGTCGAAAAGATCCTGGGCCCGCGCGAGCGCCTGGCGCCGGACTGGCAGGTGCATGGCACCACCGGCTATGACTTCATGGATGAAGTGGCCGCGGTGCTGCATGACGGCAGCGGCGAGCCCGCGCTGGATGCGCTGTGGGCGACGGTCGGCGGCGATGCGCGCGCCTTTGCCGCGCATGTCGAGGCCGCGCGGCACCAGGTGCTGGAGCGGCACCTGGTGACGGAATTCGAAGGCGCCGCCGCGTGCCTGCGCGACTGCGCCGAGCGCGAGCCCGGCACGCGCGACCTGACCCGCGCGGCGCTGCGGCGCGCGCTGGCCGCGCTGATGGCGGCGGTGCCGGTGTATCGCAGCTACTTCGATGCGCGCCCCGACGCACGCGATGCCGCCGCGGCGCTTGCCGATGACGCCATGCTCGAGCAGGCCATGCAGGCCGCGCGCGCCGGCCTGGCGCCCGACGAAGCGGTGGCGCTGGCCTTTATCGGCGGCTGCCTGCGCACCGCCGCGCCGGCCGACAGCGAGACCGGCGCGCTGCGCCGCCGGCTGCAGCAGCTGATGCCCGCGCTGGCGGCCAAGGCCGGCGAGGACACCGCGTTCTACCGCTACGGCCGGCTGCTGTCGCGCAATGAAGTCGGCAGCGATCCGGCCCGGCTGGCGATGCCGCCGGCGCAGTTCCACGCCCGCATGGCGGCGCGGCGCCTGGCCTGCCCCTACGCCATGCTGGCCACGGCCACGCACGACCACAAGCGCGGCGAAGACGCGCGCATGCGCCTGGCGGTGCTGAGCGAGGTGCCGGATGCCTGGGCCGATGCGGTGGCCGCGTGGGAAGCCACCTCGGCATCGCTGCGCGCCACCTTGCCGCAAGCGCCCGACGCCGGCGACCGGCTGATGCTGTACCAGACCCTGGTGGGCGCCTGGCCGATGGAGGACCTGCACCTGGGCGACGATGCCGGCGCCGCCGCGCCCTTGCTCGATCGCGTTGGCGCGTGGCAACGCAAGGCCATCCGCGAAGCCAAGCGCCATGGCAACTGGACCTGCCCCGACCTTGACTACGAAGCCGCGTGCGAGGCCTTCCTGCGCGGCCTTGCCGTGGGCGGGGATGGCGGCGTGCTGGCGCAGATCGGCAGGTTCGCCCAGCGCATTGCCGCGGCCGGCGCGGCCAACAGCCTGGCGCAGGTGCTGGTGCAGCTGACCGCGCCCGGCATCCCTGACCGCTACCAGGGCTGCGAAGACTGGGACCTGAGCCTGGTCGATCCCGACAACCGGCGCCAGCCGGACTATGCCGCGCTGCAGGCCCGGCTGAGCTGCAGCGCGGGCTGGGCCCACTGGCTGGCGCACTGGCGCGACGGCCGCATCAAGCAGCAGCTGGTGCGACAGGTGCTGGCGGTGCGCCGCGCGCATCCGGCGCTGTTCGCCGACGGCCAGTACAGCATGCTGGCCGCGCAGGGGGCGCTGGTGCCGCAGGTGCTCGCGTTCGCGCGCAGCGCCGGCGGGCGCCAGGCCATCACCGTGGTGACCCGCCTGGCCGCCGCGCGCGTCGACCCCGCCATGCCGCGCATTCCGCAAGCGGCGTGGGGGGATACCACGCTCAACGTCGGCGCGCCGCAGCGCAGCCGCTGGACCGATGCCCTGACCGGCCACGTCATTGACGCCCCCATGGGGCGGCTGCGGCTGCGCGAAGTGCTGGGCGGCCTGCCGGTCGCGCTGCTGCTGCGCGAACCGTGACGCTGCGGGTCAGGAGTGCGGCGGCGCCGTCGAGCGCAATACGACCGGCGCGAAGGGCCCGCGCGACGCCTGTGTCGGCGAGGCGCTGCGTTCCTGCGGCTGGTAGGGCCGGATCACCACGGCCACGTAGTCGTCTTCCTTGGGCGTGACCACGATGTACGCGAGCCCCGACATCACCAGGCCGACCTCGCCCAGTTCGGTGGCGATGCGTGCGACGATAAAGCGCTGCAGCAGCATCGGGTTGACGCTGTCGTCGATGGCAAGCGCGGCGGTGCAGATGGTCAGGAAGCAGCGTTCGACCTCGCGGCACACCACCACCACTTCATCGATGTTGTAGCCGGCGCGGCTGGCGCGCACCAGCACCGAAACCCCGGAACTGGGCGCGGCCCGGTGCCATCCCGGCTTGACCTTGAAGCTGGGCAGCGCCAGGCCGGAACCGGTGTCCTGCGCGACGGTGTTGAAACGCTGGGCGAAGTCCGAAGGCGTGATCGCAAGCAGCTGGCGCTCGACCGGTGCCGACGACACCGATACCGACGAGGCCAGGACCACGGTGGACAGAATGCTGGCTAGGTTCATAGCTTCCTCGCAACGGCTGATACGCTCCCCCGCTGTCGGGCCCGGCAGCACACGGCGGCAAGCTGCGCCGCGGCGGGAAGGCCGGCGTTGCGGGTGCTCGCCGGCACCTGCCGCACGCCAGTTATTGCCAGCATTTCCTTCACTATAGACAGGACCGCACGCCAGCACAGGACGGAACGCAAGCGGCACGCCAGGCGCCGCGCCGAAGCCTTGCGCGCGGCCGCCAGCGCACTGCGCCGGCCCCGCCACGCGCGCCGTGCAGTTTCTGCAGCGCCTGTAAAAACTACGGCGCATACGGCACCGCGCCACGCTGTCAGCAGCGCCGCGTGGCGCACAGCCGGCGGCGCTGCGCAGCGCGTGCCCGCCGGCCCCAGGGCCCGGGCGCGCGCGCTGGCGGGAACGGAGCTTGCAGGCAAGATGGCAGGTGCGGGCCGAACCGCAGGTCCGCCAGCATGGACAGGAGGCCCCTATGACCGCACGCTCACGCTCACGCATCGCCGGCCTGGCGCTGCCGCTGGCCGTGATGGCCATGGCTGCCCCGCTGCCGGCCGCGGCGGCCGCCACCGACGCGCCCGCGGCGCCCTCTTCCACCGGCCGCACCGCCGCGCCGCGCGACACCGCGGCCGCCAGCGACCGCGCCATCACCGCCGAGGTCCAGGCGCGCCTGGCCAATGCGCGCACGCTGGATCCCGGCAAGATCCGGGTTTCGACCACGGACGGCGTGGTCAAGCTGGAAGGCACCGTGCGCGACGACAAACAGCGTACGATGGCCATGGAACTGGCGCGTTCCGTGCGCGGCGTCAGCGCGGTATCGGATGAACTGCGCGCCGGCACCGACTGACCCGTCGTTCGACCGGCAGCGCCATGCCACCCTTGATGGAGACGTGATGAGCACCCATCGCCAGCCCGACCACGACACTACCCGCCGCCGCAGCGAGCCCCGCGACCCGCACAAGGGCGGCCCGGACACCGAGCACGAGCGCGGCAAGCCGGGACGCGACCGGCGCCACGATGTCGAGCGCGAGCACGACATCCCCGACGAGAACGGCGAGCCGCCCTCGGTCAAGCGCCCCGGTGGCAAGCCGGAGGAAAGCGAGCCGCCGGTCGAGAACTACTGATCGTTCAGGAGGCATGATGAGCAAGACCGTACGTACCGGCCCGACCCGGCATGCCGGCATCCGCCCCGATCGCGTGGGCAGCCAGCCAGCGGGCCGGCGCGAAGGCGCGCAGGCCGCGTCAGGCCGGCGCCGTTCGCGCGAGAACACCGCCACCGGCGCGGCGCGTGCCGACGCCGGCAATATCCCCAGCACGCTCGACCCTGACCTCGAGCAGGAAACCAACGATATCGAAAACGAGATCGAGCAGCGCGACGAAGACGCGCACCGGCCGGAAGAAGAGGAAACCCCTGAGGAAGAGATTGCCGACGAGGTAGTGCACGCGGCCGAAGACCTGCCCGCCGAAGTGCCGGTCGACAAGGCCGACCGCACCGACGAGCGTGAAGAGAACCCGCCGCGGGCGCCACGGCCGGGTTGAACCAGGGCAATCAGAGCGGGAAAGGCGGCTCCGGGCACGGTTGCGCGCGGAGCCGTCATGGGTCATTCGGACGCCAGGATGCCGTAGGGCCGTACGTGGATATGGTTGATGACGTCCTGCACGCCGAACACGCGCTCGGCAATGTCCTCGATGTCGTACTTGCTGCGGCGATCGCCGACGTGTCCTTCCAGCGTGACCAGGCCGTCCTGCACCCGCACCGTCACTTCGCTGACGTCGAGTTCCTGCGCATGCGCGAGCCGGTCGCAGACTTCGTCGTGGATACGGTCGTCGCCGCGGCGATAATTCTTCGGGCCGCTGCGCCGGTACGCCGGTTCGTCCCAGTCTTGCGCACCATAGCCGCCGGAACTGCGCGGGCCTCGGTAGCGCGGGCCCGCAGGCCCGCCGTACCAGTCGCCCCGGCCCGCCGCCCAGCGCTCTTCGCCATACGGCGCGCGGCGCCGCCGCGACCATTCATCCTCGTAGCGGGCTTCGTCCCAGGGTTCCGGCCCGGGCCCCCAGCGCCATGACTCCACCACGCCGTACCAGCTTTCATCGGCTTCGAACGGGCGGGTTTCATCGCGCGGCAGGCGCTCCGCGGTATTGCCATAGCGTCCCGCGGTCAGGTTGCGTTGCCTGCGGTTGCGCGCCTGCGCGGGAATGCCGCTGTAGCCTTGCTCGTTGCTGCCGTACTGGTGATCGGGCCGCCTGCGCAGGTAATCGTTGTCACGGTGTTTCATTGAAATCCTCCTTCGCACGCGCGCTGGTACGCCGCTCGTCCCATCCGCCCTCCGGCAGCTCGAAACAGGCCACCAGCGGCAGGTGATCCGATGCCACGCGCGCCAGCGGCGAGCGGTGGCTGGCCACCGACACCAGGTGCGCGCGCGGCGACACCCAGATCCGGTCCAGCGCAAACAGCGGCAGCCGCGATGGAAACGTCGCCGTGTGCGGGGTGTGCTCGAAATAGGCATGCAGCCAGCGCAGCGGCCGGCCCCACAAGAACCATTCGTTGACGTCGCCTAGCAGGATGGTCGGCAACGGGGGCGCGGTGGCGACGTAGTTCAACAGCTGCTGCACCTGGTGGCGGCGCTCGCCGGGGCGCAGGCCCAGGTGCGTGGCAATCACGCGCAGCGGATTGGCGCAGCCCGAGGCGGTGCAGGCCACGGTCGCGTCGATGGCGCCGCGCGGCTCGCAGCCCTTGACGGTCAGGTCGATCTGGTTCACCGCCTCGGGGGCGAAGCGCGTCAGCAGCGCATTGCCGTAATCGACGCTGCCGCGCACCCGCGTAAAGCCCGACACCACGTGCATGCCGGTATGCCCGGCCAGGTATTCCAGCGTATGGTCGTTGCTGCTGCCCGATTCCACCTCCTGCAGCGCAACGATATCGGCGTCGAGTTCTGCCAGCACCGCGGCGATCCGGTCCGGTCGATAGCGGCGGTCGGTGCCGACGGCACGGTGGATGTTGTAGCTGACCACCGTCATCTGGGCCAGGCCCGCCGCGCGCGTCGGCGGACAGTGCAGCGCCGCCGGCGCCGCGGCCACGTCCCGGGTGTCGCCGGGCTCACGTGCGTGGGCAGGATTTACAAGGGACGGTAAGTCCGGTTGCATTCGCATGGCCGGTCTCGATCAGGGTCTGTAAAGCGCGGTCCTCAGGCCCCGTCGAGGAACTGGCTGGGCTTGCCGATGCGGCGGCCCAGGTCAGGGCTTTCCCAGCGGGCGCCTTCCGTATACGGGTCCGGCGTGCGCTGCGTGGTAGTGCCAGGCATGCCAGGCTGCGCCGGCATGGTCGACGGTTGCGCTTCCGGCGCGGTGGCCGGTGCCGTCGGGGCAAGATCAGTACGCGTGGGCGCGTTGGCGCCCTGCGTGTAAGGGTCGAACTTGTCAGTGCTGCGCGCGCCCTGCGAATACGGGTCGTAAGAGCCGCGCGGCGTACCCGGTGTCTGCGCCATGGCGGGAATGGCGGCCGCTGCCACGGCGAGGGCAGCGAGGAGTTGGCTGGTGCGGATATGCTTCATGGTTACCTCCGTTAGGGCGCGATGTGCGCGCCAGTAACCATGGGCAAGCGAAAGGCGTGCCCGTACGCCTTTCGCGTGGCCCCGCTTGCCTCAGGCGATGCCCACCTTGCCTGCCTCGGCATTGCCGCGCGCCAGTACCGGCACCAGCGCCGCCCCCGTATGGCTGGCGCGGTTGCGCGACAGCGCCTCGGGATCGGCGGCACCGACAATGGTGCCGCCGCCCGCGCCACCTTCGGGGCCGAGATCGATGATCCAGTCGGCCTCGGCAATCACGTCGAGGTCATGCTCGATCACCACCACGCTGTGGCCGCCGTCGGTAAGCCGGTGCAGCACGCGGATCAGGCGCGCCACGTCGGCCATGTGCAGGCCCACGGTGGGTTCGTCGAGCACGTACAGCGTGTGCGGGGCCTTCTGGCCGCGCCGCGTGATGTCGTCGCGCACCTTGCTCAGCTCGGTGACCAGCTTGATGCGCTGCGCCTCGCCGCCGGACAGCGTCGGCGAAGGCTGGCCCAGCGTCAGGTAGCCCAGCCCCACGTCCTGCATCAGCTGCAGCGGATGGGCGATGTTCGACATCGCCGAGAAGAATGCCACCGCCTCGTCGATCTCCATGGTCAGCACTTCGCCGATATTCTTGCCGCGCCACGTCACGGCCAGGGTCTCGGGGTTGAAGCGCTGCCCGTGGCAGATGTCGCACGGCACCTTCACGTCAGGCAGGAAGCTCATGCCGATGGTGCGCACGCCCTGCCCTTCGCACGCCGGGCAGCGCCCGTCGCCGGTGTTGAACGAAAAGCGCGATGCGGTGTAGCCGCGCGCGCGCGCTTCCAGCGTATCGGCGAACAGCCGGCGGATGGTGTCCCACACGCCGATATAGGTGGCCGGGCAAGAGCGCGGGGTCTTGCCGATCGGGGTCTGGTCCACTTCCAGCACGCGGTCGATCGATTCCCAGCCGGTAACGGCATCGCAGCCATGCCAGTTGTGCCGGACCTCGAGCGGCTTCCTGGCGGCGGCCTTCGCCGCCCCCCTCTCGTCCTTGACGGCATTGCGCGCGCGCCGGGTTGCGGGCGACGACAGCACCGAACGTCCTACCGCGTCGAGCAGGTTGGTCATCAGCACATCGCGCGCCAGCGTGGACTTGCCCGAGCCGGACACGCCGGTGATCGCCACCAGCCGCGACAGCGGAATGCGCGCGGTCACGTTGCGCAGGTTGTGCAGCGACGCGCCATGCACCGTCAGCCATTGCGGCGGCTCCGCCGGCTTGCCCGCGGCGCCCGGCCTGACCGTGCGCCGCGGCTGCAGCGGATGGATGATGGGGTTGGCCAGGAACTTGCCGGTGGTCGATGCCGCCGCAGCGGCCAGCTCGGCCACGCCGCCCTGCGCCACCAGCGTGCCGCCGCGCTTGCCCGCGCCTGGGCCGATATCGATGATATGGTCGGCGCGGCGGATGGTGTCTTCGTCATGCTCCACCACCACCAGCGTGTTGCCCTTGTCGCCCAGCTTGCGCAGCGCATCCAGCAGGATCTGGTTGTCGCGCGGATGCAGGCCGATGGTAGGCTCGTCCAGCACGTAGCAGACCCCCTGCAGGTTGCTGCCGAGCTGCGCCGCCAGGCGGATGCGCTGCGCCTCGCCGCCGGACAGGCTGGGCGCGGCGCGGTCCAGGCTGAGGTAGCCCAGCCCCACTTCTTCCAGGAACTGCAACCGGCTGCCGATCTCGCTGACCACGTCGCGCGCGATCTCGGCATCGCGCCCTGTCAGGCGCAGGCCGTCGACCCAGCGGCGGGTATCCGACACGGTCCACCGGGCCACGTCGACGATCGCGTTCTGGTCGAAGGTCACGGCGCGCGCCACCGGGTTCAGGCGCGTGCCGTGGCAGTCGGGGCACGGCGTGTCGACCACGCCTTCGGGCTCCTGCTCTTCCGACGGCAGGCTCTGCTCGCGGCCACGGTTGTCATCGGCCAGCACGGTGTCGTCGAAGGCGGCGCGCTGCTCGCGCGTCAGTGCCAGCCCGGTGCCGACGCAGGTGGTGCACCAGCCGTGCTTGCTGTTGTACGAGAACATGCGCGGGTCCAGCTCCGGATAGCTGGTGCCGCATTGCGGGCAGGCACGCCGGGTCGAGAACACCTTGATCGCGCCCACGTGCGCGGTGCCGCCGTTGTGCATGGCATGGTCGAGTCCGTCCAGCGGCGCCAGCAGGTGCATCACGCCCTTGCCGGCCTCCAGCGCCTGCGCCAGCAGTGCGCGCAGTTCGGCCTCGTTGTCGGCGGACACCACCAGGTCGCCCACCGGCAGCTCGATGGTGTGCTCGCGGAAGCGGTCCAGCCGCGGCCACGGGTCCACCGGCAGGAATTCGCCGTCGACGCGCAGGTGCGTGTTGCCGCGCGCCTTGGCCCACTTGGCCAGGTCCGTGTAGACGCCCTTGCGGTTGACCACCAGCGGCGCGAGCAGCCCCACGTGCTGGCCGCGATGGTCGCGCAGCAGCTGGGCGGCGATCGATTCCGGGCTCTGCGACGTCACCGGCGCGCCGTCGTGCACGCAGTGCTGGATGCCCAGCTTGACGTACAGCAGGCGCAGGAAGTGCCAGACCTCGGAGGTGGTCGCGACGGTGCTCTTGCGGCCGCCGCGCGACAGCCGCTGCTCGATCGCCACCGTGGGCGGGATGCCATAGACCGCATCCACCTCGGGCCGGCCCGCGGGCTGCACGATCGAGCGCGCATAGGCGTTGAGCGATTCGAGGTAACGGCGCTGGCCCTCGTGGAACAGGATGTCGAACGCCAGCGTCGATTTGCCGGAACCCGACACGCCGGTGACCACGTTGAACTTGCCGTGCGGGATATCGACGTTGAGCGCCTTCAGGTTGTGCTCGTGCGCATTGACGATGCGCACCACGCCCTCTCCCTCCACCTCGCGGCGCGCGCGCCGCGCCTGCAGCGCGGCCTGCAGCGGCACGCCTTCGGTCTCGGCGCGTTCGGCGGCCAGCGTGCCGGCTTCGCCGAGCGCCGCGTCATAGTGGATCAGCGCCTGGCCGGTATGCGATTCGCGGCAGCGCTTCACGTCCTCGGGCGTGCCGCTGCAGACCACGCGCCCGCCCGCGTCGCCGCCCTCGGGACCCAGGTCGATCAGCCAGTCCGCGGCGCGGATCACGTCCAGGTTGTGCTCGATCACGATCAGCGAGTGGCCGCCATCGAGCAGCTTGCCGAAGGCCTGCATCAGCTTGGCGATATCGTCGAAATGCAGGCCCGTGGTGGGCTCGTCGAACATGAACAGCCGGCGCGGCATGGTGCTGGCGCGGGTGCGCGACGGCGTCGACTGCGCGGCTTCGGCGAGGAAGCCGGCCAGCTTCAGCCGCTGCGCCTCGCCGCCCGACAGCGTCGGCACCGGCTGCCCCAGCTTCATGTATTCCAGGCCGACATCGACAATCGGCTGCAGCACGCGCAGCACGGCCGCGTCGCCGGCAAAGCAGGCCGCGGCCTCGCTGACGGTGAGCTCCAGCACGTCGGCGATGCTGAGCAGGCGTGGCGGCTGGCCGGGTGCGGCGCGCTCGATCTTCACCTCCAGCACTTCGGGGCGGTAGCGGGTGCCGTCGCAGTCCGGGCAGCGCAGGTAGACATCGCTGAGGAACTGCATCTCGACATGCTCGAAGCCCGAGCCGCCGCAGGTCGGGCAGCGCCCGTCGCCGGAGTTGAAGCTGAAGGTGCCCGCGGTATAGCTGCGCTGCAGCGCCAGCGGCGCCTTGGCAAAGAGCTTGCGGATCTCGTCGAATGCGCCGACATAGCTGGCCGGGTTCGAACGCGCGGTCTTGCCGATCGGCGACTGGTCGACGAAGACCACGTCGTCGACCAGGTCCGCGCCGGTCAGTTCACGGAACGCGCCCGGCGCCTCGGTGGCCTTGCCGAAATGCCGCGCCATGGCGGGATACAGCACGTCCTGCAGCAGCGTGGACTTGCCCGAGCCGGACACACCGGTCACGCACACCAGCCGCTGCAGCGGGATCTCGACCGTGACGTCCTGCAGGTTGTGCTCGGTCGCGCCCGCCAGCACGATGCGCGGCTGCGTGCCATCGACCGGCCGGCGCTGCCAGTGCGAGGCATCGGCGACGCGCCGGCGTCCGCCCAGGTAGTCGCCGGTCAGCGTGCCGGCATTACGGATATCCGCCGGGGTGCCGTCGAAGATGATGTTGCCGCCGCGCTCGCCGGGGCCGGGGCCCATGTCGATCAGGCGGTCGGCGGCCAGCATCACCGAGGGGTCATGCTCGACCACCACCAGCGTATTGCCGGCGTCGCGCAGCCGGTGCATGGCCTCGACGATGCGGTTCAGGTCGCGCGGGTGCAGGCCGATGCTGGGCTCGTCCAGCACGAACAGCGTGTTGACCAGCGATGTGCCCAGCGCCGTGGTCAGGTTGATGCGCTGCACCTCGCCGCCGGACAGCGTGCGGCTCTGGCGGTCCAGCGTCAGGTAGCCCAGGCCCACGTCGCACAGGTACTTCAGGCGCGTGCGCACCTCGGCCAGCAGCAGCTTGAGCGCATCGTCGAGCATCACGCTGGGCAGCGACAGCGCATCGAAGAAGCGGCGGATCCGCTCGATCGGCAGCAGCATCAGGTCGTGCACGGTCAGGCCCGGCAAGGCCTCCAGCTGCGCGCGGTCCCAGTCCACGCCGCGCGGCAGGAAGCGGCGCGGCGGCGCCAGCACGGCGTCGGCGTTGTCCTTCGAGCCCAGGCGCCACAGCAATGACTCGGTCTTCAGCCGCGCGCCGCCGCAGGTTTCGCACGGCGTGTAGCTGCGGTACTTCGACAGCAGCACGCGGATGTGCATCTTGTAGGCCTTCGACTCGAGGTAGCTGAAGAACCGCATCACGCCGTACCACTGCTTGTTCCACTGCCCGTTCCAGTCCGGCGAGCCATGGATGACCCAGTCGCGCTCGGCCTCGGTCAGCTCCGACCACGGCGTGTCGCGCGGGATGCCGGCCTTGCCGGCATAGCGCATCAGGTCGTCCTGGCACTCCTTCCACGCCGGCGTCTGCATCGGCTTGATCGCGCCGCCGCGCAGCGTCTTGCGCGCGTCGGGAATCACCAGGCCAAGGTCGACGCCGATCACGCGGCCGAAGCCGCGGCAGGTCTCGCAGGCGCCGTAGGCGGAGTTGAACGAAAACAGCGCGGGCTGCGGGTCGGCATAGCGCAGGTCGCTGTCCGGGCTGTGCAGGCCGGTGGAATAGCGCCAGACCGGGCCGTCGTCGCCGTCCGTCAGCACGTAGATGTTGACGCGCCCGCCGCCCCGCCTGAGCGAGGCTTCGATGGCCTCGACCACGCGGACCTTCTCGGCATTGCCGATGCGGAAGCGGTCCGCGACCACGTCGAGCAGCTTGCGCGCGCCGGTGGGCGACGGCACCACGCGCTGCGCCTGCACGCGCGTATAGCCGCTGACCGACAGCCATTGCTGGACTTCCTCGTCGGTGGCCGATTCGGGCAGCTCCACCGGGAAGGTCACCACCAGCCGCGCGTCATGGTGCGGCTGGCCCGCGGCGGTGCGCGCGACCAGTTCGGCATAGATGGTTTCGGGCGAGTCATGCCGCACCGGCTGCGCGGTCTGCTTGTCGAACAACTCCGCCGCGCGCGCGTACAGCAGCTTCAGGTGGTCGTTCAGCTCCGTCATCGTGCCGACCGTCGAACGCGAGCTGCGCACCGGGTTGGTCTGGTCGATGGCAATGGCCGGCGGCACGCCATCGACGCGCTCCACCTGCGGCCGGTCCATCCGGTCCAGGAACTGGCGGGCGTAGGCGCTGAAGGTCTCGACGTAGCGGCGCTGGCCCTCCGCATAGAGCGTGTCGAACACCAGGCTGGACTTGCCGGAGCCGGAAGGCCCCGTCACCACGGTCATCTCGCCGGGACGCAGGTCGAGATCGACATCCTTGAGGTTGTGCTGGCGGGCGCCGCGAATGCGGATTAGCTGCTTGCTCGACACGGTTTCTCTTTCGGGTCAGGACGTTAAGGGAATGCCGGGACACGCCCCGGACCACTGTACATCCATACAGTCTATCAGGTCGGAAAGGAATTCGTATCGATTGCCTCGAGGTGAATGAGACAACTGACGGTGCGGGCGGATTCACGATGGGTTTTGATGGCCTCTGCGCCGGTCGATCTCGCCCTTCGAGGGTTTCGTAGTATTGCTATTTATCGATTACCGATATACGATATGATCCAGTCATTCAGATGTACCGACACCGCTGCCCTGTTTGCAGGGCGTTACGTTCGGCGTTTCGCCAGTTGCCACCGGGTTGCCGAGCGAAAACTGGCCATGCTGGACGATGCAGCCACGCTGGAATCGCTGCGCTCTCCCCCGGGCAACCGGCTGGAAATGCTGCGCGGCGATCGCAACGGGCGCTTCAGCATTCGCGTCAATGCGCAATGGCGGATCTGTTTCATCTGGACGCATGACGGCCCTGCAGCCGTCGAAATGCTGGATTACCACTGAGGGATTGAATATGGCTCGATTCGAGAATGGCATGCGCCCCGTTCACCCGGGCGAAATCCTGCGCGAGGAGTACCTCGTGCCGCTGGACATGAGCGCCAATGCGCTGGCACTGGCGCTGCGCGTCACGCCGGCCCGCATCAACGAGATCGTGCGCGAGCAGCGCGGCATCACGCCGGACACTGCGCTGCGCCTGGCACGATACTTCGGTGGAGACGCGCGATCGTGGATGAATCTGCAGGTCTCTTATGACCTGAAAGTCGCGCAGCGAGACCATGGCGAGCGCATTGCCGCGGAAGTGGTCCCGCGCGAAGGCATGGACCACGAACTTCCGTCAGCGTAGCCGGCTGCTACCCGGCGATGGCGGGTGCGATCACTATCGCGACAACGCTTCCGCCACCGCCCTGAAGGCCCGGAACGTGATCGCGTTGTTGGCGCCGTTGCCGGCCACCGGATGCGAGGCGTACCGCACGATGGTCAGCTCGGCTTGCGGATCGATGTAGATGCGCTGGCCGTGGATGCCGGCGGCCTGGAACATGCCGTGGCTGTCGTGCGAGACCCACCACATGTCGCGGTAGCTCCAGCCCGGCAACACCGACGCGCTGCCAGACCTGGCAAAGTGCTCGCGGCTGCCGCCGCGGCGGATATCGGCGACGACTGACGCCGGGATGATCTGCTTGCCGTTGAAGCGCCCGTTGCCGCGGATGGTCTCGCCAAAGCGCGCGAGATCGCGCAGCGTGGTGTTCAGGCCGCCGCCGCCGGATTCGGTGCCGATGCTGTCGACGGTGAAATACGCGTCCTGCTCCGCGCCCATCGGCTGCCAGATCCGCTCCGACAGCAGCTTCGCCAGCGACTGGCCAGAGGCGCGGCGCACGATCCACGCCAGCACCTCGGCATTGACAGTCTTGTAGGCGAACGCGGCATCGTGGCTGCCGTCCTTCTGCAGCGTCTTCAGGAAGTCGTAGAACGTGCCGGGACCGTTGTAGTTCGCCGGGCGGGCCAGCATGCCGCCGGCGCGCGCGTAGTCCCAGACCTCGGCCTTGGGATCGGCATAGTCCTCGGAATAGCGCACGCCGATGGTCATGTCCATCACCTGCCGCACCGTGGCATCGCCGTAGGCGGTGCCGGCCATCTCCGGCAGGTAGCGCGTCACCGGCGCGGCCGGGTCCAGCTTGCCCTCCGCCGCCAGCATGGCCGCCAGCGTGCCGACGAACGACTTCGTCACCGACATCGCGATATGCGGCGTATGGCTGTCGAGCGCGCCGAAATAGCGCTCGTAGATGACCTTGCCCTTGTGCATCACCAGGATGCCGTCGGTATAGGTCAACGCCAGCATCTCGTCGAAGGTGCGGCGCGCACCGTCGGCATCGGTGAACGGGATCGCGCCGATGGGCTGTTCCGCGCGCGGCAGCGCGCTGGCCGGGCCGGGTCCGCGCCATACCGATGCGGTCGGCACCAGCTCGCGCACGTGCGAAAACAGCCAGCGGTTGCGCGGAAATCTGTTGCCCCCCGGCACATGCGTGATCAGCTTGTCCGGCGGCGGCGGAAAGCCCTCCATCCAGCCCAGCACGTTCGGGTCGGTGGCCAGTGCCGCCGCGACCGTGGTCGCTGCTGCGGCGGGCGCGGGCGCCGCGCTGGCTGCACTGGCGGCGGGCTGGCTCCACGCCGGCACGCTCGCCAGCACCAGCGCCACGCCGGCGAGGCGGCGCCATGGCCGCGAGGATTTCCAATGGGGCTTCAACGACATGCTGTCTCCTTGCATCTATTTTTTTGGTCAGGTATTGCCGCCCTCTTCTCAGTCAGTCGATGCCCCCGCGCCTTGCTGGTGCGCGATCAGTGCTGCGGTGAGCTTGTCGATGCAGCGGTCCAGTGTCTGCACTTCCGCCTGGGTCAGCACCGACAGGAACATCTTCTCCAGCATGTCGCCGCGCTGGTAGGTCTGCGCCACCAGGGCTTCGCCGGCCGGCGTCAGGTAGAGATTCAGCTGCCGGGCATCCGCCTCGCCAACTTCCCGGCGCAACAGGCCGCGCTTAGCCAGCGCGGTGACCAGCTTCGATGTCACCGTTTTTTCCAGCAGCGCCAGCTCGATCAACCGCGTCAGCGTCAGGCCCGGCTCCAGCCCGGCGAAACGCAGCACACGCAATTCCCGCAAGCCGATGCCGAACTCGCGCTCATAGAAGCCGGAGGCCGAATCCTTGGTCATTTCGCAGAGCCGGTTCAGGCGGAATGACATGAATTCGAGGATGGAGTGGGTGGGAGCGTCAGCGGACATAAGGAAAGGTTCGACGGCCGTTAGATTCTATGAGCAATAGTTTCCGCTAGCAACTAAATGGCCGCGAAAAAGCCCGCACGAAATCCGGCGGGCAACGTTCAATCCAGCAAATGCCCCATCCGCGTACGCTTGGTCGCCAGGTATTTCTCGTTCTCGGCGTTGGACGGCACGATGTGGCGCAGTTGCTCCGAGACGGTAATGCCGGCCTTCTCGAGCGCGGCGGCTTTCAGCGGGTTATTGCTCATCAGGCGCACCGACCTGACGCCCCACTGGTGCAGCAGGTCCGCGGCAAAGGCGTAGTTGCGGGCGTCGATGGCCTGGCCCAGGGCCAGGTTGGCGTCGACGGTGTCGAGCCCGCCATCCTGCAGGCGGTAGGCGCGGATCTTTTCGGCCAGGCCGATGCCGCGGCCTTCGTGGCCGCGCAGGTACAGCAGGATGCCGCGGCCCTCGGCGGCGATCTTTTCCATGGCGAGTTCGAGCTGCGGGCCGCAATCGCAGCGGCAAGAGCCGAACACGTCACCGGTCAGGCATTCGGAATGCAGGCGGATCAGGACGTTGTCGCCCGACACATCGCCCACGCTGAGGGCCAGGTGCTCGATGCCTGAATCGGCGCCTTTGAAGGCGTGCGCCGTGAAGTCGCCGAACCGCGTCGGCAGCCGTGCCGAGTCGATCAGCTCAATTTCTGTGTCATTCATACCGGAATTCTTGGTCAAAAGGCGGGGGCGCAGCCCGGCACCGCCGACATTATGAGCGGAATCGGGCGTTCGCGCTGAAATTCCCCGCCAGCGCTGGCGTCGGGGGTGGTCGGCCAAATCCTACAAGCGCAGGCGCAGTCCACTTATGCAACCGCTTCAAACGAATCTCTAGACTCGGTTTACAGGCCACGGGCCGTTCCTCCGGCAGGCGGGGAGACAGTGCGCAACGCCCACCCGGGCACGGCCGCAGCAGGAGTTCGCCATGACCGACAATCCACTCAACGCCGAGGCAGCCAGCACCAAGATCGCGGCGCTGTTCGACACCAAGCTGGCGGCAAGCAACGCCGCCGAGCGCGTCTGTTACGAGGCCCACCTGAAGCGCGGGCAAGTGCGGCTGGTACACCCCTACGAGGCGCATTTCGGCCGCAAGCTCGAGCCGGAAAACGACGGCATCGTTCACACCGCGGTGCGCTCGCACCTGATCATGGCGGCGCTGGGCGCCGTGGTCGGCCTCGCCGTGGTCGGCATCCTGCACCGGCAGGAAGTCGATGCGGTGATGCAGAGCCCGGGCCTGGCGGCGGGCGCGGCGCTTTTCCTCGGGGTGATGTTCGGCATGCTGCTGGCCGGCTTGATGACGGCACGGCCGGACCACCAGCTGGTGATCACGCCGGTGCGCGAGGCGGTTCAGCATGGCCGCTGGGCGGTGCTGGTGCATCCCACCACGCCGCAACAGTGCAACGAGGCCCTGCGTGCGCTGCGCAATACCACCGCCGAAGTGCTCAGGACCGCCTGATCACGGCTCTACCGAAGTCTCGCGCTTGAGCGTGCGCAGCACGAAGGTCGAATGGCTGTGACGCAGGCCCGGCAGCTTGTAGAGCTTGTGCCGCAGGAACTCCTCATAGCCCTGCGTGCCGGCCACCGCAACCTTGATCAGGTAATCGTATTCGCCGGTCAGCAGGTAGGCCTCCATCACCTCCGGCAGTTCTGCCAGCGCCTTGCCGAAGCGGTACAGCATGTCGTCGTCGTGCCGCTCCAGCGTGACTTCGATCAGCACGGTGTCGGGCAAGCCCAGCGCCTTCTGGTTCAGTAGCGCGGCGTAGCCTTCTATCACCCCGCTCTCTTCCAGCGCCCGCACGCGGTTCCAGCACGGCGTGGCCGACAGTCCCACCTGCTCCGCCAGGCGCGCATTGGACAGGCGGCCGTCGCGCCGCAGTTCGCGCAGGATGCGGCGGTCGGTGTCATCGAGTTTGGGCGACTGTGCCATCGAATACCATCTTCCAAGAATAATCTCCCTCAAATTCTATCAGAACAGGATGATTCTCCTGATATTGACGCGTGTATGGAGAGAATTAGAAAGCCAATTCTGCGTCACGGCTGGTAAATTTACCTGCATAGATCGACTGCCGGAAACGACACATGCCAGCCACCCGCCCGCTCCCCACCTTGCGCCTTTCTTTGCGTCTCGCCCCCGCCGACCTGTTCGGCGCCATGGAATGGGTGCTGGCCAATGCGCGCCGTACCGGCCTGGCGCCGCAGCAGTTGCGCTTCGACACCGCCCCGCAGGCCGTCATGCATGCGACGCTGACGGCAGACGACGCCGGCCTGCTGTGGCTGTTCCTGCGCCGGCTCGATAACGGCTTCGACGTGGAGCTGCTGGTCGCGGACGTGGAGGATCCCGACGACGACACGGTGGCAGAACCGGCGCCGCGCGCGGCCACCCGCTGCAACGGCGCCGCCGCGCTGATGCTGACCGCCTGAGCGGACCAGCCTACGCTGCCGCTGCCAGCAACTCGATCCCGTCGAGCTGCGCCGCGCAGGTATCGCGCACGATCGCGACGAAATCCGCCACGTAGGGCCGCCGCGCCATCGCCGCCGGCACGGTCGCGTAGAGTTCGCTCCACAGCCCCCGGGCGCCGATGCGCTTGGCCAGCACGTAGTCGTGGTCGACATAGTTCTTCACGCCCCAGTTGGGCAGCGCCGCGACGCCGCGGCGGCTCGCCACCAGTTGCAGCACCGCCACCGTCAGCTCGGCGGTGCGCCGCTCCAGGTGGATGCCGGCGGGTTCGAGCACCTCGCGGATCAGGTCGATGCGCGACTCGGGCACCGGGTAGGTAATCAGGGTTTCGCCGGCAAGGTCGGCGGCTTCGATGCGGCGCTTGTTGCGCAGCCGGTGTTCGTTGGCGATGACCGCCAGGATCTCGAAGCGGAACAGCGGCGCCACCTCCAGCCCGCGCCGCGCCGCCGGCTGCGAGCCGATCACCATGTCGGCGCGGCCGTTGCGCAGCAGCGCGATCGGGTCGGCATGGAAGCCGGCGACCAGGTCCACTTCCACTTCGGGCCAGCGCCGCCGGAATTCGTCCATCACCGGCATCAGCCAGTCAAAGCAGGTATGGCATTCCAGCACCACGCGCAGCTCGCCGCGGGTGTCGCCCTTGAGCCGTTCGATATCGCGGTCGGCCGCGCTGACCGCGGCCAGCACCTCGCGCGCCAGCGCCAGCAGGCGCTCGCCCGCCGGCGTGAAGCGCAGGCCCTGGCGCGTGCGGTCGAACAGCGGCACGCCGTAGTGCGCCTCGATCGCCTTGATCTGGTGCGACAGCGCTGACTGGCTGACATGGACGCGCTCGGCCGCGCTGGCCAGCTTGCCCGACTCGGCAATCGCCACCAGTGAACGCAAATGGCGGACTTCGATCATGCCTGGCCTCCGCGGTGCCACCTTCCCCGCTTAATATGAAATGGATTCATACGTTGTTTAAAACTTGTCGCTTGATTCATTTTATGGGCAAACCGACACTGTGCGCCAGACCTCTACCGGAGCAAGACCATGGCACGCACCCATATCCTCGGCTTTCCCCGCATCGGCGAACGCCGGGAACTCAAATTCGCGCAGGAAGCGTTCTGGCGCGGCGAACGCAGCGAGACCGAACTGCGCGCAGTCGGCGCCGAGCTGCGGCGCCGCCACTGGCAACTGCAGGCCGGGCGCGGCCTGGATACCGTCGCCACCGGCGACTTTGCCTGGTACGACCAGATGCTGAGCCTGACCGCGCTGCTGGGCGCGCTGCCGCGCCGCTTCGACTTCGATCCGGCGCAACTGACGCTGGCGCAGTATTTCGAACTGGCCCGCGGCAACCGCGAGCAGCCGGCGATGGAAATGACCAAGTGGTTCGACACCAACTACCACTACCTGGTCCCCGAGCTGGACGCCGACACCACCTTCGACGGCGGACCGCAATGGTTCTTCGAGGAAACCGATGAAGCGCTGGCGCTGGGGCTGCGCGCCCGTCCGGCGCTGATCGGCCCCGTCACCTACCTGTGGCTGTCCAAGAGCCATGTGCCCGGCTTCGACCGCCTGTCGCTGCTGCCGCGGCTGCTGCACGCGTATCGCCGCATCCTTGCCCAGCTGCAGGCGCGCGGCATCGAATGGGTGCAGATCGACGAGCCGGCGCTGTGCCTGGACCTGGAACCGGCCTGGCTGGACGCCTTCGACACCGCCTACGCCGCGCTGCGCGAGGGCGGTCAGCCAGCCGCTCCGAAGCTGCTGCTGGCGACCTATTTCGACACCGCCGCCGACCATGCGCAGCGCGCGGCCGCGCTGCCGGTCGACGGCTTCCATATCGACCTGGTGCGCGCCCCCGCGCAACTGGCGGCGTGGCAGGCCGCGCTGCCCGGGCATGCGGTGCTGTCGCTGGGCGTGATCGACGGCCGCAATATCTGGCGCACCGACCTGCGCCGCGTGCTGGCCCTGCTGCGCCCGCTGCACGGCGCGCTGGGCGAGCGCCTGTGGCTGGCGCCGTCGTGCTCGCTGCTGCATGTGCCGGTGTCGCTGGCACAGGAGGCGCGGCTCGATGCCGAGCTGAAGTCCTGGCTCGCCTTCGCCACGGAAAAGCTGGACGAGCTGTCGGTGCTGGCCCGCGCACTGGACCATGGCGACGCGGCCGTCGCCGACGCCCTGGCCGCATCGGACGCCGCACAGGCGTCGCGCCGGGCCTCGCGGCGCGTGGTCAACCCGCGCGTGCAGCAGCGCCTGGCCGGCGTGAACGACGCGATGGCCCGACGCGCCAGCCCCTTCGCCGAGCGCATCGAGCGCCAGCGCGCGGCGCTGGCGCTGCCGCTGTTGCCGACCACCACGATCGGCTCGTTCCCGCAGACCGCGGCAATCCGCCAGACCCGGGCCGCCTTCAAGCGCGGCGAGATCGGCGCGCTGGAATACCTGGAGCGCATCCGCGCCGAGATCGCGCTGGCAGTGCGCAAGCAGGAAGCGCTGGGGCTGGACGTGCTGGTGCACGGCGAGGCCGAGCGCAACGACATGGTCGAATACTTCGGCGAGCAGTTGTGCGGCTATGGCTTTACCGAGAACGGCTGGGTGCAGAGCTACGGCTCGCGCTGCGTCAAGCCGCCGGTGATCTACGGCGACGTGTACCGCCCGGAACCGATGACGGTCGACACCGCCCGCTACGCGCAGTCGCTGACCGAGCGGCCGATGAAGGGCATGCTGACCGGCCCCATCACCATGCTGCAGTGGTCCTTCGTGCGCGACGACCAGCCGCGCGCCACCACCGCGCGCCAGCTCGCGCTGGCGATCCGCGACGAGGTGTGCGACCTGGAGCAGGCCGGCATCCGCGTGATCCAGATCGATGAACCGGCGCTGCGCGAAGGGCTGCCGCTGCGCCGCGCCGACTGGGACGCCTACCTGGACTGGGCCGTGACCGCGTTCCGCCTGTCGGCCAGCGGCGTGCAGGACCAGACCCAGATCCACACGCATATGTGCTATGCCGAGTTCAACGACATCCTGCCCGCGATCGCGGCGCTGGACGCGGACGTGATCACCATCGAGACCTCGCGCTCGGCAATGGAATTGCTGGAGGGCTTCGGCGACTTCGACTACCCCAACGAGATCGGGCCGGGCGTCTATGACATCCACTCGCCGCGCGTGCCGTCGGTGCAGGCGATGGAGCGGCTGCTCGATCGCGCCTGCGAGGTGGTGCCGCCGCAGCGGCTGTGGGTCAACCCGGACTGCGGCCTGAAGACGCGCGGCTGGGAGGAAACCGAAGCGGCGCTGGCCAACATGGTCAGTGCGGCGCGCGCGCTGCGCCAGCGCCTGTCGGCGCCGGAGGTCGCGGCATGGAAGCGCGTCGAGCGCACGGGCGCGACCGTGGCCGCGCCGGTGCCGCACGCGGCCGGCGCCTGCACCGCCTGCGCCACGCACGCGCACTGACCAGCCGGCCGGCGCCACGTAAAAGAACAGGCCGCATGCCCGTCGGGGCATGCGGCCTGTTTGCCTGCCAGCGCCTGGCGGATCAGTTCACCCGCATCACCGGCGGCGGCATCCAGGTGCCGTCCAGCAGCGCCTGTTCCGGCCAGTACGCGCGCAGCATCATGTTCAGGCCATCGGGCGGCGCCGGCAGCCAGTTGGCCGCCCTGGCGCCGGCCGGGCGCTCATGCTGGATGTAGATATCGAGCGAGCCGTCGCGGTTGTAGCGCAGGCGGTCGCGGCTGCCGATGGCATAGCGCTGGATCGGGTTCGGCACGAAGGCCTGGCGCTCGTTGTACAGCGTCAGCGACCAGAACGCGCGCGCCGGCGGCAGCTGGTGCTTGTCGAAGTGCAGCACGTAACGCGCCCCGCCCTGCAGCGGCTTGCCATTGGCATCGGTGCGGGTGGAGGCGTAGATCGCATCCTCCGGCAGGTTGGCGCCGAGCCCCACCCACGCGGTGACCGCGCGGCGGCCATAGCTGGTGCCGTAGGTGCCGAGGTCGCGATGCATGACCCAGCCGTTGCCGGCGTCGGCGTTGCCCTTGCGCGCGGCCTGCTCGATCGCCGCCAGCGCGGCGGTGGCGCCCTCCTGCACCGCCCGCGCGGTGGACGGCTCCATCACCGTGGTCTTGAACGGCACGCCGGGGCGGATGCCCATGCGGCGCATCTTCTCGACCATGGCGCTGTCGGCCGGCGCCGGCGGGTTGGCCGGCAGCAGTGCGGCAAAGCGCGAGAAGAACGCCTGCGCGTCCATGGCTGCCACCTGCTCCACCGGGGCGCTGTCGGGATCGAGCGCGGGCCGCGGCGCGGCCTTGTCCGGCACGCGGCGGCCGCCGCCCCAGGCCGACAGCGGCGTCAGCCGGTACTGGTCCTGCAGCCGGTGCACCGCGGGGAAGTCCTGCTTGCCGCTGGCTTGCGTGCGGCCGATCAGCCAGACCATCGAGGTGGGCGAGCGGATCTCCTGCATGCCCTTGGGCAGCGTGCCGCGCCAGTCCGGACCGGTGATGGCGAAGTTGCCGCGGCGCGTGCCGGTGGTGCGCTTGCCCGGTGCGGCGAACACGTTGGTCCACGCATCCATCAACGGCATCAGGTAATAACGCCCGCGCGTATCGGGCACGGACAGGATCACCGGCTCGCGCGACAGGTCCAGCCACGCCGACGAGTACAGCGTGTCGGCATTGGGGCTGACCACCTCGGTGAAGGTGGCATCCGGGAAGGTGCGCTTGTGGCTGAAGGTGTTGGCGGGCGTGCGCAGCGTCATCAGCTCGCGCGTCACGTCCATCAGCACCATCGGATAGGCAAAGGTGAAGACCTCGGCGGACAAGGCCTTCATGGCCTGGTCGGAGGGCGGCTGTTCGGCGGCGGCCGGGTTGCCGGCATAGTCAGGCGCGGTGGCGCAGCCGGACAGCATGACGGCGAGCGTGACCGCGCCCGCCAGTTGACGAAAGATAGGCTTCATGACCCCGATTCCCAAAGTTCTTGCGTGTTCTCCGGGCATTGCGGCTATGACTGCCGGCATGTCGTCCCGAAGGCGCATCTGTCCGTCGCATCTTGTCCGCGCGCTGCCGGCCTGTCAATTCCACGAAGGCGGGGAAAGCGCGCAGGCACACCTATGGCAAGCCGCGATGGCAAATGCGTGCATGATAAGCCACGCCGCGAAACTTTGCCGTCAAGCCGTTCCGGCACGGCGCCGGCGCGGTTCAGTACCGCATCTGGACATCGTCGACCTTGCCGGTGCGCGCGTTGTACAGGCAGACGTAGTGGAAGCCGATCGCTGATTCGCTGTTGTCGGGCTCGAACACGCCTTCGCCGTTGACCGAGGTCTGCGCGTTGGGACGCTGGTAGTACTGCTCGCGGTCGGCCATCAGCATCACGCTGCCCGGCTGCGGGTAGCGTCGCTGCAGGGCTTCCGCCACCGCGGGCTCGCAGGCCGCGGAGGCCGCGCGGGACATGGCCTGGGGGTCGACGGTGATGCGGGTGGCGGGCGGCGGCACCGGGCGCGGCGCCAGTTGCGGCGGCGTCTCGCAGGCCGCCAGCAGGCACGCAACCGGCAGGCACAGGTAAGAAGCTCGGATCACGCGGACCTCCTCCGGTAGGAACGCCGGCGTGGCGCTCCGGAAAGTGAAGCGGAGCTATCAGGTTACTGCCTGCGGCCGGAAAAGCCAAAGCCCGCCCACCCGCGCCGCAAGCCCGGGGTCACCGTGGCGGCCGCCGCGGCGCCGGGATTCCCCGGACTTTCGAATCCGCGAACGCGGCTAAACTAGCGCACGCGGCGTGCCCCGCCCTGCCCCCGGCGCGCCTCACGTACAACCCACGATGCCGACACAATGACAACCACAGAGACAAGCGGCAACCGCCCCGCCAACCCCACGCCGCTGCTGCGCACGGCCGCCAGCCTGCTGGTGGTGCGCGACGCGCCCGCCGGCATGGAAGTGCTGCTGGTGCGCCGCGTCGAACGCGCCAACGACCGCAGCAGCGGCGCTTATGTTTTCCCCGGCGGCACCCTCGATGCGCAAGACCGGCACCTGCACCCGCACGCCCACGGCCTCGATGACGTGCTCGCCAGCGAACGCCTGGGCCTGCCGGCCAGCGGCCTGGACTTCTACCTCGCCGCGGTGCGCGAGTGCTTTGAAGAGGCCGGCCTGCTGTTCGCCTGCGACCACCAGGGGCGCCTGCGCGCGCCGCACGAGCTGGACACCGCGCAGCAGGCGCTGCTGCGCGAGGCCGTGCAGCGCGGCGGCCCGGGATTGGCCCACGCCTGCGAGCAACTGGGCCTGCGCCTGGCGGCGGACCGCCTTGCCTATCACAGCTACTGGCTGACGCCGCCCGGCCTGCCCAAGCGTTTCGATACCCGCTTCTTCGTCGCGGTCGCACCCGAAGGCCAGCTTGCCGTGCCCGACGGCACCGAGATCGTCGAGCACCGCTGGGTGCGCCCGGCCGAGGCGGCCGACCCGGCCAGCGGCCTGCCGATGATGCATGTCACGCGCCGCACGCTGGGCTCGATCGCGCAGTTCGAGACCGCCGCCGCCTGCTTTGCCTATTTCTCGCAGTTGCGCGGCATCGCCTGCATCATGCCGCGGCTCGCCACCGGCGCGGCTGGGGTGCGACCGGTGATGCCGAACGAGCCGTGCTACGCCGAGATCGGCCGCATCGATCCCGACGGCAAGGTGCACGGCCGCTACGAACTTGCACCCGGCGTGCCGGTGCAGTTGTCCGAACGGGTGTGGCGCGTCACGGCCAACAATGGCAGCGTAATGACCGGCCCGGGCACCAACACCTACCTGGTCGGCGGCGGCGCGCGCAACGAATGGGCCGTGATCGATCCGGGCCCGGACGACGGCGAGCATGTGCGCGCCATCCTGGAAGCCGCGCCCGGCCCGATCCGCTGGATTCTCGCCACGCACACGCACCTGGACCATTCGCCCGCGGCGGCGGCGCTGCAGGCCGCCACCGGTGCCACCGTGCTGGGACGCGCCGCCCCCGCCGGCCCGTGGCAGGACCCCAGCTTCGCGCCGCAGCGCGAACTGGTGCACGGCGAGCGCCTGGCCCTGGCCGAAGACTGCACGCTGCGCGTATGCCACACCCCCGGCCATGCGTCCAACCATCTCTGCTACCTGCTGGAAGAAGAAAAGACTCTCTTCACCGGCGACCACGTGATGCAGGGATCGACGGTCGTGATCGGCCCGCCCGATGGCGACATGCGCGCCTACCTCGACTCGCTCGCGGCGCTGCAGGAAGAAGACCTGGAGTGGCTGGCGCCGGGGCACGGTTTCCTGATCGCGCGCCCGCAGGACGCCATCCGCATCCTGGTGCGCCACCGCCTGCAGCGCGAGGCCAAGGTGGCCGGCGCGCTGCGCGAACTCGGTCCTGCCGCGCTTGGCGAGCTGGTGCTGCGCGTCTATGACGATGTGCCGCCGCGCATGCACCCGGTGGCGCAGCGCTCGCTGCTTGCGCACCTGATCAAGCTGCGCGACGAAGGCAAGGCGCGCGAGGCGGACGGCATCTGGTCGGAAGCGGCGGGCTGACGCCGGCGGCGGCATTGAAGA
Source organism: Cupriavidus taiwanensis (assembly GCF_900249755.1). NCBI lineage: Bacteria > Pseudomonadati > Pseudomonadota > Betaproteobacteria > Burkholderiales > Burkholderiaceae > Cupriavidus > Cupriavidus taiwanensis. The sequence continues at coordinate 1,301,484 of NZ_LT976854.1, forward strand.
TTTTTCGGCGGGGGGCTTGCGCAAACCAATAATTGCGATACAATTGCGCCTCTCGTGTGCGGCTGTAGCTCAGTTGGATAGAGTACTTGGCTACGAACCAAGGGGTCGTGGGTTCGAATCCTGCCAGCCGCGCCACCTATGCAGAAAGAAAAAGGGCTTCCGGAAACGGAAGCCCTTTTTCCATTGCTGCGCGCCTGTTGCGCGCCACTGCCCCCACCACCCCTGCGAATCCCTACCACCGATACCGCGCCCCGACGGTTCCGCTCGGGTTGCGCCCCGCGCGGACCTTGAACCACAGCTTCACACCGGTCTTGGTATTGCCATGCGCACCGATATTGAACGAGAACAGTCCGCGCAGCAGGTCGGCATCGATCTTGGTGCCGTTGATATTGATGACCTGCTTGCGGCTTTCCTGCCACCAGTCAGCCTCGACGAACGGATAGATGCCCGCCAGCCGCGTCGGCTGCGCGCCGTACAGGCGCACGCCGATGCCGGTCGCGCTGGCATCGCCAGGCATGGCTTGCGACAACATGTTCGGATCAGCGCTGGTGCCGGGCTGGTAGGCCAGCTGCACGCGCGGCTGGATGGTCAGCCCGCCCGCGCGCGGCACCACCGCATCCATGGCCAGCGCCATGGTGCGCACGCGGCTGTCGGCAAAGCCGCTGGCGGTGGTGATGTCATCGAGATGCAGCGACACCCGGCGCGCACGTTCCGACGTGGCCGCGCTGTCGCGGTCCGTGGCGGCAAGGCCCGGGGCATCGTCATCGGGCCCGGCGCCCGTGGCGCGCGTCAGGAGGGAAGCAGAGGGGGATGACTGCGGCGCCGCCGCGTATTCGACGACGACCGGCTCCAGGGGCTGGACCATCCAGCCGCTTGGCTCGGAGCCTTCGGCGAGTTGATCGGGACCCTGCGCCGCTTCTGCCAGCTCCGGCAGCGCCAGGCTGGCCTGCAGCGGCGGGGCAGCGCCGGCAGCGTCGTGGAACTCCGGCAAGGCTTCGTCTGCGTGGGCCAGCGCACACAACAGCATGGCCAGGATGGCGCAGTAATGCAGGTGATGGTGGACGATGCCGGGATGCGCGGCACAGCCGTGCCATCCGGGGTTCGTCCCCGCCTCCCTCTCTCTCGATGATGACAAGACCACAGTCATGGCAACCACCTTCGGGACGTTATAAGAGCCTGCCCGATGAGCTTGAGCATAGGTCAAATGCCCCGCCAGCGTTAGCCGCGAATGTGTGGCGGCGCGCGCCCGCAGGCCGTTGCGGAACAGCTCCGAAGGCCGGCGTGGCTGGCGCAAATTGCAGAAGATTTGGACAGCCGCCGCAGCCTTTTCGACAATAATGTCGGCAATGACAAAATTTCCACGCATGGCCCGGCCGCTGGCTGCCGGGTCGAGACAGCATGGCCCTGCGGCAACGCGCCCGACGGCCTGATCCCGACCATGGCACTGCCATGAGCCCCGGCAGCGCGCCGCGCCGCAGCCTGCAGCGCAAGCTGTCGATGGCCACCGCGGTGGGCGGCCTCTGCACGGTGGTGCTGGCCGCCCTGGTGATCGCCGGCTCGTACGGCGACTTCGCCACGGCGCGGCAGAACCTGTACGACATCTCGGCGTACCGCGAGGTGCTGGACGCCGCCAATACGCTGTCCGCCGAACGCGGCCCGGCCAACAGCGTGCTGGGCGAGCCGCCGTCGCCGCACAGTGCGGCGCGCGAGCGCCTGCAGGCGTTCCGCGCGCGCAGCGACGCCGCGCTGGCGCGGCTGGCCGCGCCGCCGCCCGCTCCCTTCGGCCTGCACAGCCACCACCTGCCGCCGCTGATGATCGAGCGCGTGCGCGAGCGCCTGGCGCGCGCGCGCACCGAGATCGACGAACTGGCCGCGCGCCCGCCGCAGCAGCGTGACATGGACGAGATCCGCCATGCCATCGAAAGCATGTTCGAGGTCGTCGACGCGCTGCAGCCGGCCATCGCCTGGCAGGTGCGCGAGCTTTCCGTTTGCGATGACGGGCTTGCCGCCCCCGCCCTCACCGGCAAGATGCTGGGCGACCTGCGCGAGTACGCCGGGCGCATGGCGTCGCAGATCATGGCACCGGTGGCGGCGCGCCAGCCGATCCCGGTGCGCAGCCTGGTCGATGCGACGCGCTCGCGCGGACGGCTGCTGGAGCTGTGGCAGCTGGCCGGGCCGGCGTACAACATGTTCGGCGCCGCGCCCGCGCTGGAGCAGGCGTATGCCGACGCCGGCCACCAGTTCTTCGGCCGCGGCGTTGCCATGGTCGACAGCCTGGTCGCGCAGGGGCGCATCTCGGGCAACTACTCGATGACGCCCACCGAACTGACCAACCGCTACGTGCCCACGCTGGAGCCGCTTGAGCGGCTGCGCAGCGTGTTCCTGGACGAAGTGGTGGCGCATTTCACCAGCACGCGCGAGCGCGCGCTGCGCCGGCTCGCGGCCGCGTGCGGCACGTCGGCGCTGATCCTGGCGATACTGGGCTACATGCTGGTGTTCGCGCGGCGCGCGGTGTTCCTGCCGCTGCTGCGCGCGCGGGCGGAGGTGATCGCGCTGGCCGAGGACCGGGGCCACCCGCACGATGCCGTGCAGGCCATGCGCCCCGGCCAGGCCGCCGAGATGCGGCGCCTGTTCGATGCCATCGACATCCTGCGGCGCAAGCTGCGCGAGCGCGCCGCGCTGACCGCACAGCTGGAGCAGCAGGCCCGCACCGACAGCCTGACCGGCCTGCTGAACCGGCGCGCGCTGGAGCTGGTCGCAACCCGGTACGGGGCGCACGAGAGCGCCAGCCTGGTGCTGATCGACGTCGACCGCTTCAAGCAGATCAATGACCGCCACGGCCACGCCGCCGGCGACCAGGTGTTGCGCAACATCGCCGCGCAGATGCGCGCGCTGGTGCCGGCCGAGGGCGTGCTGGCACGCTTTGGCGGCGAGGAGTTCGCGCTGTGGCTGCCGCACGGCCGGCCCGGCGCAGCCGCCGCGCTGGCCGAAACGCTGCGCGCGGCCATTGCATCGCGGCCGGTCTACCTGTCCGGCACCACGCAGCTTGGCGTGACCGCGAGCTTCGGCGTGGCCGTCGGCCATGGCGGCGCGGCACACTGGCAGCGCCTGTTCGGCGCGGCCGATGCGGCGATGTACCGCGCCAAGGCGGAAGGCCGCAACTGCGTGCGCGAGGCGCAGGACCTGGAAGGGATGCCGGGGCGCTGAGCACGACAGGCAAAAAAAAGCCCGCTTGCGCGGACCGTCTTGTCATTGCCCGTTCCCGTCCGGATTGACGTAAACGAAGAAAGGCTCGCTTGCGCGAGCCTTTCCGAATTTTGGTGCCCAGAAGAGGACTCGAACCTCCACAGTGTTGCCACCGCTAGGACCTGAACCTAGTGCGTCTACCAATTCCGCCATCTGGGCTTCGTTTCGCTGCATTGCTGCTGCGATGCGAAGAAAGAAATTATGCCGAGCGCCCCCAGCGCTGTCAACACCCTTCCGCAAAAAACTTTGTGCACGCTATGCCGCACCGCCGCCGCGCAGGAAATCCACCTGCGCCGGGCGGCCGGGCAGCGCCAGCGCCGCGGTCGCCGCCGGCGTGGTGGCGATGGTCTTGCCGGCGCGCAGCACGCGCAGGCGCGTGCTGCGCAGCCGGATCGCCTCGACCGGGTCGCGCGCCTGCAGCAGCACCAGGTCGGCGCGGCAGCCGGGCGCCAGGCCATAGCCGTCCAGCCCCAGGATGCTCGCCGGCGCCGCCGTCACCGCGTCGAAGCACGCGCGCATCGCCTCCTGCCCCGTCATCTGCGCCACGTGCAGGCCCATGTGCGCCACTTCCAGCATGTCGCCGGAGCCGAGGCCGTACCACGGGTCCATCACGCAATCGTGGCCGAACGCGACCGGCACGCCGGCCGCCATCAGCTCGGGCACCCGCGTCATGCCGCGGCGCCGCGGGTAGGTATCGTGCCGCCCCTGCAGCGTGATGTTGATCAGCGGATTGGCGATCGCCGCCACGCCGGCCTCGCGCATCAGCGGGATCAGCTTGGACACGTAGTAGTTGTCCATCGAATGCATCGAGGTCAGGTGCGATCCCGCCACCCTGCCCTGCAGGCCCAGCCGCACGGTTTCGCTGGCCAGGGTCTCGATATGGCGCGACAGCGGATCGTCGCTTTCATCGCAATGCATGTCGACGCGCAGGCCGCGATCGGCCGCCAGCTCGCACAGCAGCCGCACCGACTCCGCGCCCTGCGCCATGGTGCGCTCGAAATGCGGGATGCCGCCGACCACGTCGACCCCCAGGTCCAGCGAGCTCTTCAGGCTGGCGAGCGCGCCAGGCGCGCGCAGCACGCCGTCCTGCGGGAACGCCACCAGTTGCAGGTCCAGGTAGGGCCGCACGCGTTCGCGCACGTGCAGCAGCGCCTCGACCGCCAGCAGGCGCGGATCGCACACGTCCACATGCGAGCGGATCGCCAGCAGCCCGCGCGCCACGGCCCAGTCGCAATAGGCCAGCGCGCGCTCGACGATGGCGTCCTGCGTCAGCAGCGGCTTGAGCTCGCCCCACAGCGCAATGCCTTCCAGCAGCGTGCCCGACTGGTTCACGCGCGGCAGCCCGTACGACAGCGTGGAATCCATATGGAAGTGCGCGTCGACGAACGGCGGCGTCACCAGCTGGCCGGCGGCGTCGATCTCTTCGCCAGCGCGCGCGGCCAGGGCCGGCTCCACGGCGGCGATGCGGCCGCCGGCAATGCCGATATCGATGCCGGTGCGCCCGTCGGGCAGGCTGCAATGCCGCAGGATCAGGTCGAGCATGGGTGGTGTCGGGCTATCCGGTATCGTGCAGGGCTCAGGCCAGCGGTACGGGCGCCAGGCCGCAGCCGCGCAGCAGCATCACCACCACGTGCTCGGTGGCGTGCGCATAGTCCTGCGGCTGCAGGCGGCTGATACCCAGCACCGCGCAGACCTGCGATTCAAAGTCCGCATAGGTCTGCGTGGCGGCCCAGATGGTGAAGAACAGGTGCTGCGGATCGACCGGCGCCATCTGGCCGCGGTCGATCCACTGCTGCACCACCGCGGCCTTGCGCGACACCAGTTCGCGCAGGGCGTGGCGCAGCACCTCGCCGATCTCGGGCGCGCCGTGCAGCAGCTCGTTGGCGAACACCCGCGACGCATCCGGATGGCTGGCCGACAGCCGCATCTTGGCGCGGATGTACTGCTCCAGCGCGACCTGCGGCGGCAGCTCGGCGCGGATCACGTCGGCCTCCGACAACCACAGCTGCAGCGTGTGCGCCAGCACCGCGCGGTACAGCGCCTGCTTGGTGCGGAAGTAGTAGTGCAGGTTCGACTTGGGCACCCCCGCGCGCATGGCGATCTCGGCCATGGTGGCGCCGGCAAACCCGGCACGCGCAAACACGTGCTCGGCCGCGCGCAGGATCATGGCCTGGTTCTCCTGCCGGATGCGCCCGCCCGCCTCGCGCAGCGGCGGCGTACGCAGCGTCGGCGCAAGCGCGGCGCGCGAGTCCATCAGCGCGTGCCGTACAGGCGGTCGCCGGCATCGCCCAGGCCGGGCACGATATAGCCGTGCTCGTTGAGCGTCTCGTCGATGGCCGCGGTAACGATGCCGACGTCCGGATGCGCGGCGCGCAGCGCGCGCAGGCCGGGGCGCGACGCGATCAGGCACACGTACTTCATGGTGGTGACGCCGGCCTCCCTGAGCCGGTTCAGCGCGGCGATCGCCGAATTGCCGGTGGCCAGCATCGGATCGACCACGATCACCATGCGTTCGTGGATGTCCTCGGGCATCTTGAAGTAATACTCGATCGGCTCGAGCGTCTCGGGGTCGCGGTACAGGCCGATGTGGCCGACACGCGCCGCCGGCAGCAGGTCGAGCATGCCGTCGAGAAAGCCGTTGCCCGCGCGCAGGATCGACACCAGGCACAGCTTCTTGCCCGACAGCACGCGCGACTGCGTGGCCGCGATCGGCGTGCGAATCGCGACGGTTTCCATCGCCAGGTCGCGCGTGGCTTCGTAGGTCAGCAGCTGGCTGATCTCGCGCACCAGGCGGCGGAAGTTGTCGGTGGTGGTCTCTTCGCTGCGCACCAGCGTGACCTTGTGCTGCACCAGCGGGTGGTCGACCACCATCACGCCGGACAGGCTGGCAGGGTCGGCGGAATCCGGCGCGCCGGGCTCGACTGCGGGAACAGCGGACATGTCGTTCATGGTGACGCTCCTGATGCCACGTTGCACAAGCCATCCGTGCCGGGAACGCCGCCCGCGGCGCGGGCGGCGCGTTCAGAACACCGTGCCGTCGCTGGTGATGGCAAACGGCGGCGCGCCGCCGGGGCGCCGCTTGGCGGCGATGCGCCGTCCCGCGGCCCAGGTGCCGCCTTCCAGCACGCGCGCCAGCGGGAATTGCGCTTCGTCAAGGCCCAGCGCCTGGCGCACGCCATCGGCGACCAGGTCCAGCCCGCTGACGGTCAGCGCGCGCCATTCGACGATGACGGGCTCGTCCACCGCATGCGGCTCGGCGGCAAAGCCGGGATCGCGCGGCACCATCAGCTCGAAGTCGTACAGCAGGCCGCCGTTGCGGTATTCGGGCAGGCCGGTCAGCGCATCCAGCCCGGTCACGGTCAGGCCGGCGTCTTCCAGCGGCTCCAGCAGCGAATAGGTCAGCCACTGGGTCAGCTTGTGGAACGGCACCAGCCCGCCCGGCGCCGCCGGATGGCGCCAGCAGTCGCCCAGCGACACGCCCTCGAGCACGATCCGCCCCGGCCACACCGGCCCCAGCCCGACCAGCAAAGTGCGCAGCAGGAAGCTGGCATCGAGGTCGCCGCCGACGGCGTGCGCCTTCAGGTAGTCATAGAGATTGCCCAGCCGCGCCGGCCGGCCAAACAGCGCCGGGGTCGCCTGCATCACCTCGCCCAGCCGGCGCAGCAGCCCGGCGCGGCCTTCCAGCCCCACCAGCGGATTGTGCTGCGCGACCTGGAAGGCGTGGGCAATGCTGTCGGCGTCGATGCGCTGCAGGCGTTCGGCATCCGCGCGCAGCGGGTCGCCCGGCGCCGCGGAAAAGCCGCCGCGCGCGAACAGGTCGAAGCTGGCCGCGCCCAGTCCTTCGGAGCGTGTCAGAACAAGGTCGCTGCCCGGGTCGCGGTAGCGCCACTCCGGGCCCGCGCCCGCGTCGAGCAGCACGCTGGGAATTACCAGGTCGATGCCGATGCGGGCGCGCTCCTCGCGGTGTTCGGGCCCGCTCAGCGCGGCGCGCTCGCACAGCACCTGCCAGCGGTCCGCGCGCTGGTCGACGCCGCCGCTTTCGAAATGGCGCCAGCGGCTGTGGTAAGGCACCTGCAGGTCCGGGTAGCGCTGCCGGATGGTGCTGGCGACGTAATCGGCAATCGCATGCACGCGGTCCGGGTGCCAGGTGAAGAGTTCGGACGCGCCGCTGGCCACGTGTTCGGTGACCGCCGCGCAATGGGTGCGCACCGCCTCGGCGCACAGCAGCGCCGCAGCGGGGTGCCCTTCCGGCACCGGGTTCAGCCAGCCGTTGCCATCGCGCCCGTTGCCGGCGCCGCGGTCCTCGGGATACATCGTCATTCGTTCAACCCCCTGCCCTTTGCCAGGGCCAGTTCGTTCGCATCCGGCGGCGTGTAGTGCGTGAAGTAGCCGGCGGCCACCTTGGCGTCGATCTCGACACGGGCGTCGGCGGGGATCAGCGCCTCGGGGATCGCTACCTGCTCGACCACCTCGATGCCCTGCGCCACCAGCGCGCCATGCTTCATATTGCTCATCGACGCCCAGCGGTCGATGCGGCGGATGCCCAGCCAATGGAACACATCCGGCATCAGCTCCTGGAAACGCATGTCCTGCACGCCCGCCACGCATTCGGTACGGGCAAAATAGGTTTCGGCGCGGTCGCCGCCGACCTGGCGCTTGCGGGCGTTGTAGACCAGGAACTTGGTCACCTCGCCCAGCGCGCGCCCCTCCTTGCGGTTGTAGACCACCAGCCCGACCCCGCCCTGCTGCGCCATCTCGATGCACACCTCGATGCCGTGTGCCAGGTAGGGCCGGCAGGTACAGATGTCTGACCCGAACACATCCGATCCGTTGCATTCATCGTGCACGCGGCAGGCCACGCGGGTCTCGGGCCTGCCCAGCTGGCTGACATCGCCGAAGAAATACAGCGTCATGCCGCCGATCGGCGGCAAAAATACCTTCAGGTCCGGCCGCGTCACCAGTTCCGGGAACATGCCGCCGGTCTGCTCGAACAGGCTGCGGCGCAGCACGTTTTCCTTGATGCCGAAACGCGCCGCCATGCCGGGCAGGTACCACACCGGATCGACCGCCGCCTTGGTCACGCGCACGTCGCCATTGGCATGCAAGAGGTTGCCGTCCGGCTTGAGCCGGCCCGCGGCGATGGCCGAGACCAGCTCCGGCATATTGATGTGCGCGCGGGTCACGGCGATGGTCGGGCGGATATCGACGCCGGCGGCGATGCGGTCGGCAAAGACGCTGGAAACCAGGTGGCCCCAGGGGTCGAGCGAAACGATCTTGTCCGGATCGCCCCACTGCGGATGGGGGCCGATGGCCTCGGCCGGCGCGGTGTCGGTCAGGTCGGGGCGATGGTCGCGCTGCAGCGTTCCGGAGGCGACCGCCAGCGCCCGGTAGATGGCGTAGGCGCCGGCATGGGTGCCGATCACGTTGCGCTGCGCCGGGTTGCCCAGGCTGGCGATGACCGGTCCACGTTCGGCGGCGGTCGGGGCGCCCCAGTGGATCGGCTCGGCCGGCTTGTCGCGGCGCGCGTGCGAAGTCAGGACGATATGGTCGGACATGGCACCCTCGGTGGCCGATGGAATCCTGACCAATTGGTCAGGTTTACGATTCCATACTAGGCAACCTTTGTGCCATCGCCCAATGCCCGTTTACGCCAGTTTTGCACCGCTGTGTGTGGCGCCCAACGCAAGTCCGCGGCAAAGCCATGCCCGCCCGGCGTGCCGGCGGCACCACGACGGCGGCGCGCACGCACCATCCGGATGCCGCGCGCTGCCACGCAACCGGCGGACGATCGCGGTAGTGCCGCGCGCCGATGCTTGCAAGGGTTACATGGTCGGACGGCTTGCCGACCCGGGGCCCGATTCGCCTGCCGCGTCGCCGCGTCCGCCCAGCATCCCGCGCAGTGCCGCGAGCGGCTGCGCGCTTTCGACGAAGCGGTAGAACACGGCACCCGCCACATTGCTGAGGGCCCACGCCGCCGCCATGCCAAGCGCGTTCAGCACCGGCTGCCCCGGGGCCAGGTGCGACACCAGCGCATTGACCACCAGGCACACCGGGAAATGGACCAGGAACACGGAATAGGAAATCCGCCCGAAGTAGCCCACCACGCGCGCCCGCGGCCAGCGTTCCAGCCATTCGCCGCGGCGCGCCAGCGCCAGCAGCAGCGCGGTGGCCAGCGCCACGGCGATGCGCAGCCGGAAGTCCAGCACCAGCGCGGCCAGCGCCACCGCGCCGATCAGCAGCAGCGGCAGCAGCGGCCGGCCCGGCGCTGACGCCCAGTAGGCCAGCGTGCCCATGCCGTAGGCGCCGAAGAAGTACACCGCCCAGACATCCCACGCGGCATCCCGGTTGAACCAGAACAGCGACGCGACCGCCGCCAGCGCCACCAGGCCGATGCTGACGGCAACGCCCGCGCGCGCGCTGCCCCGCGACACCGCGCGGGCGGCCCACAGCGTGCCCAGCAGCAGCGCGAACAATTGCAGGTCGATGGCCACGTACCAGACCCCGGCCGACAGCGCGTCGACGTCGAGGATGTCATGCAGCAGCGTCAGGTGCGCGAGGAACTGGCCCGGCGTGGGCGACGCCGGGATCGAGTCATGCGCCATCCAGTGCCGCGCCACGGCGGCGCCGGCCATGCTCAGCAGGAGCGCCGCGGCGAACGGCACCACCAGCTTCTGGTAGCGGCGCCACAGCATCGACAGCGGGTGCTGGCGGGTCTCGAGCCGTCCGTTCGGCGCCAGGCTGCGCGCCGCCAGGAAGCCGCTGACCACCAGGAACACCTGCACCGCGATGCGGGCGTAGTCATAGAGCCAGTCCACCAGCCCCGGCGCCAGCCGGTACGCGGTGTCGGACATCGGTCCATAGAAGGCGAGGTGGTGCAGGACAATCAGTTGCGAGCTGACGGCTTTCAGGGCGTCGATGCACGGCAGGCGCGACGGACGGGGGCTCATTGTTATGGGGACGCAAAGGGCACGGAAGGCGCGATTCTACCCCCTATGCCCTGGCTCAATGTGCCGCAACACATACATTTTTCGGATTGGTTACACAGTCGCCAGACTTGTTGCCCGATGGCGGGCTACTGGCACAACGCCATCAGCGCGATCCAGGCCTGGGCGTGGGCCGGATCCAGCCACGCCGCCAGCGCCACGGCGCACAGCGCGGCCAGGCCGAGCACCGACAGCCAGGCGCCGAGCGCGGGTATGCCGGGCTTCATGACCGTGCCGGCGCCAGACCGCTGCGGACGATCTGGCGGTCGTCTATCGGCGAATGCAGCGCCGCGGCAACGATGCCCAGCGCCATGGCGCCATACCAGACCGCGTCGTACGAGCGGGTCAGCTCGAAAACCAGCCCGCCCAGCCACACGCCCAGGAAAGAGCCGAGCTGGTGGCCCAGGAACACAAAGCCGAACAACGTGGCGAGATAGCGCACGCCGAACACCTGCGCCAGGATGCCGTTGGTCAGCGGCACCGTGCCCAGCCACAGGAACCCCATCGCGGCACTGAAGGCGTACAGCGTTGCCGGGCCCAGCGGCAGCAGCAGGAACAGCGCCATCACCGCGGTGCGCGCAAGGTAGATGCCGGCGAGCAGGTACTTCTTGCTGTGACGCCCGCCCATCAGCCCGCACACATAGACGCCGGCGACATTGGCCAGCGCGATGATGGCAAGCGCGGCCAAGCCGTCGGCCGGACGCATGCCGCGGTCCAGCAGATACGCCGGCAAGTGGCTGGCGATGAAGGCAAGCTGGAAGCCGCACGCAAGAAAACCCAGGTTGAGCAGCCAGAAGCCGGAATGGCCGAAGGCCTCGCGCACTGCGGCGCGCAACGGCTGGCCCCCCGCCTGGTCCGGCGCGCGGGGGTCCGGTGCTGCTTCGCCGCGGTCCTGGAATGGCAGCGCCAGTGGCAACAGCACGGCCAGCGCCACGGCAAGCAGCAGCAGCGCCCCCGCCCACCCCGTCCCGGCCAGCAGCGCCTGTGCGCCCGGCACCAGCGCAAACTGGGCGATGCCGCCGACGGCGCCGGCCAGCCCCAGCGCGCGGCTGCGCTGCGCGGCGCCGGTCATCCGGCTGAGCGCGCCGTAGACCACGCCGAAGGTGGTGCCCGACAAGGCAACGCCGATGCAAAGGCCCGCCGACCACACCAGCGCCGCCGGCGTATGCGCCTGCGTCATCCCACAGAGCCCGGCGGCATACAGCGCCAGCCCGCCCGCCATGACCTTCCACGAGCCATGGCGGTCGGCCAGCATGCCGGTGAAGGGCTGCGCCAGCCCCCACGCCAGGTTCTGCACCGCCATGGCAAAGGCAAAGGTCTCGCGGGTCCAGCCGCGCTCGGCAATGATGGGCAACATGAACAGGCCTTGCACGTGGCGCACGCCCAGCGCCAGCCCCATCAGCAGGCCACCCGCCAGCACCAGCACCCAGAGTTGGCGCCACCAGGGCGCGGCAAGCCCGCGCAAGGCGCTGGACCCGGTCGATTGCAGCGGATGGAAAGTCATGGCAGCCCCTTGCCGAAGCCTGGCGCCCGCAGGCGCGATGGCTCTATTGCAAGCGACGGCGCGCCTTCCTTCAAACGATCTTTCGGTCGCTCTGCCATGCGCAACACGCATGGCAAGAGCTCCCCGGACCGTGCTGTAATGGCGTCATCGCCCGTCCGACCGGAGGCCTTTGCATGTCCGTTCCGCTGGTTCGCCTGTTTTCGCTCGACCTGCTCAAGGGCTTCGTCGCGGTCGGCCGGCGCATGAGCATTACGCAGGCGGCCGACGACCTGTGCCTGACGCAGTCGGCGGTGAGCCGCCAGATCCATGCGCTGGAGACGCAGCTGAAGGTGCAGCTGTTCGTGCGCAAGCATCGCGGCGTGGCCTTCACCGCCGAGGGCGAACGCTTGTTTCGCAGCGCCGACAGCGCGCTGCAGCAACTGCAGGACGTGGTGGCCGAGGTGCGCCGCAGCGAGGGCCGGCAGCCGGTCACCGTCACCGCCAGCATCGGCGTGACCGGCCTGTGGCTGCTGCCGCGGCTGGGCAGCCTGCAGAAAGCCCACCCGCATCTGGACGTGCGCCTGTCGGCCAGCAACCGCATCAGCGACCTGCGCGAAGAGGGCATCGACCTCGCGGTGCGCTACTGCCGCGACGCCGCGGCGCCGCCCGATGCCGTGCGCCTGTTCGGCGAACACATCGCCCCGATCGCGCATCCGTCGCTGCTGGCGGCGCCCGGGCCGCACGGCGATGCGCTGCTGCAGCTGCCGCTGCTGGAATTCGACGATCCGCGCCCGTGGCTGCAATGGCGCAGCTGGCTGGCCCCGCGCGACCTGCGCCAGGCCAGCCAGCGCGGCATGCTGCGCTTCAACCAGTATGACCAGGTCATCCAGGCGGCGCTGGCGGGCCAAGGGGTCGCGCTGGGGCGGCTCGAACTGGTGCGGCCGCTGGTCGACGGCGGCCAGCTGGCACTGGTGCCGACCGCACGGCAGGCACCGCCAAGCCCGAATGCGTACTGGCTGATCCAGGCCGCCGCGCAGCCGCGCGCGGACGTCAGGCGCGTGGCGCAGTGGATCTGCGAGGAAGCCGCGCGCACGGTCATGACGCCCCCGCACCCCGCACACCCCGCAGCCAGCTGAAGCACAGCGGCCCGGCCCGGCCCGATGGCGCCTCGATCCGGCACAGCGCCGGGCCGGCGCCGTACAGCGCCGCGACAAACACCTCGGCGTCGGCGTGCAGGCGATGGCGCTCGCCCGGCGCCAGCAACACATCCGGCGACGGCCGTCCCGGCACCTCGAAGGTCAGCCACAGCTTGCCGCCGCGGCAGATCAGTTCGGTGCCGGCGCGCAGTCGCAGGCCCAGGCATTCCGCTTCCAGGGAAAGAGTGCATGACATGAAAGGCTCCTGTGGGCCATTCCATTGTCGTGACCGGCAGCGGGCCCCGCCATGAGCAATGCGTCGGCCAGCCATGCCGGCGCCGCATGCGCGCAGGGCTTGGGAGATGCCAGCTTCCGCGTCGCTGCCGGCCCTCAGAATTTGCTTATGACCAGAATGTCCTTCACCCCACCCTGACTGGGGTATACCCTAGCGCCTTTGCCGCGTTGCCGGCTGCTTTCCCCCTTTCCCTGCATGTCTGCCTTTGCCCTGCCCGCCCGCCTTTCCCGCGCCCGCCGCCCGCTCGCGGCCATCCTGCTCGCCTGCGCCGCCTCCGCCGCCCTGCTGGCCCCGGCAGCGGCGCGCGCCCAGAGCCCGGTGCTCGACAAGATCCGCGACGCCGGCACCATCGTGCTGGGCTACCGTGAATCCGCGCTGCCGTTCTCGTTTGCCGACGACAAGGGCCAGCCCGCCGGCTATGCCGTCGACCTGTGCCTGCGCGCGGCCGAGGCGGCGCGCCAGAAGCTGGGCCTGAAGGACCTGAAGGTGCGCTGGATGCCGCTGACGCCGCAGAACCGCATCCCGGCCGTGGTGAACGGGCTGGTCGACCTGGATTGCGCGCCCAACACCAACTCGCTCGAACGCCAGAAGCAGGTCGCATTCAGCGTCTCGCACTATGTGTCGACGGTGCGCATGCTGGTGCGGGCCGACTCGGGCATCCGCAGCTTCGGCGACCTGCGCGGCAAGACCGTGGTCACCAGCGCGGGCTCGACCGGCGACCGCCACGTGCGCCGCCTCAAGGGCCAGTACGGCTATCACGACGTCTACGCCAAGGACCACGGCGAATCGTTCCTGCTGCTGGAGTCGGGCCGGGCCCAGGCCTTCGTGATGGACGACGTGCTGCTGGCCGGCCTGCGCGCGCGCGCCAAGGATCCCTCGCAATATGTCATCGTGGGACCGGCGCTGTCCGTCGAGCAGAACGCGCTGATGCTGTCCAAGGCCGATCCGGAATGGAAGCGCCTGGTCGACCAGACCCTGGCCACCACCTTCGCCGGCGCCGAGGTCACGGCGCTGCAGCAGCGCTGGTTCCAGCAGCCCATCGGCAGCCGCGGCATCAACCTGGCGCTGGCGCCGTCGGGCGAAGTGCGCGCGGCCTGGAAGCATCCGTCCGACGCGGTCACCGAATAAGGCGTGCCGGCGGCGCAAGGCGCAATCGCGCTGGCGCCGCAATTCAGGGTTTCCATGAGGTGCCGCGCCGGGCAAGCCCCAAGTTGACAGTCGTCAATGATGTTGGCGACACTGGCCCGAGCCATCCCTGTGCAGGGCAGGCCATAGACACGACCGCCCGACGGCGGCATATCTCAGGAGAAACCATGAACAAGTTCGTCGCGACCGCGATCGCACTCTGCCTTGGCGCCGCATCGCTGGCCGTGCAGGCACAAACCGGCGGCAAGCAGCAGTTCGATCCGTATTCCCAGGGAGCCAAGTCGGGTGAGAAGTTCGACCCGTACAGCCAGGGAGCCAAGGCCGGCGACAAGTTCGACCCGTACAGCCAGGGCGCGAACAAGAGCACCCGCACCGACCTGGCCGACCCTGCCGCGCCGGCCGCCGACAAGAAGCCGGCCAAGCAAGGCACCAAGAAAAAGAACAACAAGAGCAGCAAGAAGAAAGCCACCCCCGCTCCGGCGGCCAGCTGACCGGCTGCCGCCGGATACAGGAAAACCCGCCGCGGCGGGTTTTTTTGTCCCGCGCAGGCGCCGTGGCTACGGCGCCTGCGTATCGCGCTCCAGCGCGGTGACGTCGACGCGCTGCACCTTGTCGTCCTGGCGCACCTCGGTGCGCAGCACGAAGGCCTCGGCCGGGCAGTACCAGTCGGTGACGTGCATCACGGTCGGCTCGACCTGCACCAGTTCGCCACCGATCATCAGCGGCCCCAGCGAGGTGCGCTTGTCGTAGGAAATCGGCTGGCATTCCTTGCGCCCCATCAGGGTATCGACCATCTGCAGCTTGCCCACGTGGCGCGAGCCGATATGGATGGTCGCGCGCTGCGCGTCCATGGTGCTGACCGCTTCGTCGGACCCCAGCGGATAGACCTTCAGCGAGACGCTGGAGCTGAACATTTCCCCTTCCAGCATGGTGCCCTCGCGCAGGTCCAGGCCGGCGTAGTTGAACACCCCCTTGCCGCGGAACGCCGCCTCGCCATACATGCGGGCATAGCGGGCGCGCGCGTTGATCACGGCATGCTGGCTTTCGATGCTGGTCTGCGCGTCGGGCGCACTGCGCTCGATCACCACCTCGTGGACCTGGTTGGTAATCACCGGCGGACCCATCAGCGCCGACAGCGCCGACTTGGAGGTGACCTCGAGCTGGGCGCGACAGCCGGACGGGCTGCGCACCACGTCGCGCAGCGTCATCTTGATCGACATCGGCATCACGCCGTCGCCTTCCATCTGCACATGCGATCCGGAGCGAAACCACGGCGCGTTGCACAGCACCGCCGCGGCGGCGGCCTGCGCCTGGCTGGCCGCCGCCTGGGCGACCCCGCCGGTGCCCGGCAGCACCGCCATGCCCTGTGCGCTGGCGGGCTGCACCGCGCCCAGCGCCACGGATAGTCCAACCGTCAGCGCGGTACACGCTGCCGGGCCGGCCCGCCGGCTCTGCCGAACCTCTGTCTTCACATCGATCCCCGTCTGAATAGTCCCGCCCCCCGAATCAGTGCCGGCCATGCCGTCCACTGACCGACATCGGAATTATCGCGTTTTTGTTGCGCATGTAACTGGTCATTTCACGCCTTCGGCGGTCTAACGGACATCCCGGCGACGGAGGGCGCGAGCCATCGACGGTTCACCTGGCTGCATATGCCTTATACACCTCATCCCTCGCAGAACTGGCGCTGTGAGCCCTTCTGCCATCGGCCGGAGTGACTTGGCCGCCGTGCTACCATTGCGCGCCTCGCGTATTCCAGCGGTTGTGGCGTCCCAGGCGCCTGGCGGTCACGGTGTTCCTGCAGTGCGCTCGCGTCGACATGCTCGTCCGGTGTCCACCGCCAGGCCCGGCTCTGCGTTGTGATGGCTTCGCCGTCAACGCGCGTCGCCCGAGACCTGGTCCGCCGCGCTTTTCCAGGAGATCCATGCGTAGTTCATCGACCCCGCGGCTTGCCGCGCCGTCCATCGGAGCCACCGCAAGCACCGTCATGCTGGTCAGCCTGCTGATCCTGCTGGTCTGGTTCGGAACCCTGGACATGCGCCACCTGCTGCGCTCCGATGAAGGCCGCTACGCCGAGATTGCCCGCGAGATGGTCGCCACCGGCGACTGGGTCACGATCCGCTACCACGAACTCAAGTATTTCGAAAAACCGCCCTTCCACCTGTGGGTGACGGCGCTGGCCTACACCGTCTTCGGGGTCGGCGACTGGCAGGCGCGCCTGTGCGTGGCGCTGTCCGGCATGCTGGGCATCGGCGTGTCGATGCTGGCCGCGGCGCGCTGGTACGGCTGCCGCGTGGCGGTGCTGACCGGGCTGGTGCTGGTGTCGGCGCCGATGTGGAATGTCGCCGGGCACTTCAATTCGCTCGACATGACGCTGTCCGGCGCCATGGCCTGCGTGCTGGCCTGCATGCTGCTGGCCCAGCATCCCGCGGCCACGCCGGCGGCGCGGCGCAACTGGATGCTGGCCTGCTGGGCCGCCATGGGCGTGGCGGTGCTGGTCAAGGGACTGGTCGGGCTGGCCCTGCCCGGGCTGGTGCTGGTGGTCTACACGCTGGCGACGCGCGACTGGAAGCTGTGGTGCCGCCTGCATCTGCCGGCCGGCATCGCGGTGCTGCTGGCGGTCACGGTGCCGTGGTTCTGGCTGATGGCCGAACGCAACCCTGAGTTCCTGCGCTTCTTCTTTATCCACGAGCACTGGCAGCGCTACACCTCCAACGTGCACCACCGCGAGGGCTCGCTCTGGTTCTTCGTGCCGCTGCTGCTGGCCGGTTTCCTGCCGTGGCTGGGCCTGGTGCCGCAGATGTGGCAGGCGGTGCGCGAGCGCGCCGGCGTGGCGCGCGGCAACGCCCCGCGCCCGTTCCAGCCGGCGCTGCTGGCCGCACTGTGGGCGGTGGCGATCTTTGTCTTCTTCAGCCTGTCAGGTTCCAAGCTGCCGGGCTATATCGTGCCGATCTTCCCGGCGCTGGCGCTGCTCGCCGGCGTGGCGCTGGATACCACCACGGAACGCGCGTGGCGCTGGCAGGTCGATGCCATGATCGCGCTCGGCGCGATCGGGCTGATCGCGATCCCGTTCGTCGGCATGATGGAAAAACCGGGCACGCCCAATGCGGTGTATCGTGATTTCGCCGAATGGCTCGCCATCGCCTTTGCCGTGATGCTGGGCGGCGCGCTGCTGGCACGCCGGCTGCTGCGCACGCGCGGGGTGTTCGCCAGCGTGGTTGCCTATGCCGTGGCGATGTTCCTGTGCGCCACGGTGGGACTGCGGGCCCACGAGGTCATGGGCCGGCCCAGTTCCGGCGCGGACCTGGCGCCCGCGATCGGCGCCGTGCTGAAGCCGGACATGCCGCTGTACAGCGTGCGGATGCTGGACCACACGCTGCCGTTCTACCTGCGCCGCACCACGATCCTGGTCGAGCATCCCGACGAACTCGAGTTCGGCGTCAGGCAGGAGCCGCAGAAGTGGATTCCGAGCCTCGACCAGTTCATTGTGCGCTGGCAGGACGGCCAGCGCGCGGTGGCGATCATGGCGCCGCAAACCTACGACGCGCTGTCCGCGCGCGGCGTGCCGATGCACAAGATCGCCGGCGACCGCCGGCGCGTGGCCGTGGCCAATTTCGCCCTGCCCGCACAGCCTGCACAGCCCGTACAGACGCAAGCACAGTAATCCGCCAACCGCCTTGCCATGACGCTTTCCACCTTTGCTTTCATCCTGACCGGCGTGCTGCTCAATGCGGCGGCGCAGCTGTTGCTCAAGGCCGGCGTCAACGCCGTCGGCGCCATCACGCTGGATCGCGGCACGCTGCTGGTCACTGCGCTGCGCGTGCTGACACAATGGCCGGTGCTGGCCGGCCTCACGCTGTACGTGGTCAGCGTGGGCGTCTGGATCGTGGGCCTGTCGCGCGTCGATGTGTCGATCGCCTATCCGATGCTGTCGCTGGGTTACGTGGTCAATGCGCTCGCGGCCTGGTGGCTGTTCGGCGAGATCATCGGCCCCTTGCGCGTCGCCGGCATCCTGCTGATACTGGCGGGCGTCTTTCTGATCGCCCGCTCCTGAAGGCTGCCCGCGCCTTCGCCAGGCCTGACCGCCGCTGCCTCTTTCGCCTGCCATGACCGCATCCGCTCCCCCCTTCCTGCCGTTTGTGCGGCCCGAGATCGACGCCGCCGCCATTGCCGAAGTCGGCAAGGTGCTGGCCTCGGGCTGGATCACCTCCGGACCGAAGATGCAGGCCTTCGAGGCCGCGCTGTCGGACCTGTTCGGCGGGCGCCCGGTGCGCACCTTCGCCAACGGCTCGGCGACCATGGAGATCGCGCTGCGCATCGCCGGCATCTGTCCCGGCGACGAGGTCATCACCACGCCGATCACGTGGGTCGCCACCGCCAACGTGGTGGTGGCCGTGGGCGCGAAGCCGGTGTTCGTCGACATCGACCCGCGCACGCGCAACCTCGACCTCGACGCGGTCGAGGCCGCCATCACGCCGCGCACGCGCGCCATCATGCCGGTTTACCTGTCCGGCCTGCCGGTCGACATGGAGCGCCTGTACGCCATTGCCGCGAAGCACAACCTGCGCGTGATCGAAGACGCGGCCCAGGCGATCGACTCGCGCTGGCGCGGCCGGCGCATCGGCGCCTTCGGCGACCTGGTCAGCTTCAGCTTCCAGGCCAACAAGAACATCACCACCATCGAAGGCGGCTGCCTGGTGATGAACACGCCCGAAGAGGCCGTGCGCGCCGAGCGCCTGCGGCTGCAGGGCGTGATCCGCACCGGCATGGACGGCATGGATGTCGAAGAGCCCGGCGGCAAGTTCAACCTGACCGACGTCAACGCCGCGGTCGGCCTGGCCCAGCTGGAGCGACTCGACGCCATCACCGCGCGCCGCGCCGAACTGGCGGACACCTACTTCCGCTGCGCCGCCGACAGCGGCCTGCAGGCCCTCGGCATCGAATTGCCGCAGGCGCTGGACCCGCACGCGGCCACCACCAACTGGCACATGTTCCAGGTGGTGCTGCCCACCGCGCGCATGCAGGGCGGCCCGGCGCAGGCGCGCCACAAGCTCATGGAAGCCATGCGCGAGCGCGGCATCGGCACCGGCGTGCACTATCCGCCAGTCCATCTTTTCACCTACTACCGCTCGCTCGGCTGGCGCGAAGGCATGCTGCCGCACGCCGAACGCATCGGGCGCGGCATCGTCACGCTGCCGCTGTTCCCGGCGATGCAAGCCTCTGACGTGGAGCGGGTCTGCGCAACCCTCAGCGAAACATGCAAACGTCTTTCCCAATGAGCCCGGTGCAAGTCTCGGTCGTGATTCCGGTCTACAACGAAGAAGACGGGCTGCAAGCCCTGTTCGACCGCCTCTATCCGGCACTGGATGGCCTCGGTGACAGCTACGAGGTCATCTTCATCAACGACGGCAGCGTCGACCGCTCGGCGCAGCTGCTGGCGGCGCAGTTCCACAAGCGCCCGGACGTGACCCGGGTGGTGCTGTTCAATGGCAACTTCGGCCAGCACATGGCGATCCTGGCTGGCTTCGAGCACACCCGCGGCAAGATCGTGATCACGCTGGACGCGGACCTGCAGAATCCCCCCGAGGAAATCCCGCGCCTGGTCGAGACCATGCGCGCCGGCCACGACTACGTCGGCACCATCCGCCGCCAGCGCAACGACACCGCGTTCCGCCGCTACGCCTCGCGCGCGATGAACCGGCTGCGCGAGCGCATCACCAAGATCCGCATGACCGACCAGGGCTGCATGCTGCGCGCCTATGACCGCAGCGTGATCGACACCATCAACGCGTGCCGCGAGGTCAACACCTTCATCCCCGCGCTGGCGTATACCTTTGCCTCGAACCCGGTCGAGATCGAGGTCGGCCACGAGCAGCGCCACGCGGGCGAATCGAAGTACTCGCTGTACCAGCTGATCCGCCTGAATTTCGACCTGGTCACCGGCTTCTCGATCGTGCCGCTGCAGTGGTTCTCGGCCATCGGCACCATGCTGTCGCTGCTGTCCGGCGTGCTGTTCGTGGTGCTGCTGGTGCGGCGTTTCCTGCTGGGATCCGAAGTGCAGGGCGTGTTCACGCTGTTCGCCATGAACTTCTTCCTGATCGGCATCCTGCTGTTCGGGGTGGGCCTGCTGGGCGAATACGTCGGCCGCATCTACCAGGAGGTGCGCGATCGCCCGCGCTACCGCATCAAGGCCGTGCTCGAGGCCGCCCCGGTCCGCACCGGCGTGGAGCCATGATGCGCGCGGTTGTCTTTGCCTACCACAATGTCGGCGACCGCTGCCTGCGCGTGCTGCATGCGCGCGGCGTGGACGTGGCGCTGGTGATCACCCACCGCGACCGGCCCGACGAGAACATCTGGTTCCGCCGCGTCGCGGACACCGCCACCGAGCTGGGCATTCCCTTCGTCTACGGCGAGGACCCGGCCGATCCCGCCATCGAACAGGCCGTGCGCGACGCACAGCCGGATGTCATCTTCTCGTTCTACTATCGCGCCATGATCCCCGCCGGCGTGCTGGCGCTGGCACCGGCGGGCGCGTTCAACATGCACGGCTCGCTGCTGCCGAAGTACCGCGGCCGCGTGCCGGTCAACTGGGCAGTGCTGCACGGCGAGACCGAGACCGGCGCCACGCTGCACGTGATGGAAGCCAAGCCGGACGCCGGCGATATCGTCGGCCAGACCGCCGTGCCGATCCTGCCCGACGATACCGCCGGCCAGGTGTTCGACAAGGTCACCGTGGCGGCGGAGCAGACGCTGTGGCGCGCGCTGCCGGCGATGATGGCGGGACAAACGCCCCGCAGCCCGAACCGGCTGGCCGAAGGCAGCTACTACGCGGGGCGCAGGCCCGAGGACGGCCGCATCGACTGGAACCGCCCCGCCGCCGAGGTCTACAACCTGATCCGCGCGGTCGCGCCGCCCTACCCCGGCGCGTTCACCGAGATCAACGGGCAGCGCTTCATCGTGGCGCAGGCGCGCCGGCCGTTGCCGGGCGCCGCACCGCTGGTGCCCGCCGGCGCGGCCACCGGCCTGCAGGTGCGCGACGGCGATGTGGTCGGCCTGTGCGGCGACGGCGGCCTGGTGCTCGTCACGCAGCTGCTGGCACAGGACGGCTCGGCCGTCACGCCGCAGGCGCTTGCCAGGCATCTCCAACCCGAACAGTCCAACGAGGGAAACCGATGAAAAAGGTCCTGATTCTCGGCGTCAACGGCTTCATCGGCCACCACCTGACGCGCCGTATCCTGGAAACCACGCCGTGGGAGGTCTACGGCATGGACATGAACACGGACCGCCTGGGCGACCTCGTCGACCACCCGCGCATGCACTTCTTTGAGGGCGACATCACCATCAACAAGGAGTGGATCGAGTACAACATCCGCAAGTGCGACGCGGTGCTGCCGCTGGTCGCCATCGCAACCCCGGCCACCTACGTGCGCCAGCCGCTGCGCGTGTTCGAGCTGGACTTCGAGGCCAACCTGCCGATCGTGCGCGCCGCGGTCAAGTACCGCAAGCACCTGGTGTTCCCGTCGACCTCCGAGGTCTACGGCATGTGCAGCGATGAAGAATTCGACCCCGAGGCCTCGCCGCTGGTCTACGGCCCGATCAACAAGCCGCGCTGGATCTACGCCTGCTCCAAGCAGCTGATGGACCGCGTGATCCACGCCTACGGCATGGAGCAAGGGTTGAACTACACGCTGTTCCGCCCGTTCAACTGGATCGGCGCGGGGCTGGACTCGATCTTCGAATCGAAGGAAGGCTCGTCGCGGGTGGTGACGCAGTTCCTCGGCCATATCGTGCGCGGCGAACCGATCCGGCTGGTCGACGGCGGCGCGCAGCAGCGGGCCTTCGCCGACATCGCCGACGGCATCAACGCGCTGATGCGAATCATCGAGAATCCGGGCGGCGTGGCCAGCGGCAAGATCTACAACATCGGCAACCCGGGCAATATCCACTCGGTGCGCGAGCTCGCCGAGATGATGCTGACGATGGCCGCCGACTACCCGGAATACGCGCAGCAAGCGCGCAAGACGCAGATCGTCGAGACCTCGTCGGGCGAGTTCTACGGCAAGGGCTACCAGGACGTGCAGCACCGCGTGCCGAAGATCGACAACACCATCGAGGAACTGGGCTGGAAGCCCGAGATCACGATGGAAGCGGCGCTGCGCCGCATCTTCGAGGCGTACCGGGGCAAGGTGGTCGAGGCCCGCACGCTGGTCGATTCCGGCAACTGAGCGCATATCGCACATGGCACGCATTGCCCTGAAGGTTGACGTCGACACGCTGCGCGGCACGCGCCAGGGCGTGCCCCGGCTGCTGTCGATGCTGGCGGCCGCGCAGGCGCAGGCCACCTTCCTGTTCAGCCTGGGTCCGGACCATACCGGCTGGGCGCTGCGGCGGGTGTTCCGCCGCGGCTTCCTGCAGAAGGTATCGCGCACCTCGGTGGTGTCGAACTACGGCCTGCGCACGCTGATGTACGGCGTGCTGCTGCCCGGCCCGGACATCGGCCGCAAGGGCGCCGCCGAGATGCGCGCGGCGCGCGCCGCCGGGCACGAATGCGGCATCCATACCTGGGACCACGTCTACTGGCAGGACAACGTGCGCGCGCGCGATACCGCGTGGACCCGCGACCAGATGCAGCGCGCCTTCGCGCGCTTTCGCGAGATCTTCGGCGAGCCCCCGGCCACGCACGGCGCGGCCGGCTGGCAGATGAACGAGGCCGCCTTCCGCCAGATCGATATCTGGGGCATGGCCTACGCGTCAGACGGCCGCGGCAGCGCGCCCTATATCCCCACCATCGGCGGCGTGCCCTGCCGGCATGTGCAGATGCCGACCACGCTGCCGACGCTGGACGAGCTGATCGGCACCGACGGCCTGACCGAGGACAACGTCCACACGGCCCTGCTGAAGCTGACCGAAGGCACGCGCGACCATGTGTTCACGCTGCATGCCGAGCTGGAAGGCGGCAAGCTGGCACCGGTGTTCGAACGGCTGCTGGCGGGATGGCGTGCGCAGGGGCACGAGCTGGTGTCGATGGGGGCGTGGTATCGCGGGCTGGATTGCGCGGCGCTGCCGCGGCTGCCGGTGACGTGGGGGGAGATTCCGGGGCGGAGCGGGGAGTTGATTGTGCAGCCGCAGTTGGGCTGACGCATCGACCCGAATACCGATTGCGTGCTCCCTCTCCCGCTTGCGGGAGAGGGTTGGGGTGAGGGCCGGGCGTATCCACGAAGTTGAGACCTGTGGTATGCCAGCGCCTGCCCTCACCCCCTGCCCCTCTCCCGCAAGCGGGAGAGGGGAGCAAACCGAGCGGGTTTTTATGACTCGGTAGCCTACCCCCCGCGCCGCGCCCCCACCCGCAACCCATTGAACACCACCAGCAAGCTCGCCCCCATATCGGCGAACACCGCCATCCACATCGTCCCCATCCCCAGCACCGTCAGCACCAGGAACACGGCCTTGATGCCCAGCGCCAGCGCGATGTTCTGCCTGAGGATGCTCGCGGTGCGGCGCGACAGCCGGACGAAGGCCGGGATCTTGCGCAGGTCGTCGTCCATCAGCGCCACGTCGGCGGTTTCGATGGCGGTGTCGGTGCCGGCGGCGCCCATGGCGAAGCCGACATCGGCGCGCGCCAGCGCCGGGGCGTCGTTGATGCCGTCGCCGACCATGCCGATGCGGCCGCCGCGGGCATGGGCCGCGTCGGCCAGCGCGGCGATGGCATCGGCCTTGTCCTGCGGCAACTGGTTGCCGCGCGCTTCGTCGATGCCGACCTGCGCCGCGATCGCCTGTGCCGTGTGCGGGTTATCGCCGGACAGCATCAGCGTCTTGACGCCCAGCGCATGCAGCTCGGCAATCGCCTGCCGGCTGGTGTCGCGCACGGTATCGGCCACCGCGAACAGCGCCAGCGCCGTGGCCGCGCCCTGGCCATCCACCCGCGCCAGCAGCACCACGGTCTTGCCGGCGCGCTCCAGCGCTTCCAGCCGCGCTTCCAGCGCCGGCGAGCACGCGCCCAGTTCGTGCACCAGCCGGTGGTTGCCGAGCTGGTATTCGACGCCCTGCACCGTGCCGCGCGTACCGCGCCCCGGCAGCGCCTCGAACGCCTCCACCGGCAGCGTGGCGATGCCGTCTGCCTGCGCCGCCGTGGCCACCGCGCGCGACACCGGATGGTCCGAGCGCGCCGCCAGGCTGACGGCAATGGCGCGCGCCTGCGGGACATCGTCGGCCAGCAGCGCATGGTCGGTCTGCGCGGGCTTGCCGTGCGTGATGGTGCCGGTCTTGTCCAGCGCCACCCAGGCCAGCTCGCGGCCCTGCTCCAGGTAGACCCCGCCCTTGACCAGGATGCCGCGCCGCGCGGCCGCGGCCAGCCCGCTGACGATGGTGACGGGGGTAGAGATCACCAGCGCGCACGGGCAGGCAATCACCAGCAGCACCAGCGCCTTGTAGATCCAGTCCACCCAGCCGCCGCCGGCCACCAGCGGCGGCACCACCGCGACCGCCAGCGCGATCGCGAACACCGTGGGCGTGTAGATGCGCGCGAACTGGTCGACAAAGCGCTGCGTGGGCGCACGGCTGCCCTGCGCGGCCTCGACGGCGTGGATGATGCGCGCCAGCGTCGAGTCGCTGGCGGGCGCGGTCACGGTGTACTCGAGCTCGCCGGACTGGTTGATCGAGCCCGCGTAGAGCGCATCGCCCTCGGCCTTGTCGACCGGCACGCTTTCGCCGGTGATGGGCGCCTGGTCCAGCGCCGACTGGCCGCGCACGACCTTGCCGTCGAGCGCCACGCGCTCGCCCGGGCGCAGGCGCACCAGCGTGCCGACGGCGACGCCGGCGGCCGGCACGGTCTGCCAGCTGCCATCGGCGCGGCGCACAGTGGCCTGCTCGGGCGCCATCGCCATCAGGCCGCGGATGGCATTGCGCGCCCGGTCCAGCGACGCCGCCTCGATGCGCTCGGCCAGCGCGAACAGCACCATCACCATCGCCGCTTCGGGCCACTGGCGCAGCAGCAGCGCGCCGGTCACGGCGATGCTCATCAGCGCGTTGATGTTCAGGTTGCCGTTGCGCAGCGCGATCCAGCCCTTGCGGTAGGTGGTCAGCCCGCCCAGCGCCACCGCGGCCAGTGCCAGCAGCGCCGGCAGCCACGGCAGCCCCAGGCCCAGCCATTCCGTCGCCTCGGCCCCCAGCGCGGCCACGCCGGCCAGCGCCAGCGGCCACCACGGCTTGCGCGCGGTCGTTTCGGGCAAGACTTGCTGCGCGGCTTCGGCGCTGAGCGGAACCGGCCGCATGCCCAGGCTTTCGATGGCCTTTGCCACCGGCTCGGCCGACGGCAGCGTATGGTGCACCGTCAGCACGCGCTGGATCAGGTTGAATTCCAGCGCGGCGATGCCGGCCATGCCGCCCAGCTTGTTGCGGATCAGCGTTTCTTCGGTGGGGCAATCCATGGCGTCGATGCGCCACGCCGCGGTGCTGGCGCCGGCCGGGACCTCGACCGGTGCCGCCGGCGTCAGCGCGACGGTGGACGCGCACCCGCCGCCGCAACATGCGGCCGGCGCCGGTTCCGGGGCGTGGGCGTGGTGATGATCGTGACCGTGGTGATCGTGACCGTGATGCGCGTGGTCGTGCGCATGGCTGTCGCCATGCGCCCCGTGCTTTGCGGCGTGATCGTGTGGAAGAGCGTCTTCAGATGACGTGCGAGCCATGTCTTGTTGTTCCCGCTGGTTTGACCTGATGACATTGAAGACCCTGTAGTGGCTACAGAGTCAAGCGGCCCGGGGCTTGATGCCGCAGAGGCCGCCTGGGCCACCGCGGGCCGCTAGTGCTCGCAGTTGACCATCCACGACATGCCGAAGCGGTCCACCAGCATGCCGAAGCCTTCGGCCCAGAAGGTCTTCTGGTACGGCACCACCACCTGGCCGCCCTCGCTCAGGCCTTCGAAGATGCGCCGGCCCTCGTCGCGGCTGACCCCGCCGACCGACAGGCTGAAGCCGCTGAAGGCCGGGCGCTCTCCGGGACGGCCATCGGAGGCCATCACCTGGTTCTCGCCAATCTGGAGGTTGGCGTGCATCACCTTGTCTTTCCAGTCATCGGGCACCGCCATGCCCTGGTCCGGCGGCGCTTCCTTGTAGCGCATCGCAAACGTGACCTGCGCACCCAGCACCTTGCCGTAAAAGGCCACCGCCTCGTCGAAGCGGCCGCCGAAATCCAGATAGGGTTGCACCTGCATGTTGCTCTCCTGGTTGTCCATCGGGTTGCATGACCTCGAACCGCCGGGCGCTCCGGCGCCGGACGCGCCCGGTACGCGCCCGGTACGCGCCCGGTACGCGCGCCATTATGCGCGCGCGCGGGGCCAGTGCAAGGACGGCTTCAGGACACGGCGGCGGGGGTGGCGGCCGCCGGCACCGGCATCGGCTCGGCCGGGAACTGCAGCGTGAACACGGTCAGTCCGTCAGCGCTGCGCACCGTCACGCTGCCGCCATGCAGCCGCATGATGGTGTCGACGATGGCCAGCCCCAGCCCGGTCGATGCCGCAGAGTTGCGCCGCGACGGATCGGCACGGTAGAAGCGGCCGAAGATGTGCGGCAGCGTCTCCGGCGGAATCGCCGGGCCCGCGTTGCTGACGCGGATGCCGGTGCCGGCGCCGGTGCCGGTGCCGGACGCGGCGGCCACGCGCGCCACGTCGACCCGCACCGTGCTGCCCGCCGGCGCATGGCGCAACGCGTTGTCGAGCAGGTTGGTCACCGCGCGCCGCAGCAGCGTCTGGTCGGCCTGCACCGGGGCGGAGCCGGAGACCGTCAGCGCGACGTCGCGGTCCGCCGCCACCGCTTCGAAGTACTCGGCCATCTTGTCGAGTTCTTCACGCGCGTCGAGCGTGCGCACGTCCAGCGCCACCTGCGCGTGGTCGGCACGCGCCAGGAACAGCATGTTCTCGATCATGCGGGCCAGGCGCTCGTATTCCTCCAGGTTGGACTCGAGCAGCGCCTCATACTCGGCGGTATTGCGGCTTTGCGCCAGCGTGACCTGGGTCTGGCCGATCAGGTTGCTGATCGGCGTGCGGAAGTCGTGGGCCAGGTCGGCCGAGAACTCGGACAGCCTTGAAAAGCTGTCCTGCAGCCGCGCCAGCATGTCGTTGAGCGCGGCCGCCAGCTCGCGCAGCTCCGCCGGCGCGCTGCCGACATCGAGCCGCGTGGCCAGGCGGCTGGTGGTCACCGCGGCGGCGTCGGCGGCCATGCGCCGCAGCGGCCGCAGCGCGCGCCGCGCCAGCGCAAAGCCCAGCCCGGCCGCCACCGCGGCCCCGCACAGCGTGGCCCACAGCAGCTGGTGGCGATAGTCGCGGATCAGCGCGACGCGATAGCCGGCATCGCGCAGCACCACGATTTCCACGGCCTTGTCCGAGTCGCCCAGCTGGCCGAGCGCGGCAATGCCGCGCGAGGGCACGCCGTTCCTGGGGCGCCAGGTCTGCAGCATGCTTTTCTCGGGCTGCGTGGTGGCCGGCAGCACGCGCAGCGGCGGCACGGTCTCGTTGCGCGGGTTCAGCGTGACCAGCGGCTCGCCCTGGCGCGTGCGCACCACCAGGATCAGGCCCTCGTGGCCCATCGCGATATCGGCAAAGCGGTGGGTATCGGCACGGATCTCGGCTTCGCTGCGCACCTCGCGCAGCAGGTGGCGCACCAGCAGCACCTCGCCCACCAGCTCGCTTTCATCGCGTCCTTCGAGCTGGGCCGACAGCGCGCTCGACAGGTACGCCGCCACGCTGGCCAGGATCGCCGCGGTGGCCAGCCCGTACGCCAGCGCCAGCCGCGTGGTGAGCGAAGACGGCAGCCGCATCATGCGTCGTGCACCCGCTCATCGCCGTCGTCCAGCACATAGCCCATGCCGCGGCGCGTATGAATCAGCTTGCGCGGGAACGGGTCGTCGACCTTGGCGCGCAGGCGCCGGATCGACACGTCGACCACATTGGTGTTGCTGTCGAAATTGACGTCCCACACCTGCGAGGCGATCAGCGAGCGCGACAGCACTTCACCGCGCCGGCGCGCCAGCAGGTACAGCAGCGCGAACTCCTTCGAGGTCAGGTCGATCTTCTGGCCGGCGCGCACCACGCGGCGGCGGATGGCATCGATCTGCAGGTCGGCCACTTCGATGAACTCGCTCTCGCGCAGCGGCCCGCGGCGCAGGATGGTGCGGATGCGCAGCACCAGCTCGGCAAAGGCGAAGGGCTTGACCATGTAGTCGTCGGCGCCGAGCTCCAGGCCCTTGAGGCGGTCCGACAATTCATCGCGCGCGGTCAGGAACAGCACCGGCGTGTCGCGCTCGCGGCGCAGTTCGCGCAGCACCTCCCAGCCATCCAGGCCAGGCAGCATCACGTCCAGCACGATCAGGTCATAGGGATGCTCGCGCGCGTGGGCCAGGCCGTCCGCGCCGTCGCGCGCCAGGTCCACCACGAAGCCGGATTCGGTCAGCCCCTTGTGCAGGTAGTCGCCCGCCTTGGGTTCGTCCTCGACAATCAGGATACGCATGATTCAGTCACTTTCCGGCGGCCCAGTGCCGCCATGGCGTAACGCTAGCCGAGGATGGCGGCAAATGGGTAAAGATTGCAGAAATGTCATCGCCATGCCAGCGCGTTGCCACGGCATGGCCAGGCAAAACACCGGTAGAATGCGCGCTCACCTCCCCTGCGCGCGACTACTCGCGCGCATCGTCTTCCATTCTGCCGGTTTCGCTGCGATGAAACGCCTGTCTAGCTCCTTGTTGCTGTCTCTTGCCCTGCTTGCGCTGCCCGCTGCGGGCACTGCCGCGGCGGCAACCCCGCTGTGCGGCGCGGTGCAGGCGGCTGGCCTGTCGCTGCCGGACCGGCATGTCGCGGCCAAGCTGGCGGCGGAAGCGTCGCTGGACGGCGACGCAGGTTGCGGCAGCGCCGTGCGCGTGATGGCCGAGCCGGCCGGCGACGGCGCGCCATTGCAGCTGGGCGAGCCGGATGCGCCCCAGGACAGCACCGCTGACACCGCCTTGCCGCCCGCCGCTTCGAACGTGCTGCGCGAGCTTCCCGCCGAGGTGTTCGTGCACCGCGCGCATGTGGCGCCGATGGCCACGCCGGCGGCATTCACCGGCATCCTGCCGATGCTGCCCGTCTTGCGGCTGCTGCCCACGCACTGCTGAGCGCGCGGCTCAGGCGGGACTTAATCGACGCGGAAGAATTCGATCGACTGCCCGGCGTTGACCGCCCGCTGCAGCCAGTCAGGATACTCGCCCTGCCCGTCCCAGCTCTGCCCCAGGGCATTGCGGTACAGCGGACGCGCGCCCGCGGCCTTCGGCGCCGCGGCGGGGACCGCCGCTGGGGCAGGTTCGTCGGCGCCCGCGGACGAAACCGGAACGTAGTCGAAGCATCCGGCCTCGACGAGGTCGTCGAGGGTCAGGGCATGACGGTCCATTTGCTCGCGGATCCACGCCACCGCAGCGAGTTTGGCTGAATCAGACTCGGACATGACTCTTGTGAGAGGCCCGCTGCATTTCCGCGGGCAATGAAAAACCGGCGATGGAACCGCAGGCCGGTCGGACAGCCATGATTCTACAGCCTTTGCCCGGCGGCAGCGTCTGCGGCGTGCATGCAGTGCCGGCTACGGCGCGCCGGATGACGCCAATGTCATGTTGCGGTCATGCTCGTGTGGGTGGGCGCCTCCTAGACTAGCCACACCGCCGCCCATCCCGGGCCGGCAACCTTACGGAGAAGCGATCCATGCATGCACTCAGGCAAGTCTTTGTCGCCACCGCCCTTATTGCCGGCGTTGCCGGCGCCGCGCAAGCCGCGCCACGCAGCGTCGATCCGTTCAGCGATGGCGCGCACAGCGTGACCAGCTCGCGCAGCCCGTTCACCGACGGTGCCAACGCCGCCACCGGCACGCGCAGCAGCTTTACCGACGGCGCGCACACCGCAACCGGCGCGCGCAATCCGTTCGCCGATGGTGCCCACAATCCCAACGGCCCGCGCGACAGCTTCAGCGACGGCGCCTGATGGTGCCGCGCCAGCGCGCCTGACTCAGCGCACCTGACTCAACGCGGCTGACCCGGCCCGCCTGACTCAGCGCACCTCGCCGTAGATGCGGCGCGCATCGGCCGCATCCGCGATCGGCCGCCCCAGCGTCAGCCCGCCCTGCACCGCCTGCGCCACCAGCGCATGGTTGCCGGGCGCACGGCTGCCGTCGCGCAACAGCAGGTTGTTCTCGAAGCCCACCCGCACATGGCCGCCAAACGCGGCCGCCGCGGTGACGCAGGCATTTTCCTCGCGCCCGAACGCGCAGATGGCCCACGGCAGCGCATCGCCGCCCTCGGCCGCCTGCAGGAACGGCAGCAGGTCGTGCGGCGACGACACCTGTCCCGCCGAATAGCGTCCCAGCACATACAGCACCGACCACGCGCCCGGCGGCACCATGCCGCGCTCGCGCATGCGCTGCCAGCGCCGTACGTCGGCCGCGTCGTACAGGATCACCTGCGTCAGCACGCGTTCGCGCGCCAGCCAGGCGAAGAACGCCGCCAGCTCGCTGTCCGCGATCTCGGGAACCGCCACCTCGCGCAGGCCGACCGAGACCGCCTCGGGGCGCAGCGCGCGCACCATCGCCATCTGCTCGGCGGCCTGGTACACGCCGGCGGCCTCGCTGGTCACCTGCACCAGCAGCGCGTCGCCCACCGCCTGCCTGACCGCCGCCAGGGCGTCGCGGTAGGTCTGCACATCAAGCGAATGGCGGCCCTCGGCGTCGCGCACGTGCATGTGCATCATGGCGGCGCCGGCATCGAGGCAGGCACGCGCTTCCGCCGCCAGCGCCGCGGCGGTCAGCGGCACCGCGGGATGGTCGCTGGCGCGCTTGTAGGCGCCGTTGGGCGCCACGGTGACGATCAGCGGCGAATCGGCCAGCGCCGCGCGCTGCGGGCCAGCCTGGGATGGGGTGGGGTTCATGGTTCGATCTCGGGTAGTTCGGGGGCAATCAGCGCCAGGCCGGCGCGCAGCAGGTGGTCATAGCGCGCGCGCTCGGCGGCGATCGTGTCAGGCGTCCACGCATAGAAGCCTTCGCCGCGTTTCATGCCGTGGCGGCCGTCGGCGGCGCGCTCGGACAGGCAGCGCGCGGGATGGTCGTCGTTGCAGAAGGTCGGGTACATGGTGGCGCCGGCCGCGGCATGCACGTCGATGCCGGCGTGGTCGCGCTGCAGCACCGGCCCCGCCGCCAGGAAGCGGAAGCCGAAGCCGAAGCGCACCGCCGCATCGACGTCCTCGGGCGAGGCAATGCCGCGGTCGATCAGGCTGAAGGCCTCGCGCGACAGCGCATGCTGGAGCCGGTTGGCGAGGAAGCCCGGCAGGTCCTTGCGCACCTTCACGGCCACCATGCCGCAGCGGCGCATGAAGGCAGCCAGCGCGTCGGCGCAGCTTTCTTCGCTGGCATCGCCCATCACCACCTCCACCAGCGGCACCAGGTGCGCCGGCATGAAGAAATGCAGGCCGAGCATGCGCGCACGCGTGGCGAGTCCTGCGCCGATCGCGCTGATCGGGAAGCTGGAGCTGTTGCTGGCCAGCACCGTGTCCGGGCGCGCGCGCGTCACCAGTTCGGCAAAGAGCGCCTGCTTCAGCGCCAGTTGCTCGGGAATGCATTCGATCACCAGGTCGACCGATGACCAGTCCACGGCGTCGAGCGTCGCGGCCACTGTGAGCCGCTCCGCGCCGGCTTCGCGGCCGATCGCTGCGAGGTTGGCGCGCACGCGTGCTGGCAATCCGCCGGCGCGCCCGGCATCGGGTTCGACGACGGTGGTGCGGCACAGCGCACGGGTCAGCACCACGGCGACATCGGCGCCCATGGTGCCGCCGCCCACCACCACGGCATGGGCGGCGCCCGGCCGGCTCAGGATGGCGGGCGTGGAGGCTGGGCTGGGGCTGGCGTTCGGCATGGTTTCTCCTGGCATCGCGCCAGTGTAGAGAATCCGCTTTGATTGAAGAAGTCGAATCTCTGGATAAAATGATCGCCAAACCAGATCAATCGCCTTGACAGTCCGGCCACGCATGCGGCCGGACCGCTTCTGCCATGCACATCAACCTGTCGATGCGCGACATCGAAACCACGCTGGTGCTGGGCCGCACGCTGAACTTCCGCCAGGCCGCCGGCCAGCTGCACCTGTCGCAATCCGCGCTGTCCACGCAGATCCTGCGCATCGAGGAAGCGCTGGGCGTGCGCCTGTTCGACCGCACCACCCGCACCGTGCGCCTGACCGCGGCGGGCCAGGTCTTCATGCAGCAGGCCGCGCTGCTGCAGGCGGCGTTCCGCGGCGCCATCGACGCCGTGACCGGCATCGCCAGCGCCGAGCGCGGCCAGGTGGCGGTGGCCGCGCTGCCGTCGCTGGCGGCGCGGGTGCTGCCGCGCGTGCTGATGGCCTACCACCAGGCACGGCCCGAGGTGGCGCTGAAGGTGTTCGATACCCTGTCCGGGCCGGCTTTCGACCTGGTCCGCGCCGGCGATGTGGATTTCGCGCTGACCGCCGCCAACCCGCAGCAGGCCGACCTGCACTACGAGCCGTTGCTGTCGGACCGCTTCGTGCTGCTGATCCCGTCTGCGCACCCGCTGGCGCGCAGCCCCGGCCCGCTGCGCTGGGCCGATACCGCCGACGCGCCGCATGTGTCGATGACCCATCCCAGCAGCGTGCGCCAGTACGCGGAGTGGGCCTTCCTGCAGAACCGCATCCGCTTCCAGCCGGTGTTCGAGGCCGAACGCCTGGCCACCATCGCCGCCATGGTCGAATGCGGCTTCGGCGTGGCCGCGCTGCCGGAAATCGCGGCGGGCACCGTGCGCCAGCCCGGCATCGTCGAACGGCTGCTGACCGCGCCGGTCACCGAGCGCTCGATCGGCCTGGTCACCGCGCGCAACCGCAGCCTGTCGCCGGCGGCGGCCGAACTGGCCGCGGCCGTGCGCGCGCGGCTGGCGAGCCCGCCGCTGGTAACGCCGACGGCGGCGGCGGCACCGGAGGCCGGCGCATGAGCATCATCGTCGATATCCTGGTGCTGGCCGGCGCGCTGCTGGCCATCGTCGCCGTGGTGCAGGTGGCCGCGGCACGGCTGGTGCTGCCGGAATCCACGCTGCTGTCGGCCATCGGCATTGCCATCGGCGCGGGCTATGTCGCCATCGACGCGGCCCACCCCGACTTTGCCTACCACTTCCTGCATCCGCTGATCGACCCGGCCCTGCCGCCCGAGGCCTACCTGTGGATCTTCCTGCCGCCGCTGCTGTTCCACGCCGCGCTGACCGCCGACGTGCGCAGCATGCTGCCGGACGCGGCGCCGATCCTGCTGCTGGCGGTGGTGGCCGTGGTGGTCGCCACCGGTGTGATCGGCGTGGCCACGGCGGCGGCCAGCGGCATGCCGCTGGCGGTGTGCCTGCTGCTGGGCGCGGTGGTCGCCACCACCGACCCGGCCGCGGTGATCGCGATCTTCCGCGACGTGGGCGCGCCGGCGCGGCTGATCCGGCTGGTGGAGGGCGAAAGCCTGCTCAACGACGCCGCCGCGATCGCCATCGTCGGCGTGCTGGTGGCGATGCTGACCGGCCATGGCGCGCAGGCGACGCTGGCGGCGGGCCTGCGCGAACTGGCGTGGGCCTTTGTCGGCGGGGTGCTGTGCGGCGCGCTGGCCGGCCGGCTGGTGTCGGACCTGCTGCCACGGCTGGCCGGCCTGGCCATGGCGGAAAGCGCGCTGACGCTGGCGCTGCCCTACCCGCTCTACCTGCTGGCCGAGCAGTTGCTGGGCGTGTCGGGCGTGGTCGCCGTGGTGTGCGCGGGCCTGATGGTCAGCGCGCTGGGGCCCACGCGGCTGGCGCCGGCCAACTGGCGCCACCTGCGCATGATGTGGGAGCAGTTCGCCGGGATTGCCGGCGCGGTGGTGTTCCTGCTGGCCGCCGTGCGCGTGCCGTCGATGCTGGCAGGCGTGACCGGCCATCATGGCTGGCTGCTGCTGGCACTGGTGGTAGCGGCGCTGGCGGCGCGGCTGGCGACGCTGTTCGGGCTGCTGCCGCTGCTGTCGTGGCTGCGGCTGAGCGCGCCCATCGACGGCGCCTTCAAGCTGGCCATCGCCTGGGGCGGGCTGCGCGGCGCGGTGACGCTGGTGCTGGCGCTGGGCATCGCCGAGAACAGCGACCTGCCCTACGAAACGCGGCATTTTGTCGCCATCCTGGCGACCGGCTTCGTGCTGGTAAGCCTGCTGCTCAACGGCACCACGCTGCGCGCGCTGATCCACCGGCTCGGCCTGGACCAGCTTTCGCCGCAGGAGCGGGCGCTGCAGCTGCAGGCAATCCGCCTGTCCACCGAAGAAGTCGAGGCGATGCTGGCGCGCGTGGCCGATTCGTTCGACCTGCCCCCTGCCATCGCGCGCGACGCGGCGCAGCAATACCGGCGCGGCATCGAGCTGGGTTCGGCGGAATTCGATTTCGACACCGCGCTGTCCGAACGCGACCGGCTCAGCATCGGCCTGGTCACGCTGGCCACGCGCGAGCGCGAGCTGATTCCCGAGTACGGCGACGGCGTGATCTCGGTGGCCAACCTCGACGCGATGATGCGCAACACCGCGCAGATGATCGACGCGGCGCGCGAGCAGGGGCGCATCGGCTACAACCGCGCGGCGCGGCATATCCTGGACTATCACCTGGGCTTCAAGGTGGCGCTGTTCCTGCACCGCCGGCTCGGCATCGACCGCCCGCTGGCGCGCGCGCTGGCCGACCGCTTCGAGCTGCTGATCTGCCGCCAGACCGTGCTGGACCGGCTGCGCCGCTACAACCGCTCGATGCTGACGCCGGTGTTCGGCGCGCGCATGGCGACGGTGCTCGACGGGGTGCTGGAAGACCGCTCGCAGGCGGCCGCGGCAGGCCTGGCCGACATGCGCGCGAGATTCGGCGACTATACCGAGGCGCTGGAGCGGCGCCTGCTGATGCTGTTCGCGCTGCGGCGGGGCAAGTTGTCGCTGGAAACGATGCGCGAAGAGGCGGTGATTTCGAAGGAAGCGTTCAACCAGATCGCCCAGGTGATCCAGCAGGCGTGGAACGCCAGCCTGGTACGCCCGCCCCTGCGCGGCGTGACGGAACAGGCGGGCGGGCCCGGCGCCGTGCCGGACCCGCAAGGAAAGGCGTCAGGAGGGGTCCTTGGTGCGGGTACGCGAGACGGCCGCCATGATGCCGATACCGAGCACGATCAGGCAGGCAATGCCGATATAGACCGGCGCCAGCCCGGCCGTCGACAGGCCCCAGGCAATGCCGCCCACCAGGACCAGCAGGCCGATGAGATATAGCGCGAATGACATGAGTCGGCTCCTTCGGAGGTGCAACCTGAGTTCAATGTAGGCAGCGTGCGCGCCCCGAGGGATAGGACAAGGGCGGATGCTGGCGTAGGCGGGTTCTGACCCGCCTGTGACTTGTCAGGACCTCCACACGCCGCGCTGGCTGTCATGCCCCGCCGCCGGCGGCTCTGTATCTGTCCGGGGCGCCACCCGGGCCGTATACTCCCCGGACCAGCGTCGCGGGACCCGCGCGGCGCTTCACCGATCCCGAACATCAAACAAGCAACGGAGCAGCAGCATGCGTGTCGCATTCCTCGGACTGGGCGTCATGGGTTTTCATATGGCCGGCCACCTCGCCGCCAAAGGCCACGAGGTCACGGTCTATAACCGCACCGCCGCCAAGGCCCAGGCCTGGGTGGAACGGTTCGGCGGCAAGGCCGCCGCCACCCCCGCGCAGGCCGTGCGCGAGGCGCAGGTGGTCTGCTCCTGCGTCGGCAACGACGACGACCTGCGCGCGGTGCTGACCGGCCGCGACGGCGCCTTCTTCGGCGCGCCCAGCGGTTGCATCTTTGTCGACCACACCACCGCCAGCGCCAACGTCGCGCGCGAGCTCTACGCCGCGGCCGGCGAACGCGGCCTGCACTTTGTCGACGCCCCGGTCTCCGGCGGCGAAGTGGGCGCGGAAAAAGGCATCCTGACCATCATGTGCGGCGGCGACGCCGAGGCCTTTGCGCGGGCCGAGCCGGTCATCGCGGCCTATGCGCGCGCCGTAACCCGCATCGGCGAATCCGGCGCGGGGCAGCTGGCCAAGATGGTCAACCAGATCAGCATCGCCGGCCTGATCCAGGGCCTGTCCGAAGCGATCGCCTTCGGCGAGCGCGCGGGCCTGGACATGCCGCTGGTGCTCGACGTCATCAGCAAGGGCGCGGCCGGTTCCTGGCAGCTCGAGAACCGCGGCCCCACCATGCTCGACAACAAGTTCGACTTCGGCTTCGCGGTGGACTGGATGCGCAAGGACCTTGGCCTGTGCCTGGACGAAGCCCGCCGCAACGGCGCGGGCCTGCCGGTCACGGCGCTGGTGGACCAGTTCTATGCCGACCTGCAGCAGATGGGATGTGGCCGCGCGGACACCTCGTCGCTGATCAAGCGGCTGCGCCAGCACGGCGGCAAGGGCTGAGGCCACGGCCGCGCCACCCGGGCCGTCGTCCTATTCCTACAGGGCAATCGGCGCCGCACGGAAGGGCCGCGTCGCGTCACACGCCTACAGTGGACGCATGAGGGCCCTGCCCGCTGCTGTTGGCGCGCAGGCCCGGCACAGGAGAACATCATGTGGAAACTCGCAGGCGCGCTTCTGATAGGCGCAAGCATGGCGCTGGCCGGCTGTACCGCGGCGGGCGCGGTGGCC
The DNA here is from genome assembly GCF_900249755.1 of Cupriavidus taiwanensis. Classification (NCBI taxonomy): domain Bacteria; kingdom Pseudomonadati; phylum Pseudomonadota; class Betaproteobacteria; order Burkholderiales; family Burkholderiaceae; genus Cupriavidus; species Cupriavidus taiwanensis. The sequence goes on from NZ_LT976854.1 coordinate 1,338,449, forward strand.
GGCGGTGTCGCCGGGCATGAACTGACCGACGGCAGTGCCGCGGGCACCATCGGCGGCGCCGTGGTGGGTGGTGTGATCGGCCACGAGCTGGGCGACTGACCGCCGAACCGCTGACGGGCAACCAGGCCGCTGCGTGCGGCCTGGTTCGTTTTCGCCTGGGTCTACGGGGTGTGACGGGCCGGCCGGCGCAAGCGGCGCCACAGCAGCAGCGGCAGGCGCACCACCAGGCCGGCCAGCAGCCGCAGGTGCATGCCGGTCAGCAGCAGGTTGTCGCGCAGGTAGCGGAAGTGAGAGACCCCGCCCTGCTGCCGATCGAAGTAGCGTACCGGGGCGTCGACGTTGACGGGGCGCACGCCGCGCCAGCACAGCCGCACCGCCACCTCCGGATCGAAATCGAAGCGCCGCATCCAGCGGCTATGCTGCATCACGGCCCGCAATGGGGCGATCGGGTAGACGCGGAAGCCGAACAGCGAATCGCCGATCCCGGCCCACAGCGTCTCCACGTCGACCCAGAAATTCGACATGCGGCGCCAGTACACCCGCTCGCGCGGGGCACTGGCGTCGAAGCGCGGGCGGCCCAGCACCATCGCGCCGGGGTCGCGCTGCGATACCGACATGAATTCCGGGATCAGGTGCGCCGGATGCTGGCCGTCGGAGTCCATCACCAGCACATGGGTGTAGCCGGCCGCCGCGGCCCGCTCGATGCCGTGCAGCACCGCGGCGCCCTTGCCCTGGTTGGCAGGCAGCACCAGCACCTGCAGCCCGGGGTCGGTGGCGGCCTGCGCCTGCAGCCACTGCGCGCTGCCGTCGGTGCTGCCGTCGACCACCACCCACACCGGGGTCCAGGCCGCGCGCGCGCCGCGCAGCACCTCATGCAGCCGTACGCCGGGGTTATAGCTGGGGATCAGCACCAGGTGGGTCGCCGAAGGCTCGGCGCCGCCTGCCACCAGCGCCGGCGCGGGCGTGGCTTGCTGCGGCATGTCGTGATCCTGTCCGGGCTGAAGGGAATGGTGGCTGGGCTAGCGCGTGCGGTGTTGCGCCAGGTAGGCGGCCAGGCTGCCCAGTGAGGTGAAGATGGTCTTGTTGTCGGGATTGTCCGAGCGCAGCTCGACGCCGTACTTGCGCGATACCAGCAGGGCGATCTCGAGAATGTCGATGGAATCCAGCCCGAAGCCCTCGCCATAGAGCGGCGTGGCGGCGTTGATGTCCTCCAGCCGCAGTTCGGCGATGTCGAGTTCGTCGAGGATCAGGCGGGCAAGTTCGGTTTCGAGTTCGGTCATGTTGCTAGATGGCTGGAACGCCGCTGCGCCGCCCGTGCCGGGGCGGGTCAATCCCGGTGTGGGCGTCGGGCACCCGAATGCTATCAAACGGGGCATTCCCGGACCAGTCGAGAGAAGTTTAGTAACAACATCAACAACCTATTGGGGAATCATGATCGCGTCCGGAGGGTCTTTTGGGGTATAAAGCGTTCGCCTCGCTTGCCGCCTGCGCCATTCCGGCGCGCCGCAGGCCAAGCGCCTTACGCAACACACCAAGCTCCACAAGATGCCTTCGAGCCAGCCCGTTGACCGCTTCCCTCCTGCCGCCGCCGGTGTCCTGCCCGCGCCGGACGCCGCCGCCCCGTCGTGGCGGCGCCATGCCTGGATCGGCGCGGTGGCGGGCTTCGTGGCCTACGAATCGGCGCTGCATCGCGCGGCCCACCAGCCGGGCGCCGAAGTGGCCGCGCTGTGGCTCGGCGCGGCGCCGTTCCTGCTGATCGGCTTTCTTGGCTGCCGCCGGCTGGCCGGGCGTATCCCCGCCCTGCTGGCGCTGCTGGCCGCGTGCGCCGCCCTGTGGCTGTGGCGCGCGCCGCTGGCCGGCCATTTCGGCTGGACCTACTACCTGCAGCACGCGGGCGCCAATGCCGCGCTGGGCGCGATGTTCGCGCTCAGCCTGCGCCGCGGCCACACCCCGCTGTGCACGCAGATCGCCACGGCCATCCATGGCACGCTGTCTGCCGCGCATGCGCGCTACACGGTGCGCGTGACCCAGGCCTGGACGCTGTTCTTCGCGGCCATGGTCGGCGTCTCGACGTTGCTGTTCGTGCTGGCGCCGGTGGCGGCCTGGTCCAGCTTCGCCAACCTGGCCACGCCGCTGCTGATCGCGCTGATGTTCGCGGGCGAGGCGGTGTACCGCCGCATCGCGTTTCCGGACATGCGCCACGGCGGCCTGCTCGACGCGGTGCATGGCTATCGCGCGCTCATGGCGGCCCGTGCAGCTCACGCCGGGTTGCCGCGCTAAGGCGCCGCCATCCGGCCCCGGCATCGCGCAAGACCAGCACAGGCTCCGTCCATGACCACGCTCCCCCTCGTTGCCCACGCCGCGCCCGACGACATCGTTGCGTGGGTGCACGGACGGCCGGTCACCGTGAGGCAGTTCCTGGCCGACGCCGCCCGCCTGGCAGCCGCGCTGCCCGCCGGCGGCCATGTGTTCAACGCCTGCAGCGACCGCTACCGCTTTACCGTCGGCCTGTGCGCGGCGCTGCTGGCGGGCAAGGCCACGCTGCTGCCGCCGTCGCACACGCCCGAGACGGTGCGCCAGCTGCTGGCGTTCGCGCCCGATGCGTTCTGCCTGCACGACCAGCCCGATGCCGTGTCCGGGATGCCGGCGCTGCACTACCACGACGGCCTGGCGGCCACTGGCGCAGACGGCCCCATCAAGATCCCGCAGATCCCGGCGGCGCAGGTCATGGCCTACGTGTTCACCTCCGGATCGACCGGCACGCCGGTGCCGCATCGCAAGACCTGGGGCGCCATGGCGCGCTGCGCGCGCGCCGCGGCGCAACGGCTCGGCCTGCTCGACGGGCGCGCCTGGACGCTGGCCGGCACGGTGCCGCCGCAGCATATGTTCGGCCTGGAAGCCACCGTGATGCTGGTGCTGCAGGGCGGCGCGGCGCTGGTGGCCGCGCCGGCGTTCTACCCGGCCGATGTCAGCGCGGCGCTGGCCGCGGTGCCGGCGCCGCGCGCGCTGGTCAGCTCGCCGGTGCACCTGCGCACGCTGGTGCAATCCGGGCTGGCCATGCCCGCGGCGGACCTGGTGCTGTGCGCCACCGCTCCGCTCGGCCGCCAGCTGGCCGCCGAGACCGAGGCGCTGTTCGCCGCGCCGCTGTGCGAAATCTACGGCAGCACCGAGACCGGCCAGCTGGCCACCCGCCGCACCGCACAGGAAGAGACGTGGACACTGGTGCCAGGGGTGCGCCTGCAAGCGCGCGCCAGCGCCACCGATGGCGATACCGAAACCTGGGCCGAGGGCGGCCATATCGAGCAGCCGGTGCCGCTGGGCGACGCGATCGTCCCGCTCGACGCGCAGCGCTTCCTGCTCCATGGGCGCAAGGCCGACCTGCTCAATATCGCCGGCAAGCGGACTTCGCTGGCTTACCTGAATCACCAGCTCACCGCCATCGACGGCGTGCGCGACGGCGCCTTCTTCATGCCCGACGACGCGCATGAAGGCGACACGCAGGGACACGTGGTGCGGCTGGTGGCCGTGGTGGTAGCCCCGGGCCAGACGCCGGCCCGGCTGCAGCAGGCGCTGCGCGAACGGATCGATCCGGCCTTCATGCCGCGGCCCCTGTACTTTGCCGAGCGCCTGCCGCGCAACGCCGCCGGCAAGCTGCCGCGCGAAGCGCTGGCCGCGCTGGTGGCAACCCTGTCCGGCGCGCAGGACCGCCCTCCCGCGCCGCCGCCGGGCTTTGTCATCGATGCCGGCCACCCGGCCATGGCCGGCCACTTCCCGGGCCATCCGATCGTGCCGGGCGTGGTGCTGCTGGACCATGCCGTGCTGGCGCTCGGGACTGCGCTGGGCCGCCCGCTTGCCGTCGCGCAGGCCAGCATGCTGAAGTTCCTGAGCCCGGTGCGCCCGGGCGAGCGCGTGGAGGTGCTGCACCAGGCCGAGCCGGCAGCCGATGGCGACCACACCATCCGCTTCACGCTGCGCAGCGCCGGGCGCGATGTCGCCAGCGGCACGCTGCAGGTACGCGGAGCCGCGCCATGCTGAGCTGGCTGTGGCGGCGCCAGGCGCCGCTGGACGCGGAATGGTCCAGCCGCGAAGAGCGCGGCAGCATCACGCTGCTGCGCGTCATGACGTGGATCTCGCTGGCGCTGGGCCGGCCCGCCGGGCGCGTGGTGCTGCGAGGCATTGCCGCCTACTTCATGCTGTTCGCGCCGGCGGCCCGCCATGCCTCGCGTGCATACCTGGACCGCGTGCTCGGACGCCCGGCCAGCTGGAGCGACGGCTACCGCCACGTGTTCACCTTCGCCTCGACCATCCACGACCGCATCTACCTGCTCAACGGCCGCTTCGACCTGTTCGACATCCGCCTGCATGGCGAGCACCTGCTCGAAGCCGCGATGGCGCGCGGGCGCGGCGCCATCCTGCTGGGCGCGCACCTGGGCAGCTTCGAGGTGGTGCGCGCGCTGGGACGGCGCCACCCGGACATGGAGGTCGCGATCACCATGTACGAAGAGAACGCGCACAAGCTCAACGACGTGCTGCAGTCGATCAACCCGGCGATGCGCCAGGACGTGATCGCGCTGGGCCGCTTCGACACCATGCTGCGCGTGCGCGACTACCTGGACCGGGGCTATATGATCGGCATGCTGGCCGACCGCACGCTGTCGCAGCGCGCCACCGACCCGGTGCAGCAATGCAGCTTCCTGGGCGCGCCGACCGGCTTCCCCACCGGCCCGCTGCGCATGGCGGCGATGCTGCGGCGGCCGGTGTTCTTCATCACCGGCCTGTACCGCGGCGGCAACCGCTACGACGTCCACTTCGTGCCGCTGGCGGACTTCACCGAGACCGCGCGCGGCCAGCGCGAAAGCGCGGTGCAGGCGGCGCTGGCTGACTACGTGCAGCTGCTGGAGCGGTTCTGCCGCAGCGCCCCGTACAACTGGTTCAACTTCTATGACTTCTGGCACGCCGGCCCGCCGCTGTCCGAGCAGCCGCCGCCGGGGAACGAGCCCTGACCCGTGAGCCGCCACTGATGTTTTTCTCCGCGCGTCCCTTCCGCTACCCGTTGTCCGCGCTGCTGGCGAGCGCGCTGCTTGCGCTGGCACCGCTTGCCGGCGCGGCTACATCGGCCGCCCCTGCACCCACCACCGCCGCGTTCGGCGTCGACCAGCTGATGTCGACGCTGGCGCAGCGCAAGTCCGGGCGCGTGCTGTTCACCGAGACCAAGTACCTGGCGCTGCTCGACAAGCCGGTGCAGTCCTCGGGCGAACTGCGCTTCACCGCGCCCGACCACCTGGAAAAGCGCACGCTCTCGCCCAAGCCGGAAAACCTGGTGCTGGACGGCGACATGCTGACCATCGAGCGCGACGGCAAGCGCTACACCATGCCGCTGCAGAATTACCCCGAGATCGCCGCCTTTATCGAGAGCATCCGCGCCACGCTGGCCGGCAACCGCGATGCGCTGGAGCGCTACTACAAGCTCGCCGTCGAGGGCCGTGCCGGCCGCTGGACGCTGACGCTAACCCCGGCGGATTCGCGCATGGCCGCGGCGGTCAGCCAGGTGCGCATCGCGGGCCGTCAGGATGCGCTGGACCAGATCGAGATCCGGCAGGCCGACGGTGACCGCTCGGTGATGAAGATCCGGCCGGCGCCGAGCCGATGAGCGCGGCACCGCGCCGCCTGGCGCTGGCGTTGTGGGTGCTGGCCTTGCTGGCCTGCGCCGCCGTGGTCAGCCGCACCACCTTCACCGCCGACCTGTCCGCCTTCCTGCCGCGGCTGCCCAGCGCCGAGCAGCAGTTGCTGGTGGACCAGCTGCGCGACGGGCTGGTATCGCGCCTGATCCTGGTCGGCATCGAAGGCGGCGACGCCGATGGCCGCGCCCGCGTCTCGCGCGCGATGGCGGCGCAGCTGCGCGGCGATCCGCGCTTCGCGTCGGTGCAGAACGGCGAGCCGGTCAACCAGGCGGCGGACCGCGAATACGTCTTCGCGCATCGTTACCTGCTCAGTCCCGCGGTCACGCCGGAGCGTTTCAGCGAACACGGGCTGGCCCAGGCGGTGAATGACTCGTTCGCGCTGCTGGCCTCCTCGGCGGGCCTCTTTACCAAGTCATTGCTGCCGCGCGACCCCACCGGCGAGGTCGCGGCGATGCTGGCGCAGCTCGATGCCGGCCAGCGCGTGCCGATGCACGCCGGCGCATGGGCCTCGCGCGACGGCAAGCGCGCGCTGCTGCTGGCGCAGACCGCCGGCGCGGGCTCGGATACCGATGCGCAGGCAGCGGCGATGGCGGCCGTGCAGCAAGCCTTTGCCAGCGCCAACGCCGGCGGCCCTTACCAGCTGGTGATGACGGGCCCCGGCGTGTTCTCGGTCAAGGCGCGCGACACCATCCGGCACGATGTCGAGCGGCTCTCGACCATCGGGCTCGCCATCATCGTCACGCTGCTGCTGGCGGTGTACCGCTCGGTGCCGCTGCTGGTGCTGGGGCTGGTGCCCGTGCTGAGCGGCGCGCTGGCGGGCATCGCCGCGGTCAGCCTGGGCTTCGGCGGTGCCGTGCATGGCCTGACGCTGGGCTTCGGCACCACGCTGATCGGCGAGGCGGTCGACTATTCGATCTACCTGTTCGTGCAGTCCGCGCAGTACACGCGCCAGGGCCGGCGCGACGAGCGCGCGTGGCTTGGCGGCTTCTGGCCGACGGTGCGGCTGGGGGTGCTGACTTCGGTGTGCGGCTTTGCGTCGCTGCTGCTGTCGGGCTTTCCGGGGCTGGCGCAGCTCGGCCTGTATTCGATTGCCGGACTGGTCACCGCCGCGCTGGTGACGCGCTTCGTGCTGCCGCAACTGGTGCCGGCCACGCTGCAGCTGCGCGACGTCGCCCCGCTGGGCCGCAAGCTGCAATGGCTGACGGCGCGCGCGCACCGGCTGCGCTGGCTGGTGCTGCTGCTGGTCGTGGGTGCCTGCGTGGTGCTGGCCCTGCACCGCGGCACGCTGTGGGGCCGGGAACTGCAGGCGCTGAGCCCGGTATCGGCGAGCGACCAGGCCCTGGACACCTCGTTGCGCGAAAACCTGGGCGCGCCGGACGTGCGCTACCTGGTGGTGGTGTCGGGGCCGGACCAGGAATCCGTGCTGCAGGGCGCGGAGCGCGTGGCGCATGAGCTGGAGCCGCTGGTGGCGCAGAACTTTATCGGCGGCTACGAGAGCCCGGCGCGCTACCTGCCCAGCGCCGCCACGCAACGCGAGCGCCAGGCCAGCCTGCCGCCGCCCGATGTGCTGGCGCAGCGCCTGCAGTCCGCCATCGCCGCGCAGCCGGTGCGCGCCTCGGTGTTCGCGCCCTTCCTGGCACAGGCCGAAGCGGCCCGCACCGGGCCGCTGCTGCAGCGCGAGAGCCTGCGCGGCACGTCGATGGCGCTGGCGGTCGACGCGCTGCTGGTGCAGCGCAACGGCCGCTGGAGCGCGACGCTGCCGCTGCGCGCGCCCGTGCATGCGCCAGACCAGGCCAGCGCCGCCGACGGCGTCGACAGCGCCGCGGTGCGTGCCGCGATCCAGCGCGCCGGCGTGCCCGATACCCTGTTCGTCGATCTGAAGGGCGAATCGGACCGGCTCTACGCCGGCTACCTGCGCGAGGCCTTGCTGCTGTCGCTGGCCGGACTGCTGGCGATCATCGCCCTGCTGGCGGTGGCGCTGCGCTCGCCGAGGCGGGTGCTGGCCACGGTGCTGCCGCTGGCCGCCGCGGCGGTGGTGGTGCTGGGCGGGCTGGCGGCGCTGGGCCAGCCGCTGACGCTGCTGCACCTGGTGGGCCTGTTGCTGCTGGCCGCGGTCGGCTCCAACTACGCGCTATTCTTTAATGGCCCGGCAGCGGATGGCCAGGCGGCTGGCGCTTCGCCGCACACGCTGGTGTCGCTGCTGCTGGCCAACCTGACCACGGTCGCCGCGTTCGGCCTGCTGGCGCTGTCGAGCCTGCCGCTGCTGCAGGCCTTCGGGCTGACGGTAGGCCCCGGCGCCGTGCTGGCGCTGTGGTTTTCGGCCATCCTCGCGCCCGGGGCCTCGTCCCCGGCACCAGGGACGGCCGGGAGTGCAACATGAAGCCGCTATCCGCACCGGGCGCGCCGCTGCCCGCGCACTACCCCAGCCGGCCGTGGCGCCCGAGCCCGCTGCTTTATGGCGCTGCCGCCGTGCATGTGGGCGCGGTCGGGGCGATGCTCGCTTACCCGCAGGGCCTGGGCTGGGCCGTGGCCGGCATCGGCGCGACCCATGCGGCGATGTGCGCGGCCGGCCTGTGGCCGCGCAGCACCTGGCTCGGGCCCAACCTGCTGCGCCTGCCGCCGTCGGCCGAAGGCTGCGTGGCGCTGACCTTCGACGATGGCCCCAACCCGGCGGTGACGCCGCGGGTGCTCGACCTGCTCGACCAGCACGGCGCCAGCGCGACGTTTTTCTGCATCGGCGAGCGCGCCGCGGCGCATCCCGCACTGGTGCGCGAGATCGTGCGCCGCGGCCATGCCGTGGAAAACCACAGCATGTCCCACCGGCTGCATTTCTCGCTGTTCGGGCCCGCGCGCATCCAGCGCGAAATCGCCGCCGCGCAGCAGGTGCTGGCGCAGATCACCGGCCAGGCGCCGCGCTTCTTCCGTGCCCCGGCGGGACTGCGCAACCCCTTCCTGGAGCCGGTGCTGTGCCGGCTCGGGCTGCAGCTGGCGGCCTGGACCCGGCGCGGCTTCGATACCCGCAGCGGCAACAACGCCGCGCGCGTGGCGCAGCGCCTGGCCGGCCGGCTGGCCGGGCGCGACATCCTGCTGCTGCACGACGGCAACCCCGGCCTGGATCCGGCCGGCCGGCCCCACTGCACCACCGTGCTGCCGGGCGTGCTGGACGCCATCGACCTGGCCGGCCTGCGCTGCGTGACGCTGCGCGCCGTGGTGCCGCCGGGCTGAGGCGCCGCGGCTTGTTACAATTGGCGCTGCCTTCCGAGAATCCTCCCATTCCCCTCACCGAAGCTGTGTCCCCGCTCCTGTTCTCGCATTTCACGGCCACCAGCTGCCTCGGCGCCGGCATCGATGCCACGCTGGCGGCGCTGCGCGCGCAGCGCGGCGGGCTGGCGCCGTGCCAGTTCGGCGACGTCGCCCTCGATACCTATGTCGGCGAAGTGGCCGGCGTCGACGCCGTCACGCTGCCGGCCGAATTAGCCGTGTTCGACTGCCGCAACAACCGGCTGGCGCAGCTGGCCCTGCAGCAGGACGGCTTTGCCGCACGGGTGCGCGAGGCGGCGGCACGCTACGGCGCCCACCGCATTGGTGTCTTTCTCGGCACCAGCACCGCGGGCGTGCTGCAAACGGAACTGGGCTACCGCCAGCGCGACCCGGCCAGCGGCGCGCTGCCGCCGGACTTCCACTACGGCGGCACGCACAATCCCTACTCGCTGCCGGCATTCCTGCGGCAGCAGCTGGGCCTGTCAGGGCCTGCGGCGGCGGTGTCGTCGGCGTGTTCGTCGGGGGCCAAGGTGTTCAGCTCGGCGCGGCGCATGCTGGAAGCCGGGCTGATCGACGCGGCCGTGGTGGGCGGCGTGGATTCGCTGTGCCACACCACGCTGTATGGCTTCAATGCGCTGGAGTTGTTGTCGCGCCAGCCGTGCCGGCCCTACGACGTGGCGCGCAACGGCATCTCGATCGGCGAAGGCGCGGTGTTCGGCCTGCTCGAACGCGTGAGCGGCGCGGTGGCGGACGATGCCATCCTGCTCGCCGGCATCGGCGAATCGAGCGACGCCCATCATATGTCGACGCCACACCCGCAAGGGCTCGGCGCGCGCATGGCGATGGCGCAGGCGCTGACCGGCGCGGGCATCGCGCCGGCGCAGGTCGGCTACGTCAACCTGCACGGCACTGCCACGCGCAGCAACGACGCCGCCGAAGCGCTGGCCATGGCCGCGGTGCTGCCCGGCACGCCGTGCAGCTCGACCAAGGGCGCCACCGGCCATGCGCTCGGCGCGGCCGGCGCGCTCGAGGCGGTGATCTGCGCGCTGGCGCTGCGTCATGGCCTGGTGCCGGCCGGCATCAACACCACGCACGTAGACCCCGCGCTGCGCGTGAACTACCAGCTCGCCAACCAGGACACGCCGTTGCGCTATGCGATGAGCAATGCGTTCGGCTTCGGCGGGTCCAACTGCAGCCTGCTGTTCGCCCGTGCGGACGCGGTGTCTTACTGAGCCAGCGCCATGCCGCAGCCCGTCTATATCGAAAGCATCGGCCTGCTCGGCCCCGGCCTGAGCGGCTGGCAGCAAGCCAGCGCCGTGCTCGCAGGGCGCGCGCCCTACGCGCACGCGGCCACCGAACTGCCGCTGCCCGCCGGCCTGCCCCCGGCCGAGCGCCGCCGCACCGGACCCACCGTGCGGCTGGCGCTGGGCGTGGGCCAGCAGGCGGTGGCGGCCAGTGGCTGCGATGCCGCGCAACTGCCGACCATCTTTACCTCGTCCAGCAGCGATGGCCACAACTTCCATGCCATCTGCGAAGCGCTGGCGCAGCCCGAGCCGCTGATGTCGCCCACGCGCTTCCACAACTCGGTGCACAACGCGACCGCCGGCTACTGGTCAATCGCCGCCGGAGCGATGCGTGCCTCGAACGTGCTGTGCGCGATGGACGGCAGCTTCGGCGCGGGGCTGCTGGAAGCCGTGCTGCAGGCCACCGCCGATGCAGAGCCCTGCCTGCTGATTGCCTATGACACCGGCTACCCGGAGCCGCTGCACAGCTGCAGGCCGATTCCCGACCCGTTCGGCGTGGCCCTGCTGCTCACGCCGCAGCCGGGCGCGCGCTCGCTGGCGCGCCTCTCTGTGGCGCTGACGCCGGCGCCGGCCAGCGTAATGCCGGACGCCGCGCTGGAAGCGCTGCGCAAGTCGGCCCCGGCCGCGCGCGTGCTGCCGCTGCTCGCCGCCATCGCGCGCGCGGAGAACGGCACGGTGGTGCTGGATTATCTGGACACGCTGCGCATCGAAGCCGACGTCACCAGCCTAGGCAGCCAGGCCCATGCCTGAAGCGACCAGGGACCGCGCCTGGATCGCGGCGCGCATTCCGCATCAGGGCAGCATGTGCCTGCTCGATGGTGTCGTCGAATGGGATGCGGCATCGGTTCGCTGCACGGCCACCAGCCACACGCAGGCGGACAATCCGCTGCGCGCGCAGGGCCGGCTGGCGGCGACGTGCGGCATCGAATATGCCGCGCAGGCGATGGCCGTGCATGGTGCGCTGCTGGCAGAGGGCGCGCGGCAGCGCCCCCGCACCGGCTATCTTGCCAGCGTGCGCAAGCTGGTGCTGCAGGTGGAACGGCTCGACGATATCGCGGCGCCGCTGGAGATCTCGGCAGAACGCATCAGCGGCGAAGGTGCCACCGTGCTCTACGCCTTTGTCGTCAGCGCCGCGGGACGTACGCTGCTGTCAGGGCGCGCGGCGGTCATCCTGGATGCCGCCGCGGTAGGCGATAGCGCGGGCTGAAGCGCCCGCGGCGCCTCGGCGCCTCAGCGCGCCGGCAGGATCTTGCCCGACACCGTACCGAAGCCGACGCGATAGCCGTCGCCCTGGCAATAGCCGGTCATGATCACGTCGTCGCCGTCCTGCAGGAAGCCGCGCTGGCTGCCATCGGCCAGCGTCAGCGGCTCGGCGCCGTTGCGGGTCAGCTCGAGCAGGCTGCCGTAGGAGTCCGGCGTGGTGCCGCTGATCGTGCCCGAGCCCATCAGGTCGCCCACGCGCACGTTGCAGCCCGACACGGTGTGGTGCGCCAGCTGCTGCGCCATGGTCCAGTACATCGCCTTGAAGTTGGTGCGGCAGATGGTGCTGGGCGCGGCCGCGCCTTCGGGCTGCAGCGCGACTTCCAGCGCGATGTCGTAGGCGTTCCTGCCCTGTTGCCGCAGGTAAGGCAGCGGCTCGGGCGATTGCGCGGGATTGTCGCGGCGGAACGGCTCGAGCGCTTCCATGGTGACCACCCACGGCGAGATCGAGGTGCCGAAGGTCTTGCTGTTGAACGGGCCCAGCGGCACGTATTCCCATTGCTGGATATCGCGCGCGCTCCAGTCGTTGAGCAGCACCATGCCGAACATATGCGCCGGCGCGTCGGCAGTGCTGACGGGCTCGCCCAGGGCCGACGGCTTGCCGACGATAAAGCCCATCTCCAGCTCGAAATCCAGCTTGCGGCAGGCGCCGAACACCGGGCGGGCCTCGTTCGGCAGCTTGATCTGGCCGTTGGGCCGGTGCAGCGGCGTGCCGCTCACCACCACCGAGCTGGCGCGGCCGTTGTAGCCGATGGGAATCTCCAGCCAGTTCGGCAGCAGCGCATTGTCCGGATCGCGGAACATGCGGCCGACGTTGGTCGCGTGCTCCTTCGACGAATAGAAGTCGGTGTAGCCCGGGATCTCGACCGGCAGGTGCAGTGCCGCGGCCGGCATCGGCACCAGCGCCCGGTCGCGCAAGGCAGCGTTGTCGCGCAACGCGGCGTCGGCCCCGGACAGCAGTGCGGTCAGGCGCCGGCGCGTTTCGGTCCAGACCGGCTGGCCCAGCGCGATGAAGCGGTTCAGGCTGGCCGCGGCAAAGCTGCCCCGGGCTGCTTCAGGCAGCAGGCCTGCCTGGTCCAGTGCGGCGAGGTCCAGCACCTGGTCGCCGATGGCAACGCCGACACGCGGCGCCTGGCCTTTGGTGGAAAACACGCCGTACGGCAGGTTCTGCAGCGGGAAATGGGTCTTGCCGTCGTTGGCGCTGTCGATCCAGCTGGTCTGGGGGGCGGTCATCGGGATACTCCGAAAATTTTGGTGGCACTTGTCACATGCGGTGACGCGTCACGCCTGGCGAGCGCCTGCCTTCTCCCTCGGCCCCTCTCCCGCAAGCAGGAGAGGAGGAAACCAGGAGGGCCAGGCGCCCGGGATCAGCGGGTGTTCGGGTTGAAATGCTTCTTCAGGCCTTGCCAGCAGGTGTAGTACTCCTGCTGCAGCGAAGCCGATTGCGCGGCGTACGGCGTGGGCCGGATCACGCCCGGCGTTTCGAACATGAACGCCATGGTGTTTTCGATGTGGTGCGGCGTCGAGGTGTCGGCGGCGCTGGCCTTCTCGAAGGTCTCCGCATCCGGGCCGTGGCCGCTCATGCAGTTGTGCAGGCTGGCGCCGCCGGGCGCGAAGCCCTCGGCCTTGGCGTCATAGACGCCGGAGATCAGGCCCATGAATTCGCTGGCGATATTGCGGTGGAACCAGGGCGGGCGGAACGAGTCCTGCATGGCCAGCCAGCGCGGGCCGAAGATGACGAAGTCGATGGTGTCGACGCCCGGCGTATCCGACGGCGACTGCAGCACCAGGAAGATCGACGGATCCGGATGGTCGAAGCTGATCGAGCCGATGGTGTTGAAGCGGCGCAGATCGTATTTGTACGGGGCGTAGTTGCCATGCCAGGCCACGACGTCGAGCGGCGAATGGCCGATGTCGGCGCGCCACAGGTTGCCCTGGAACTTGGCGACCAGCTCGAACGCGCCTTCGCGGTCTTCGTAGCCCGCCACCGGCGTCAGGAAGTCGCGCGGGTTGGCCAGCCCGTTCGAGCCGATCACGCCCAGGTCAGGCAGCCGGAACAGCGCGCCGTAGTTCTCGCAGATATAGCCGCGCGCCTCGCCATCGGGCAGCTCCACGCGGAAGCGCACGCCGCGCGGGATCACCACGATCTCGTGCGGCTCGACTTCGAGCCGGCCCAGCTCGGTCACCATCAGCAGCCTGCCCTGCTACGGCACGATCAGCATCTCGCCGTCGGCGTTGTAGAAAAAGCGGTCCTGCATCGGGCGGTTGGCCAGGTACAGGTGGATGCCGCAGCCGGTCATCGCTTCCGGGCCGCCATTGCCGGCCATGGTGACGATGCCGTCGACGAAGTCGGTCGGCACCGACGGCATGGCCGGCGGGCTCCAGCGCATCTGGTTCGGCGACGGCGGCACCTGGTCGAAGCGGCTCAGGAAACGCGACTGTTCGATCAGGGTGAACGGCTTGTGCATCGCCGCCGGGCGGATGCGGTACAGCCACGCGCGGCGGTTGTGCGCGCGCGGCGCCGTGAACGCCGTGCCCGACAGCTGCTCGGCATACAGGCCATAGGGCGCGCGCTGCGGCGAGTTCTGGCCCACCGGCAGCGCGCCGGGCAGTGCCTCGGTGGCAAATTCGTTGGCGAAGCCGGACATATAGCCGTGCTCGGCAAGCTGGGTATGCGTGAGGTCCATGGTGTTCTCTTGCGTCTCCGGGTGGGTCCATCAGCGCAGCGCTGGCCGCACGGCGCATGAATTACGTATTGTGCAATGAATTTACCATATCGTAATGATCGGCACTGGACGTGTCAAACCGCAAATGCGAGCGGGCCGCACTTCGGCGCTCTTGCAGTTGTAGGCCGCGAATCGGGAAATTGCAGGATGCCGCTGGCGCGTGCGCCAGAACCGGCAAAAGGAAGGAAAGGTGGAAAGCGCCGGCTCAGGCAGTCAGGCCTGCGGCGTCATGGCTGTCCAGGGGCGAAACGGCTCTCCGGACAACAGTGGCCCGGCGCGCACCCAAGGCACGCGCCGGTTGCTGAGGGTGGCCTGGAGGGCCAACTGCCTGGCCGGCCCGCAAGGCATGGGGCCGGCCCGGCAGAAGCCCGATCAGACCGGTTTGTGGCCCTCGCCGGTACCGGGGCCGAAGCCACCGCCGGATGCCGGCGCCGCGGCCGGTGCCGGCGCGCTGCCGGCGGGCTGGCCGGCCATCGAGGCAGCGGTCACGCCGCCGTTGCGGCTGGCAATGAAAGCGTTGACGTCGGCGGCAAGGTGTTGCGGCGCCAGCACCACTTCCAGGCCCAGTGCCTCGCAGGCGGCCAGGAAGGTCGACATGCGCGGGTCGGCCTGGCCGGATTCTGCCCGTAGGTAGGCTTCCCGGGAAATGCCCGCCTTGCGGGCAACGTCCTCCTGCTTGAGCTTGCGCGCGCGGCGCAGCGCCCGCAATTGCCGGAACGGTTCGCTAGCGCCTCTCGGCACGGCTGTACTGTTCATGTCGGTCTCCAGTCACCAGTGAAAAAAAGTGCGCGGACGTGCATTCGAGTATAGAGCACGCAAAGCGTTCCGTATGTAACCGCCGAAACACTTTGTGCAGATTTCTTGCTGGCCCGTCAACTTGCGCCGGCATCAACCGGAAGGCGTCCATCCAAGCGTCGGACAGTGCACAACGCCTTCGTGCCGCCTTGACAGTAACGGACCCCCTCAGTTTGCGTTGACGTCACATGCATAGCTATATGACGTTATGGCCGCGCGAGCACAACAACGCAAGTCCGGGCAACTACCATGCATCCGGTTTCGTTGACAAACCGACCGGTCGTGCTATTCTCGCTGCATGCAGAAAGGACACCTCACCCGCAAAGCCATCATCGAGCAGGCGCTGGACGCCGCCGCCAAGGTCGGCTTCGAGCAGTTGTCGCTGGCCACGCTGGCGGCCGACACCAATATGTCCAAGAGCGGCCTGTATGCGCACTTCAAGTCCAAGGAGATGCTGCAGCAGGCGGTGCTGGACCTGGCGGTAGAGCGTTTCGGCGACATCGTGATCCGGCCGGCGATGCGCCAGCCGCGCGGCATGCCGCGCCTGCGGGCGCTGTTCGAAGGCTACCTGGAATGGCTGGGCGGCACGGTGACGCAGGGACGGTGCCTGTTTACCGCGCTGGGGCAGGAATACCGCGACCGGCCCGGCTCGATTCGCGACCTGGTGGTGCAGTCGCTGAAGGACTGGCACAGCACCATCGCGCGCGTGGTCGGGGACGCCATCGAAGAAGGCCAGTTCGGCGCGCACGTCGACCCGCGCCAGTTCGCCTTCGAGCTGTCCGGCATCGGCATGGCGTTCCAGCAGTCGTTCAAGCTGCTGGGGCGGCAGGATGCGGAAGCGATGGCACGGCATGCCTTTGCGGCGCTGGTGGCACGCGCCGCTGCCGGCGCACCCCATCCCGTGAGGACATGACATCGGCGCCGGCGCTATCCCGCCGGCGGGCAGCAAACCGCTCCGGCGGGCTTTTTTTGTACCGAAAAAAGCACGACTGGTCGGTCTTTTAAGAAGCGCGAGACGCCTCCGGCCAGGCCGGTCCCGATGACGCCGCGCAATCCAGAATCCATTGGAGGTGCAGGTCGTGACGCAAGCAGTCTCTTCTCCTTCCCCGGTTTCCCCTTCGCCCGCCCCTGCGGCGAAGGCCTTACGCACCATCGATGCGGCGCCGACCGCCAGCGGCGACGGCACCTTGCAGCGCGCCCTGACGGGCCTGCAGCGCCTGCGCTGGCAAGCCGGCAGCGTGCTGATGCCGGCGGCGACGGCACGCCGGCTCGAGCGCATCTGGTTCTGCCCGCCGCGGGCCGCCGCCACGTCCGCCGCCCGGCACGTGCTAGACGGTGCGCGGGCCGACTGGGCGCTGGTGACCGGCCATGGGCCCAGCCGGCGCGTGCGCGTCTACCGCTGGGGCAACGCAGGTCCGGTGGTGCTGCTCGCCCACGGCTGGGGCGGCCATGCGGGCCAGTGGCATGCGGTGATCGATGGCCTGCTGGCAGCAGGCATGCGGGTGGTCGCCTTCGATGCGCTGTCGCATGGCGCCTCCGATGCCGGCGCGCGCGGCGCCGCGCAGACTTCCGTGCTCGAGATGTCGCGCTCGTTGCTGGCGGCAGCGTGGCACGCCGGCCCGGTCCACGCCGTGGTGGCGCATTCGCTGGGCGGCGCGGCGGCCGCGCTGGCGCTGCGCGAAGGCCTGCCGGCAAGCGCCGCGGTGCTGCTGGGCGCGCCCGCCGACATGCGCGCCGCATGCGCCGCGCTGGCGTGGCAACTGGGCGTGGCGCCCGCAGTGCTGGCCCGCATGCAGCGCCGCAGCGAGCGCTGGCTCGGCATGCCATGGTCGGCGTTCAATGTGCCGGACCTGGGCCGCACGCGCCCGGTGCCGCCGACGCTGGTGATCCATGACCGCGACGACAAGGAAGTGCGCTGGGAAGACGGCGCGGCCATCGCCGGCGCCTGGCCGGGCGCCCGGCTGGAGACCACCACGGGCCTCGGCCATCGCCGCCTGCTGCGCGATCCCGCGGTGATCCAGCGCATCGCCGGCTTCGTCCGGCCGCAAACCCACCACGGGCAGGTGCCGGCACCGGCCGGCCTGGCCGTGGCCTGAGCCGGGAGACCATCATGTACCTGGTCAGCAACGATATGACCGCCACCCTGCCCGCCCGCAGCTCGCTGCGCCTTGTCGCCGGCCCCGGCGAACAGGTGGCGGTACGCTGCACCGCGGGTGAGTTGTGGCTGATTCGCGATGGCGATCCGAAGGACACGGCGCTGACGGCGAGCGAGTGCGTTACCTTGTCCGATACCGGCCACATCGAGCTGTATGCGATCACCGCCGCGTCGCTGCATGTCACGCGCTGCAAGCCCGCGGCTGGTTCCATACGCGGCGCATGGCGAGAGCGGCTGTGGCGCTGGCTGGCCCCGCGCGGCTACGGCTATCCCGGCCCTGGCCGGTAGCCCCGGCGCGCGCGGTCGCCCGCGCGCCTTCGCCACCTCGCTTCGCCCACCTCGCTTCGCCCACCTCGCTTCGCCCACCTCGACTTGCCAGCCTGCCGCGCGCGCAGCGCGTGGGTGGACGGAGGCCGGTCATGGCGGTTAATTGCGCAATTGCAGGACGGCTTGGATCGTCGTTTTCCCGACAACGGCGGCCGTGGTCCGACTGAGCACCGGGCCGGCTGTACCAAAGCTGGTACACATCGGACCGCGCCGCGCGGCCCGCCCCGCGCCATCTGCCGCAATGCGGCCCGCCACGCCGTCTGGCGCGCGATATGCGTCGGTATGGGGTTGCTCAGGAGCCCCTGGTGTCGCACCGGGAGACCCTGAACCACTGCCCCGGCTTGCTGCGATCGGTCGCGTGCGCGCAGCCGGGACGGCGATCGATCGATCCTTACCGGAGATCCCGCCATGACCCGCTATATCGTGCTAGCCAGCTTCACCGACCAGGGCATCCGTGCCGTCAAGGACACCACCAAGCGCGCCGCCGCGGTGCGCGAGATGGGCGCGCGCTTCGGGGTGCAGATGAAAGACATCTACTGGACCCTGGGCAAATACGACATCGTGCTGACCGTCGAGGCCCAGGATGATGCCAGCATGACCGCGTTCGGCCTGGCGGTCGGCGCGCTGGGCAACGTGCGCACGCAAACGCTGCGCGCCTTCAATGTCGACGAGATGCAGGCGATTATCGGCAAGCTGAGCTGAGCCGCCTTCGCACTGTCCTTGTCACCAGGAACGCCCGCCATGGCGCCCGGCGGGCGTTGTCGCTGCAGGACGGCTTTGTTCTTCCGGAAATCCGACGGTTTTGTCAGACGGCGCCCGATATCTGCACGGCGGCACAACACTGACACTCATACTGCCAACTTCCGGAGAGTGTCATGCCAGGCAAGAATATCCATGTCGTGCCGACTCATAACGGGTGGGCCGTCGAAGCCGAAGGACGCAGCGGCAACCAGCAGCGATTCACGTCGATGGCGCATGCGATCGCCACCGGCATGGAGAAGGCCCGGCGTGCCAAGGTAGACTTGCTGATCCATGGCAGGGATCACCAGATCCTGCAGCGCAACGCCTTCGGCAACGCTGCCGCAAACACTACCGCAAACGCTACCGCAAACGCCGACGGGTAATTGCAAGGCTCCATCGGCATCGTTCCTGGGCGGATCTACTCACGGACAACCCGATGCGCAATCTGAAAGGTTTCTACGTCCTGCTGGTCGCCGTCAGCATTGCGTTCATCTGGATACTGCTGCCCTTCTACAGCGCGATTCTCTGGGGCACGATCCTGGCCATCCTGTTTCATCCCATGCAGCGCAGGCTGACGGTGCGATTCGGCAACCGGGAAAACCTGGCAGCGCTGACCACGCTGCTGGTCTGCGTGCTGATGGCGATTGTCCCGGTGTTTCTGATGATTGCCACGCTCGCGCAGGAAGCGGCCTTTGCCTACCAGCAGATCCGGACCGGCAAATGGGACTTCGGGCAATACTTCCAGACCGCCGTGCAGGCCCTGCCGGCCTCGGTCGAGGCCTGGCTGAATGAAATCGGACTGGCCGACGTGGCGGGGTTGCAGGCGAAGCTGACCGAAGGTGCCGCCCGCATCAGCCAGTTCATGGCGGCGCAGGCCGTCGCCATCGGCCAGAACACGCTGCAGTTCGCCGTCGGCCTCGGCGTCATGCTGTACCTGGTGTTTTTCCTGCTGCGCGACGGTGCGGTGATTTCCCACCGCTTGCGCGAGGCCATGCCGCTGAGCGACGCGCACACCCGCCGCCTGGTCGGCCGGTTCACCACCGTGGTCCGCGCCACGGTCAAGGGCAACGTGGTCGTGGCGGTGGTCCAGGGCGTTCTGGGCGGCCTGGCTTTCCTGCTGCTGGGCATCAACGGTGCGTTGCTGTGGGGCACGCTGATGGCGTTCCTGTCGCTGCTGCCGGCCGTTGGCGCTGCGCTGGTCTGGGGCCCCGCCGCGATCTATTTCCTGCTGGCGGGCCCGGTCTGGAAAGGGATTGCGCTCATTGCCATCGGCACCCTGGTCATTGGCGCCGTGGACAACGTGCTCCGGCCCATCCTCGTCGGCAAGGACACCAAGCTGCCGGACTGGGTGGTGCTGATATCGACGCTGGGCGGCATGTCGGTGTTTGGCATCAACGGCTTTGTGATAGGTCCGCTGATTGCCGCGCTGTTTATCTCGTGCTGGGATATTTCGGTGATCGAGGATCGCGACGACACCATGTGAGCGGGTGCCGCCGCCAGGTTCGACATGGTTGACTCTCACCGAGGACACCACCGCCGCTAACGTGACGATGAATTACTGAGGCTGAGGTGGTGTCCCGCCTGCGCTGCGAAACACCACCGTTCCTTGGTTACGCGGAAGCCGGCTCCAGTATCTGCCCGCCGCCATAGCTGGACTGCACCGGCGCGGCTCCGCCCGCTGTCATCCGGATCGCGCAATACTTGAACTCCGGAATCTTGCCGAACGGGTCCAGCGCCGCGTTGGTCAGCTTGTTGATCGCCGCCTCGTAGTAGCAGAACGGCACGAACACGGCGCCGCGCGGCGTGCCGGCATCGGCGCGCGCATACAGCGTGACCTCGCCGCGCCGCGACGACAGCGTGACCACGTCCCCTGGCTTGCCGCCGAGTGCATCCAGATCCAGTGGATGCACCAGCGCCACCGGGTCCGGCTCGATTGCATCGAGCACCCCTGCGCGCCGCGTCATGCTGCCGGTATGCCAGTGTTCCAGCTGGCGCCCGGTGATCAGCACCATCGGGTAATCCGCATCGGGACGCTCCGCGGCCGGGATGATGTCGGCGGGGACAAAGCGCCCCCGCCCGGTCGCGGTCGGGAAGCTGTCCGTGAAGATCACCGGCTCGCCCGGGTCGCCCTCTTCCTTGCACGGGTAGGTCACCGCGTGCTCGCGCTCCAGCCGCTCCCAGGTCACGCCGCCGATGCTGGGCATGGCCAGGCGCATCTCGTCGAACACGTCGGCGACGCCGGTGTAGTGCCAGTCCAGCCCCAGCTGCGCCGCCATCTGCTGGATGATCCACAGGTCCTGGCGCGCCTGTCCCGGCGGGTCCAGCGCCTGCCGGCCGAGCTGCACGGTGCGGTCGGTGTTGGTGAAGGTGCCGGTCTTTTCCGGGAAGGCCGAGGCCGGCAGCACCACGTCCGCCAGGTATGCCGTCTCGGTCAGGAAGATATCCTGCACCACCAGGTGGTCGAGCGATGCCAGTGCTTCACGCGCATGCTCGGCGTCGGGATCGGACATCGCCGGGTTCTCGCCCATGATGTACATGCCGCGCACCTCGCCACGCTCGATCGCCTGCATCACCTCGACCACGGTCAGGCCCGGCTGGCGGTCCAGCGGCATGCCCCACAGCGCCTCGAAGCTGGCGATCGCCAGCGGGTCGTCGACGCGCCGGTAGTCCGGGTACATCATCGGGATCAGGCCAGCGTCGGAGGCGCCCTGCACGTTGTTCTGGCCGCGCAGCGGATGCAGGCCGGTGCCGGGCCGGCCGATCTGCCCGGTCATCAGCGCCAGCGCGATCAGGCAGCGCGCGTTGTCGGTGCCATGCACGTGCTGCGACACGCCCATGCCCCACAGGATCATCGAAGCCTTCGAGGTGGCATAGGCGCGCGCCACCTCGCGGATGGTTTCAGCGTCGATGCCGCAGATCGGCGCCATCAGCTCGGGGCTGTAGGCGGCCACGTTGCGCTGCAGTTCGTCGAAGCCGATGGTGCGGCTGTCGATGAAGTCGCGATCGACCAGGCCTTCGTTGACGATCACATGCATCATCGCGTTGAGCAGCGCGACGTCGGCATCGGGCTTGAACTGCAGGAAGCGCCAGGCAAAGCGCGCCAGGTCCGAGCGGCGCGGGTCGGCCACGATCAGCCTGGTGCCGTTCTTGACGGCGTTCTTGATCCAGCTGGCCGCGACCGGATGGTTCACGGTCGGGTTGGCGCCGATCACGATCACCACTTCGGCCTTGTCGACATCCATCACCGGGTTCGACACCGCGCCGGAGCCGATCCCTTCCAGCAGCGCCGCCACCGACGAGGCATGGCACAGCCGCGTGCAGTGGTCGACGTTGTTGCTGCCGAAGCCGGTGCGCACCAGCTTCTGGAACAGGTAGGCCTCTTCATTGCTGCCCTTGGCCGAGCCAAACCCGGCCAGCGCACGCTTGCCATGGGTGTCGCGGATCTGCGCGAGCTTGCCGCCGGCCAGCGCCAGCGCCTCTTCCCAGGTGGCTTCGCGGAACACGTCCATCACGTGGTCCGGGTCCATGACGAAATCGCCGTGCTTCGGCACGCCGTCGCGGCGCACCAGCGGCACCGTCAGCCGCTGCGGATGCTGGACGTAGTCAAAGCCATACCGGCCCTTCACGCAAAGGCGCTGGTGATTGGCCGGGCCATCGCGCCCTTCCACGAACAGGATGCGGTTGTCCTTGACGTTGTAGGTCAGCTGGCAGCCGACGCCGCAGTACGGGCACACCGATTCCACCTGCTTGTCGGGCACCGCCAGCGCGGCATCGCGCGCGGGCATCAGCGCGCCGGTCGGGCACGCCTGCACGCATTCGCCGCAGGCGACGCAGGTGGAGGCGCCCATCGGGTCGTCCATGTCGAACACGATGCGGGCGTCGTCGCCGCGCAGCGCCAGCCCGATCACGTCGTTGACCTGTTCGTCGCGGCACGCGCGCAGGCAGCGGGTGCACTGGATGCAGGCATCCAGGTTGACCGCGATCGCCGGGTGCGACAGGTCTGCCGCCACGCGTTCGCGCGGCGCGAAGCGGGGCTTGCCGACCTCCAGCCTGGCCGCCCATTGGTCCAGTTCGTTGTGGCGGGTGTAGTCGGTCTCCGGCATGTCCGACTGCAGCAGTTCCAGCACGGTGCGCTGGGCGCGGCGGGCGCGCTCGGATTCGGTCTGCACCTGCATGCCGGCGGCCGGATAGCGGCAGCAGGACGGGGCCAGCACGCGCTCGCCCTGGATCTCGACCATGCAGGCGCGGCAGTTGCCGGCGGGCTCGAGGCCGTCCTTGTAGCACAGGTGCGGCACGTCGAAGCCTTCGCGCTGCGCCACTTTCAGCAGGCTTTCGCCGGGCTGCGCGCTTACCTCGCGGCCATTGAGGGTGAAGGTGACGGCCGGCTCGGCGGATTCGACTAGCGCGCGTTCGGCGCGGGTCAGTGCATTCATGTCTGTCTCTCAGGCTCGGGCGGCATCAGGCCAGTTCGTGCGGGAAGTACTTGATCACGCAGTCGACCGGGTTCGGCGCGGCTTGTCCCAGGCCGCAGATCGAGGCGTCGCGCATCACCGCGGACAGGTCGTCCAGCGCGGCCAGGTCCCACTTGGGCTGGCGGATCAGGTCGAGCGTCTTGGCCGTGCCGCTGCGGCACGGCGTGCATTGCCCGCACGACTCGTGCTTGAAGAAGTGCATCAGGTTGCGCGCCGCCTGCGTGGCGCTGTCGTGGTCGGACAGGATCACGATCGCGGCCGAGCCGATAAAGCAGCCATAGGGCTGCAGCGTGTCGAAGTCCAGCGGGATATTGCCCAGCGCCGCCGGCAGGATGCCGCCCGACGCGCCGCCGGGCAGGTAGCCGTAGAATGCATGGCCGTCGAGCATGCCGCCGCAGTATTCGTCGATCAGCTCGCGCACCGTGATGCCCGCCGGCGCCAGGTGCACGCCGGGGCGTTTCACGCGGCCCGAGACCGAGAACGAGCGCAGCCCCTTGCGCCCGTTGCGCCCCTGCGCGGCAAACCAGCCGGCGCCCTTCTCGATGATGTCGCGCACCCAGTACAGGGTTTCGAAGTTGTGCTCCAGCGTGGGCCGGCCGAACAGCCCCACCTGCGCCACATAGGGCGGGCGCAGCCGCGGCATGCCGCGCTTGCCTTCGATCGATTCGATCATGGCCGATTCTTCGCCGCAGATATACGCGCCCGCGCCGCGGCGCAGCTCGATGCGCGGCAGCCCCGGGACCGGCGGGTCCTGCTGCAGCTGCTGCAAGGCTTCGGTGAGCAGCGCGCGGCAGCCGGCATATTCGTCGCGCAGGTAGATGTAGATCGCCGCCACGTCGACCACGTGCGCCGCGACCAGCATGCCTTCGAGGAAGCGGTGCGGATCGCGTTCCAGGTAGACGCGGTCCTTGAAGGTGCCGGGCTCGCCCTCGTCGATATTGATGGCCATCAGCCGGGGCGCGGCCTCGCCGCGCACGATGCGCCATTTGCGCCCGGTCGGGAAGCCCGCGCCGCCCAGGCCGCGCAGGCCGGAATCCTCCATCGTGGCCAGCACCGCGGCCGGGTCCAGGGCGCCGCTGGCCAGGGACTTCAGCAGGGCATAGCCACCGTCGCGGCGGTAGGCGTCGTAGTCGATATAGGGTTCGGGCGCATGGCGCACCGCCCCGGCCTGCACCGCGGCGCCGATGGCCTCGGCGGTCGCGGCATCGACCGGGTTCTGTCCGACCAGCGCCGCGGGCGCCTTCTCGCAGCGGCCGATGCAGGGCGCGGCGACCACGCGCACCTCGGTGCCGAGCAGCGCCGGCAGCTTGTCGATCAGGGCCTGCGCGCCGGCCAGCTCGCAGGCAATGCCTTCGCACACGCGCACGGTCAGCGCGGGCGGCGGCGCGATCTGGCCGTCGGCGTCCTCGCGCACCACGTCGAAGTGGTGGTAGAAGGTGGCGACCTCGTAGACCTCGGTCATCGACAGGCGCAGCTCGCTGGCCAGCGCCACCAGGTGCGGCATGGCGAGCTGGCCGTAGCGGTCGTTGATGCAGTGCAGGTGCTCGATCAGCAGGTCGCGCCGGCGCGGCATCTCGCCCAGCGCCACGCGCACTTCGGCCAGCGCGGCCGCGTCGACCTGCCGGCCCTTGGGCTGGCGGCGCTTGCGCTGCCGGCCGAGCCCCGTCGCCTCGAGGGGAATGACAACCTGGTTCATGGCGTGCCTGGATGTTGTTTGTGGGGTTGCGGTGGGCGATCAGGAAGGGGCCGGCGGGCCACCCTCCTGTCGTGCCTTGTTGTTGTCGTATTGTGCTACCGGGCGCGGCGGCTGTGCAGGCATCGCAGCCGCACGCGTCCGGGTACTGCCAGCGCCGGTGGGCGCCGTGCTGCTTTCTTCATCAGGTCAGGTCTTCAGGCACGGTACGATAGCCCATCGGCGCCGCGGTGTTGGCATGCACGTACTTGCGCACATGCGCCTCGCGCATCGGCTTGAGCACGAACAGCGCCATCACCGCGGTCAGTGCCGCCATGCCGGAGGCCACCATGAAGACCGCATGCCAGCTGCCGGTGGCGGCCGTGATCACGCTGGAGAACGGCACCAGCAAGGCGGCCGTGCCCTTGGCGGTGTACAGCAGGCCCGCGTTGGTGGCGGCAAACTTGGGCCCGAAGGTGTCGCCGCAGGTGGCCGGGAACAGGCTGTAGATCTCGCCCCAGGCGAAGAACACGACGCCGGTCAGGATCACGAAGGCAACCGGATGGTAGCCGTACTTCGACAGCAGCAGGATGCCGACGGCCTCGACGCCGAACGCAAAGAACATGGTGCGCTCGCGCCCGATATGGTCCGAGATCCAGCCGAAGAACGGACGCGTCAGGCCATTGAGCACGCGGTCGATGGTCAGCGCGAAGGTCAGCGCCGGCAGGGTCAGGCCGAGGATGGAGATGGGCGCTTCGTGCAGGCCGAAGTCCTTGGCGATCGGGCCCAGCTGCGCGGTGGCCATCAGGCCGCCGGCGGCCATCATCACGAACATCGCGTACATGACCCAGAAGATCGGCGACTTCAGCACCTCGCGCGGCGACGCGTTGTAGGTGGCGGCAGCCTTCAGCGTGGTCTTGACCTCGCTGAGGATCCTGGCCGACGGCGGGTACAGGGCCATGCCCAGGATGAACACCACCAGCCCCTGGCCCAGCCCGAACCACAGGAACGCCGCCTCATAGCCCGAGGTCTTGATCATGTTGGCGATCGGCACCACGGTCAGCGCCGAGCCGGCACCGAAGCCGGCCGCGGTGATCCCCGCCGCCAGCCCGCGGCGATTGGGGAACCACTTCAGCGCATTGCCCACGCACGTGCCATACACCGCGCCGGCGCCCAGGCCGCCGATGGCCGCTGCGAAGTAAAGCATGGGCAGCGACGATGCCACCGAATTCAGCGCCCAGGCCACCGCGCACAGCAGGCCGCCACCCACCACCACCGGGCGCGGGCCGTACTTGTCGACCAGGTAGCCTTCGATCGGCACCAGCCAGGTTTCGGTAACAACGAAGATGGTGAAGGCTACCTGGATCGCGGTGCGACCCCAGCCATATTTGTCGTCGATCGGGTTGACGAACAGGGTCCAGCCATATTGCATGTTGGCGATCATCGCCATGCAGATCACGCCGAATACCAGTTGCACCCACGGCGACGCAAAGCGCGACGTGGACTCCGTCTGCTGCAATTCCATGATGTCTCCTTATAGCGGCGAACCGCCAAGGTGGAAGATGGGCGCCTGAAGACGCCTCTGCGTGACTCTCGGTCGAAGAACAGCTGAGCCGTTCTAGTGCTATACGGTATGTGATATATCAGGTAAGTCAAGCGTATTCGTCGCGGCTGTGCAGCATCCGGCCGCGTTACCTGGTGCCGGAATCGCCTCACATCGCCCGCGACTGTTGCGCGGGAAGCATCAAAGGCGGCTCCGCCAGCATCCGGAGTCTTTGGAAATCAAGCAGTTGGCGTACGTCGGCGGATCAATCGGCCGACGCACGGCAACCGCAAGCATGCCGGGGATCGCGCTATCGAAAAACCGGGAAAACGATCGGTTGGGGAAAGTCCCTAGATGCAGACATGAATGTCTGGGGGGTCATCTGAACAAGGCTTCGTGGCGCTAGCCAGGGCTTGCGAGGGAGCGCGGGAGCACGCGTGAGCTGGCGCAGCGGGGATGCGCGCGAAGCGCTGGAGGGATGTCGCTGCGGAACAGCCGGCAAACCAGCCAGCAAACAGCCAGTGAACAGCAGGAGGGAAGGAGGTGGCGGCCGTGCTTGCCGTGAAGGTCGCAAGGGATGCCGGCCGCTACAGCCCTTGCCAGAGGCGCGCTTCAGCGCGAAAGCGCCGCGCGCCGGCCGGAATCAGGCATAGGCCAGTTCACCGGCAGCCGGCACGATGCGCGAGGCGCTGGCGCGGCCCGCGCCGTCGCGTTGCTGGTCCGAGCCCAGGCCGGCGAAGCGGCCATGGTCCTGCGCGGTGACCAGCACATCCATGGGCAGGCGCGTGGCCAGCAGCGTGGTCACGCCCACACCGACAGCGATCAGGGCCAAGCCAAGGGCGACGAGAAGAGCGACTTCCATTTGAAAACTCCAGTAGCGTTGTGATCAGGAGTTTTCATTATATGCTGCGCCGCACTATGTGTAAATATCCTGTATGTAATATATCAGTAGAGGTTTTGCACTAATCCAACATACAGGCTGCAGGCCCCCGGGGTCATGCCGCCGTGGGTTCGCGGCGGCGCATCGGCGGCTCCTGGTACTCCTGCCCGCGCAAGGCGTCCCAGATCGCGGCCGCGTTGGGCTTGAGCGAGCGGCTCTTGCGCCGCACCAGCATCACGGTCGATGTCACCTGTGGCCGCAGCGGCCGCATCACGGCGGCCGGATGCATGCCGCCGGCCTGCGCCCGCGACGGCACCACGCCGATGCCCAGTCCCAGCGCCACCATGCCGAACACCGCGGCAAAATGGCCCAGCAACTGCAGCGAGCCCGCGCGCACGTGGTAGCTGCTGAGCGCCCTTTCGACCGCGGGCTGCATGCCGCATTGCTGGTCCAGCGTCAGCACGCTGGCATCGCACAAATCCCCCCACCCTACGGTATCGTGCTGGGCCAGCGGGTGCCTGGCGGGCAGCACGGCGTGATAGTCATCGACACACAATGGCTCGCAGTACAAGTCATCGCCGGCGCGCGGATCGGTGGCGATGCCGAAATCGACCTCGCCGCTGCGCACGCTCTGCAGCACCGATTCCTGCGAACGGTCCTTCAGGTGGATGTCGATCGCCGGCCACGCCTGGCGGCACCCGGCAAGCCAGGTCGGCAGCGACATCGAACTCAGCACCGGGTCCGACGCGATCTGCACCAGGCCCTGGCAGGGCCGGCTGGCGCTCTGGCTGTCGCGCAAGGTCTGCTCCACTTCCTCGATCAGGTGGCAGATGCGCTGCGACAGGTGCTGGCCCGCGTCGGTCAGCTCCACCTGGCGCGTGGTGCGGTCGAACAGCCGCTGGTCGATCTCTTCTTCCAGTTCGCGCACGCTGCGGCTGACCGCCGACTGCGTCAGGCCCAGTTCCACCGCGGCGCGGGTAAAGCTCTTGTGCCGCGCCACGGCGGCAAAGGCCTTCAGTTGCGGCAGCGAGATATTCATGGCCTGCTCCCCTGCCCCGCAACTGCACGGCTGAGGCGAGGCCTGTCTTCAGGCACGGCATGGCGCCGGGGGGCAGCCACGGCTGCGTTCGGTCCGGTCACGGTAGTCTCCTTGGTATGGTCGTGGCTGTGGGCAGCCATCGTTGTTATGGGCCATCGGGATGGCCAGCGGCTGGCTCCTGCGCTGCCGGAGTGCCGGATTCGGGCGGGACATGGAAATCTGACGATTGATGCTACTTGAATCTAAGATCAGCACTGCATAAAGTTTTTTATCGTTTGTATAGCGGATCGTTTATAGGTCGAGCAAGGGATGAAGATCGGATGAAGAACGCCACGCTGCGGCAGCTGAAGGTCTTCGAGACCGTTGCCCGCCATATGAGCTTTTCCCGCGCCGCCGAGGAACTGCACCTGACCCAGCCCGCGGTGTCGACCCAGGTGCGGCAACTGGAGCACCACGTGGGGCTGCCGCTGTTCGAGCAGCTCGGCAAGAAGATCTACCTGACGCCGGCGGGCCATGAAATGCTGCATTACAGCCGCAGCATCATCCAGCAGTTCCGCGAAGCCGAGGACGCCATGTCGCAACTCAAGGGCATCTCGGGCGGCCGCCTCAATGTCGCGGTGATCAGCGCTGGCGATTACTTCTTCCCGCGGCTGCTGGCCGAGTTCATGGACCGCCACGAGGGCGTGACGCTGAACCTGGCCGTGCACAACCGCGAGGAACTGCTGCACCAGCTGGCCGGCAACCTGACCGACCTGGCCGTGATGGTGCGCCCGCCCGAGGGCATGGACACCGTCAACGAGGCCTTTGCCCCGCACCCCTACGTGATCGTCGCCGCGCCCAGCCACCCGCTGGTGGGCGTGCGCGATATCCCGCTTGCCGAGCTGGCCGACGAAGCCTTTGTCTCGCGCGAGAAGGGCTCGGACACCTGGAACTCGATGCAGGAAGGCTTTGCCGGCCGGCTGTCGAATATGCGCATCGCGATGGAGATCAAGAGCACCGAGACCATCAAGCAGGCCGTGATCGCGAATATGGGCATCGCCTTCCTGTCGGCCCATACCGTCGGCCTGGAGCTGCAGGCGGGCAAGCTCGCCGTGCTCGATATCGAAGGCTTCCCGGTGATGCTCAACTGGTACGTGGTGCACCGCAAGAACAAGCGGCTGCCGCCGGTGGCGCTGGCATTCAAGCAGTTCCTGATGGAGGAAGGCGCCGACCTGATCCAGGCCATCACCGGCGTGGCAGGGCTGATCCGCCACGATGCATAAACGATCGTTTATGGTTTCGCTATCAAACTTTAATTATCGTAAATCATCCGCCGTCCCTATGCTTGTCTCAACCCAACCGCCACCGTGCACCGGAGGAGACCAGCATGAACCCCGCCCAGCAGGAAAGCCGCCACGCCGCCATCACCGTCGGTGCCGACAACCAGCCGATCCCGCGCGAGACCCAGCTCGCGGCCTACAACGCGGCGTTTATCGAACTGGGACTGCGCTTTCGCTGGGACGCCGCCATGTATGAATGGCTGTGCGGCATCGAATGCGAAAAGGGGCGCGTGGCCCGCTACATCGAGGAACACCACCCTCACCTGCTGGCCGCCTACGACGCCGCCTTCCTCAGCGGGCTGATCTTCGAGAAAAAGAACGAGTACCTGCGCGCGGTCGGCCACCTCAACTGAGCGGGCCCGATCGGTTCACGGCGAGGCGCGCTAGCGCGGCCTCGCCGTTTTTTGTTCAACTGACCTTGGCCACCATCAGGTAGAAAATGGCCAGGAACGAGAACAGCGCCGGAAAGCCCAGCCCGAACCACCACCAGAACAGGCGCCAGTAAGCGCGCGGCAACTGAGGGCCGGTGCACTCCAGCGCCACGTCGCGCATGCGCTTCTGCAGCCAGACCACCGGCAGCCAGCAGGCAATGGCGATGGCGTAAAGCACCACCGACCACTTCAGCCACGGCACCGACCACGAGAACCCGGCCATCTTCACCAGCGCATAGCCGGTCAGCGGCTGCAGGATGGCGGTGGAGGCGGTGAAGATCCAGTCGGCGATCACCACCATGCGCGCGGTCGCGGCGACGGTGCGGACATTGCGCGTCAGCGTCGCGCCGACCAGGTAGAAGGCGCTGCCCACGCCGGTGCCGAACAGGAAGGTGGCCGACATGATGTGCAGCCATTTCAGCGTGACGTAGTCCATGCCCGTTCCTCGGTCAGGTGCAGCCACCACAGCACGGCCAGCATCGGCACGTTCTTGCTGAGCGGGCCATAGGGATGCAGCCAGAATTCCGGCAGGCGCACGCTGATGATGGCGGTATAGCCCAGGATCAGCGCGATCTGCGCCAGCCACAGCCAGCGCGGGCGCCGCGGCAGCACGCACAGCACGCCGAACACCAGGTCGAGCAGCGCCGCGCCATAGAGCGCCAGCGGCTGCAGCGCCGGCGGCACGCCCGCGCGCGCAAGCAGCGCATAGCTGTCGGCCACCGGGTACAGCCCCAGCGACACCGCGGCGGTGACGATCCACACGAACGCCACGCTCCAGCGCAACAGCGGATGGATCCAGCGCTGCAGCGCCTGCGCGCGCAACGCGCTGCGCAGCCCCGGGGGGATGAATGCGGTGACGGCCAGCGGCGGCCGCCCGAGCACGCGCGCGAGCCCGGACGGATCGGCCACGTTGCCCTGCTCCAGCATGGTCAGCGCATCGCGCCCTAGCACGCCGCCGCTGGCGCGTTCGGCCAGCGGCATCACCGCCCGGGCCAGCGCGCGCGGCAGCGGCAACAGCCAGGCCTTGCCGCGCAAACCCAGGCCATGGCGCAGCGCATCCAGGTAGCCGGCCAGCGGCATCGGCGCCGGCCCCACCAGCGCCAGCCGGCCGCAACGCCATGGCGCTTCGCCGCCCCATTGCGCCAGCAAGGCCACGATGGCCTGCGCCACATCGTCGACATGGACCGGCTGCACCGGCTGCCTGCCGCCGCCGGGCAGTGCCAGGCAGGGCAGCGTCGCCAGCGCGCAGAACAGCTGCGCGCTGGTGCCGTCTGCGCCGAAGACCAGCGACGGCTGCAGCACGGCGGCGTCGATGCCAAGCCCGAGCAGGTGCTGGTCGGCGCTGCGCTTGCTGCGATGGAAGTCGGTCAGCGCGTGTTCGTCGGCACCCAGCGCCGACATCTGCACCACCAGCCGCACCCCCTGCCGCTGGCAGGCATCGAACAGCGCCTGCGGCGCGGCGCGGTGCAGCACGTCGAAGCGCTGCGTGGCGGTCTCGCGAAAAATGCCGACCAGGTTGACCACCGCGTCGACGTCCGCCAGCAGCGGCGCCCAGTCCGCGGCCGCCGTCATCCGCGCGAAATCGACGGCACGAAATTCGCTTGCCGTGCTGGCATGGCCGCGCTGCGGCGCTTCGGGTGCATCGTGCGCAGGCACGCGCCGCACACCCGCTATCACATGGAATCCTCCAGCCAGCATGGCGGCGCAGGCGTGCCGGCCGATAAAGCCGCTGGCGCCGAGCACGAGCACGCGGTGGATGTGGCGGTGGTGCTGCGCCGCGCCGTGATCTCCGGCACCTGCGCCAGCCTGTTGTCCACCGGCATGCTCGCCTGCGGCGGCAGCGTCGACTGCGGCAGCGCCTTCGCGCCGGTCAATGCGGTCAGCCACTGGGTCTGGGGCGAACGGGCGGTGCATACCAACCGGCCGTCGGTGCGGCATACCGTGCTGGGCTACGTCATCCATCATGCGATGTCGGTATTCTGGGCGGCGTTCTACGAAGGCGCCATGGCCTTCGGCAACAGGCATGGCGCCGTCTGTCCCGCCGCGCGCCCCGCCGCCCCGGCGCGCGTGCTGGGCGGGCTGGCGGTAGCCGGCATTGCGTGCTTCGTCGACCTGAAGTGCACCCCCCATCGCCTTACACCTGGCTTCGAGCGCCGGCTGTCGCCCGGCATGCTGGCGCTGGTCTACGTGGCCTTCGGGCTGGCGCTGCCGCTGGGAGCGATGCTGTTGCGGCGCGCGGGAAGGCCCACCTGAGTCCGCCCCGCGTCCTCCGCTCCTGCCCGTCCTGCTGCACGCAGCGCCAGTAATTTTCACACGGCTCTCCCGCTTTTTACCGTATCCGCCGCGCCGGGCGGCCCTTCGCGTTGCCCCCGGCAACGCGCCACACCAGCCGTGCAAGCTCCACGCCACCGCGCACCCGCAGGCCAGTTCTCGGGCGGGCATGATCGTTGCGGCGGCGAGCGCCCGGCCCGGGCCGCCGTTCCTCCACCCACCTGAGCATCGGCGCGCCCCCGCCCACCCCAACCGGAGAGACCACCATGTTCATGCACAACAAGCGACTGCAGTACACCGTGCGCGTTTCGCGTCCCGACCCCGGCCTGGCCAATCTGCTGCTGGAGCAGTTTGGCGGCCCGCAGGGCGAACTGGCCGCGGCCTGCCGCTACTTCACGCAGGCCCTGGCCGAGGAAGACCCCGGCCGCAAGGACATGCTGCTCGATATCGCCACGGAGGAGCTGAGCCACCTGGAGGTGATCGGCTCGATCATCGCCATGCTCAACCGCGGCGCCAAGGGTGAACTGGCGGAAGGGCTGGACCAGCAGGCCGAGCTCTACCGCTCGCTGCAAGGCGCCGGCAACGACAGCCACGTGACCCAGGTGCTGTTCGGCGGCGGGCCGGCGCTGGTCAACTCGGCCGGCGTGCCGTGGACCGCGGCCTATGTCGACACCATCGGCGAGCCCACCGCCGACCTGCGCTCCAACATTGCCGCCGAGGCGCGCGCCAAGATCATCTACGAGCGGCTGATGAACGTGACCGACGACCCCAGCGTGCAGGAGGCGCTGGGTTTCCTGATGACGCGCGAGATCTCGCACCAGAAGTCGTTCGAGAAGGCGCTGTACTCGATCACGCCCAACTTCCCGCCGGGCAAGACGCCGGGCGACCCGCAGTTCGCCAACGTCTATTTCAAGATGTCGCAGGGCGAGGCCATGCGCGGGCCCTGGAATGCGGACCGCAATTTTGTTTTTGTCGAGACCCCGACGCCCGCGGTCGACGGCGGCGACGGCACCGCGCAGGTGGACCTGCCCGCCGAGCAGCAGGGCACGCTGGAAGCCTTTGCCATGCGCGGCGCCTCCGATCCGCAGAGCGATCCGCTGACCGGCGCCGAGCTGGGTTCAGGCCAAGCCGAGGCGGATGACCCGCAGCAGCGCCCGCAGCGCTGACTCGCACGCGGGCCAGCCGCCCGCTACGGCCGCCAGGCCGTCAGCGTCATCGTCACCATGGCCACGTTCATGGCGACGATGATGCCGACGGCCAGCGTGGCCAGCACGAACACCGTGCGCGAGTTGGCGTAGCGGCCCATCAGCCTGCGGTCGCTGGTAAAGCGCAGCAGCGGGATCGCCGCGAACGGCAACTGCAGGCTCAGGATGACCTGGCTGACCAGCAGCAGCTGCGCCATGCCGCGCTCGGCGAAGAGGATGGCCACCACCAGCGCGGGCACGATCGCCACGCAGCGCGTCAGCAGCCGGCGCGCCCACGGCGGCAGCCGGGTGCGGATAAAGCCTTCCATCACCACCTGCCCCGCGAGCGTGGCGGTCACGGCCGAGCACTGCCCCGACGCCAGCAGCGCGACGCCGAACACCACGCTGGCCCAGGTGGCGCCGGTGAGCGGACTGAGCAGGTGATAGGCGTCCTGGATTTCCGCGACATCGGTACGGCCGGCCGCATGGAACACGCCCGCGGCGGTCACCAGGATCGCACTGTTGATGACAAAGGCCACCGCCAGCGCCGTGATCGTATCGAAGGCGATATAGCGCAGCGCGCGCTCGGTGCCCTGCCGGTCCGCATGCGGCAGCCGCGTCTTGACCACGGCGGAGTGCAGGTACAGGTTGTGCGGCATCACCGTGGCGCCGATGATGCCGGTGGCGATATACAGCGCCCCGGCATCGCCCAGCACTGCCATGCGCGGCACCAGGCCCGCCGCCAGGTCGGGCCACGCCGGCTGCGCCAGCGCGATCATCAGCATGAAGCAGCCCAGCACCAGCACCACCATGCTGATGACAAAGACCTCCAGCCGCCGGTAGCCGCGCTGCTGCAGCACCAGCACCAGCAGCACGTCGAGCACCGTCAGCGCCACGCCCCAGGGCAGCGGCAGCCCGAACAGCAGGTTCAGCGCGATCGCGGTGCCGATCACCTCGGCCAGGTCGGCGGCGCAGATCGCCACCTCGCACAGCACCCATTGCGACCACGCCGACAGCGGCGACGCGTGCCGGCGGCACGTCTGCGCCAGGTCCAGCCCGCTGACCAGCCCCAGCCGGCTGGCCATGACCTGCAGCAGCATGGCCATGGCGCTGGCCATCGCCACCACCCACAGCAGGCGATAGCCGTAGGCCGAGCCGCCGGCCAGATCGGTGGCCCAGTTGCCCGGGTCCATGTAGCCGACCGCGACCAGGTAGCCGGGTCCGGCAAAGCGCGCGAAGTCGCGCCACGCGTAGGCCGGCGGCGCGGCGGCCAGTTCTGGCGGCATCAGCGCACGCCCCGCACCGCTATACCGCTGGCGGCAGCAGCCGCGCCAGCATGGATGCGGCGCCCGCGGCGACGATAAACAGGCCCAGTGCCATGCGCACGGGATGGCAGCGCCAGCGCCGCCAGAACCAGCCGTCTCGCTCCATCGCCATTCTCCTGACGGGCCGGACCACCGCGGTGCCGGCAGACTTGCCGCAGCGCAAGGATCGTTCCCGCGCGGCAAAGGCAGCCGCGCGCTCGCTGCGGCGCACGCGGTGCGCGGCGTGGTAATTCCGGCGCTGCGGCGGGCGTACCGGCTTGCAAGCTTTACGCGCGACCGCGCCGTGCTGCCGTGTGCGCGGGAATCGTCGTAACATACCGCTCCCAGCCCGTAGCTCGAACCCGCCGGCGGCAGCCGGACGCACACCCGCCCCACGCCCGCTCCATGGCCACGCGACGCACCGACGAAGACTTTATCCAGGAACTGACACGCCTGCTGTGCAGCGAAGGCGTCTCGTCGCTGACCATCGGCGAGATCGCGCAGCGCCTGCGCTGCTCGCGGCGGCGCCTGTATGAGATCGCGCCGACCAAGGAGGCGCTGTTCGTCGGCATCTGCCGCGACGTGCTGGCGGCCAACCTGGAGCGCGGCTTCGCCGCCGCGCGCCGCGAGAGCGATGCCGCGCGCGCCGTGTCGGCCTACCTGCACGCCGCGCTGAATACCTCGGGATTGAGCAAGGCGGCGCTGTCCGACCTCGATGCCATCGACAGCGGCCGGGCCGTGTTCGACGCGTACCAGCTCGCGCGCGTGCGCGGGCTGGAAAGCCTGCTCGAGGCCGGCATGCGGCAAGGACTGCTGGCTGCGCACAACCCGCGGCTGGTGTCCGAGGCCATCCTGGGCGCCGCGCACCGCCTGCGCAACCAGCAGTTCCTGAAGGACACCGGGCTGAAGATGGGGGATGCCTTCAGCGAGTTCTACGAGATCATCCTGAATGGCCTGCTGCGCAGGCCTGGCCCGGCGCCCGGCAAGACCTAGCCGGGCGCCCGGGCGGCGGCACCCTCCCCGCTATTGCGGCGGGATATTGGCAGAGCGGATCACTCGGCCCCACTTGGCATACTCGTCCTGCACGAAGCGGCCGGCGTCGTCGGGCGTGGCCACCACCGGAATCAGCGCGGCGGCATCCAGCGTGGTACGCAGGTCCGGGTTCTTCTGGGCCTGGTTGATGACCTCGTTGAGCCGCGCCACTACAGGGGCCTGCGTCCCCTTGGGCACGAACGCGGCCATCCAGCCGACCACCTCGAAACCGGGCACGCCGGATTCGGCGATGGTGGGAACGTCGGCCAACTGCGGTGCCCGTTTCGCGGTGGTCACGGCCAGCGCGCGCACCTTGCCGGATTTCACCTGCGTGACCGCGGCGCCAATGTTGGCGAACAGGAAGTCCACATGCCCGCCGATCAATGCAGCCATGGCTTCCGAAGGCCCGCCGTAGGGCACGTGCGTGTATTCAAGCCCCTTCACATCCTGCTTGAGCAGCTCGGCCGCCAGGTGCGCGGAGCTGCCGACGCTGCCCGACGCGTAGTTCACCTTGCCGGGCCGCGCCTTGACGTATGCCAGGAACTCGGAAAAGGTCTTGGCGGGGAAGCTGTTGCTGACCAGCAGCACATTGCCGTTCAAGCCGAATACCGCGACAGCCTGGAAGTCCTTCAGCGGGTCATAGGGCGTTGCCGCGATCAGCCGTGGGTTGATCGCATGGGTAACGTTGGTGCCGAGCAGCAACGTGTAGCCGTCCGGCGCCGCACGTGCCACCAGGTTCGCGCCGATGGTCGCGCCGGCGCCGGGCTTGTTCTCCGCCACCAGCGGCTGCCCCAGCGCATCGCCCATGTACTTGGCGAAGGTCCGAGCGGTCAGGTCGGTCACGCCGCCCGGCGCGAACGGCACCACCAGCCGGATCGGCCGCGTGGGATACGCGTCGGCGGCGTGCGCGGACGTGCCGACGATGCCAAGGGCCAGCACGCAGGCGCGCACCGCATGGAGCGCGCGCATTGGTCGAATGGCCCTGGGTTGCGGCAAGTGGTTTGCCATGGTGGTCTCCTCCAATTGTGGTCGGTCAGGCGGGAATGCCGGCCCTCTTGCGGGACCGTGCGGTAGCTGTGGCGCTTCAGGCCACCTGCCGCTCCTGGCCGCCCCAGTAGCGGCCGCGGATGGCCTTGCGGTCGATCTTGCCCAGCGCCGTCAGCGGCAGCGCATCGGCGAACACAACCTGCTTGGGGGCGTTGACCACGCCCTTGTGGCGCGTCACGTGCGCGATCACGTCGGCCTCGGTCAGAGCAGTGCCCGGGCGGGCCACCACCACGGCGGTCACGGCCTCGCCCCACTTGGGGTCGGGCACGCCGATCACCGCTGACATGGCGATGGCCGGATGCAGCGCCAGGCAATGCTCGACTTCGCTCGGGTAGACGTTGAAGCCGCCGCTGATGATCATGTCCTTGGCGCGGTCGACCAGGTACAGGAAGCCTTCGCTGTCGCAGCGTGCCATGTCGCCGGTATGGAGCCAGTCGCCGGCAAAGACTTTGGCGTCTTCTTCCGGCCGGTTCAGGTAGCCCTCCATCACCAGCGGGCCGCGCACGCACAGCTCGCCCACCTCGCCCGGCGCGACTTCGCGCAGCTGCGCGTCGAGCAGCCGGACCTGGTTGCCCGGGATCACCTTGCCGCACGAGCGCAGGCGCTCGGGGTGGTCCGGGTCGTGGTCGCGCGGGCTCAGGTAGCTGACGCACATCGGCGCTTCGGCCTGGCCGTAGATCTGCCCGAACACCGGGCCGATGCGGCGCAGCGCTTCGGCCAGGC
Source organism: Cupriavidus taiwanensis (assembly GCF_900249755.1). NCBI lineage: Bacteria > Pseudomonadati > Pseudomonadota > Betaproteobacteria > Burkholderiales > Burkholderiaceae > Cupriavidus > Cupriavidus taiwanensis. The sequence continues at coordinate 1,375,616 of NZ_LT976854.1, forward strand.
GCACCGGTGCGATCGGCGCGGCGCCGTAGAGCACCAGTTCCAGGCTGGACAGGTCGGCCGTGTCCAAACCGTCGCAATCGAGCAGCCCGTAGATCTGCGTGGGTACCAGGAAGGTCAGGTTGATGCGGTGCTCGGCGACGCGGCGCAGGAAATCCGCCGGGCTGAACTTGTCGCACAGGTAGATGGTGCCGCCGCGCAGCAGCGTCGGCAGGAACAGGCTGCCGGACGCGTGCGAGATCGGCGTGGTGACCAGGTAGCGCACCTGTGCCGGCCATTCGTAGGTCGCGAGCATGTACTGCAGCATCGTGACCGAGGTGCGGTGGGTATGCAGGATGCCTTTCGAGCGCCCGGTGGTGCCGCCGGTGTACGACAGCTTGCTGATCTCGGTCGGATCATCGCCGGGGACCACGGGGGCGCCGTCGAAGGCCGCCGCGGCGCGGGCCAGGCCGGGGCCGAACTCGCCGTCGTCCAGCGGCAGCAACTGCAGCGGGGTGCCAGCGGCGAGCGCGCGGGCCCGCTCGCCGAAGCGCGCGTTGTCGACCACCAGCGCCTGCACGCCCGCGTCTTCCAGCACGAAGGCATGGTCCGCCTGCGCCGCCATCGGGTGCAGCGACACGGCCTTCAGTCCGGCCAGTTGCGCGGCGATGATGGCCGCGACGGCCTCGGCGCGATTGCCGACCAGGAAGGCCACCACATCCTGGCGCGCCAGCCCGCGCGCGGCAAACAGCCGTGCGATGCGCGCGCTTTGCTGCGCCAGCGCTTCATAGCTCAGCGTGACGTCGTCGCCCACGACGGCGGGTACGCCAGGCCGCGCGCGCAGCGCCGCGGTATAGAGCTGGCCGACGGTCGCACCGCCGTGGACGACCGAAGCCGCCGAAGCCTGACGGGCCATGTTGTCTCCCTGGAATCGTTCTGGTCAGGCTCCCAATGTAGGGGCCGCTCGGTACCACGTCAATGCTTTTGGTACCGAAAAGGCCGGGTTAATGCGGGGCGAAGCAAAGGGCGACGCACACACAGCGGAACGGTGCCGGGGTTACTCGCGCAGCAGGCGCTTCAGGCTTGCTCCTTGACCTGGCTCTCCAGTTCGACCAGCCGCTTCTTCAGCGCCCGCTCTTCCTGGAAACGCACGGTCTCGTCGCGGATCACCGCGACGATGCCGGTGATGGCCCCCGCGTCATCCTTGAGCAGCGCCACGGTGAAGGCGATCGACATGGCCTTGCCGTCCTTGTCCACCGCCGGCACCTTGAGCAGGTCATGGCCGTAGCGCGTGATGCCGGTCGCCATGGTCTTGTCATAACCTTCCCAGTGCCGCCCGCGCAGCCGCTCGGGGATGATCAGGTCCAGCGACTGGCCCATGGCCTCGGCCTGGGTGAAGCCGAACATGCGCTCGGCCGCCGGATTCCACAGCGTGATGGCGCCCTTGGCGTCGGAGATGATGATGGCGTCGCCGATGGCGGACACCAGTTGCGCGTAGTCGATCTGCTCTGTCATGGGGATTCCCTCTCGTCGTCTGCAAACGGCGGCCGGCCGGGGCACGCCGGTGCCATCAAGGTAGCGTGCCACATCGCGGCGCCACAAGCAAAAACGCCGGAGCCCGCTGTGCGCGCGGCCCCGGCGCTGGCGCCGGCACGGGTGCCGGCACTGCGTCAGATCACCTGGGCCTCGCGCAGGCGCTTGATGTCTTCCGCACCGTAGCCCAGGCCGGCCAGCACCTCTTCGCTATGCTCGCCCAGCAGCGGCGACCCGGTGATCTCCGGCTTCAGGTCGGAGAACTTGATCGGGCTGCCCACCGTCAGGTAGGTGCCGCGCTCCTTGTGCGGCACCTCGGTGATGCTGCCGCTGGCGCGCAGCGACGGATCGGCGGCGATTTCCTTCATCGACAGCACCGGCGAGCACGGGATATCGAACTTGCGCAGGATGTCGACCGCCTCGTACTTGGTCTTGTCGGCCAGCCACTCTTCGATGGTGTTGAAGATATCGAAGATATGCGGCTGGCGTGCCTTGGCGGTGGCGTAGTTCGGATCGGTAATCCATTCCGGCTTGCCCAGTGCCTTGCAGATCGGCTCCCAGGCATGGCCCTGGATGGTGAAGTAGATATAGGCGTTGGGATCGGTTTCCCAGCCCTTGCACTTCAGCACCCAGCCCGGCTGGCCGCCGCCGCCGGCGTTGCCGCCGCGCGGCACCACGTCGCTGAAGGTGCCGTGCGGGTACTGCGGGTACTCTTCCAGGTAGCCCAGGCGGTCCAGGCGCTGCTGGTCGCGCAGCTTGACCCGGCACAGGTTCAGTACCGCATCCTGCATCGACACCGCCACCTTCTGGCCCTTGCCGGTCTTGTCGCGGCCGATCAGCGCGGTCAGGATACCGATCGCCAGGTGCATGCCGGTGTTGGAATCGCCCAGCGCCGCGGCGGACACGGTCGGCGGGCCGTCCCAGAAGCCGGTGGTCGAGGCCGCGCCGCCGGCGCACTGCGCCACGTTCTCGTAGACCTTCAGGTCTTCATAGTGGTGGCCGTCGCTGAAGCCCTTGACCGAAGCCACGATCATCTTCGGATTCAGCTCGTTGATGCGTTCCCACGAGAAACCCATGCGGTCCAGCGCGCCCGGGCCGAAGTTCTCGACCAGCACGTCCGATTCGCGGATCAGCTGCTCCAGGATCTTCTTGCCTTCCGGCTTCTTGGTATCCAGCGTCAGGCTGCGCTTGTTGGAGTTGAGCATGGTGAAGTACAGCGCATCGACATCCGGGATGTCGCGCAGCTGGGTGCGCGTCACGTCGCCGGACCCGGGGCGCTCGACCTTGATCACGTCGGCGCCGAACCATGCCAGCAGCTGGGTGCAGGCGGGACCCGCCTGGACGTGCGTGAAGTCGATGATCTTGATGCCGTTGAGTGGGAGGTTCACGTTCGTCTCCTATTGGATTAGGGGGAGAAATTCGGGTGAATTACTTCTTGGCCGAGCTTTGCGGATTCAGGTTGGTCAGGCGGCCGCTTTCGGTGCCGGCGGCGGGGTCGATCACGGCGTTGACCAGCGTCGGCTTGCCCGAGCGCAGCGCTTCGTTGACCGCCGCTTCCAGTTCCGCCGGCGTGGTGACGTTGGCTCCGACCCCACCGAACGCTTCCATCATCTTGTCGTAGCGCGCGCCCGGGACGAAGGTCGTGACCGCCGGGTCGGTGCCGCCGGTGGGGTTCTTGTCGATGCCCTTGTAGACGCCGTTGTTGTTGAAGATGACGATGCAGACCGGCAGGTTGTAGCGGCAGATGGTCTCGACTTCCATGCCCGAAAAACCGAACGCACTGTCGCCGCACAGCGCCAGCACCGGCTTGCCGGTCTCGACCGCCGCGGCCACCGCATAGCCCATGCCCACGCCCATCACGCCCCAGGTGCCCACGTCCAGGCGCTTGCGCGGTTCATACATGTCGATCACGGCGCGGGCGTAGTCGAGCGTGTTGGCGCCTTCGTTGACAAACGAGATGCCCGGGTTGGCCCTGACCACCTCCTTCAGCACGCCCAGCGCACCGTGGAAGTTCATCGGCGCGGCTTCCCTGGCCCTGGCCAGGGTCTCGGCCATCTTCGCCAGGTTGGTGTCCCTGCGGTCCGCCACCGCGTTCAGCCATTCGGCGCCCGGTTTGGCGAAGTCATTGCCGACCTTGTCGAGCAGCGCCGCGACGCACGAGCCGATGTCACCGACAACCGGCGCGGCGATGGCGACGTTGCTGTCCATCTCGGTCGGCGCGATGTCGACCTGGATGAACTGCTTGGGCTTGCCCCAGGTCTTGCCCTTGCCGTGCGACAGCAGCCAGTTCAGGCGGGCCCCGACCAGCAGCACCACGTCGGCTTCGGCCAGCACGTACGAGCGCGCGGCCGAGGCCGATTGCGGATGGGTATCGGGCAGCAAGCCCTTGGCCATCGACATCGGCAGGTACGGAATGCCGGTCTTCTCGACCAGCGCGCGCAGGTCCGCCTCGGCGCGGGCGTAGGCGGCGCCCTTGCCGATCAGGATCAGCGGCCGCTTCGCGCTCTTCAGCAGCGCGACAGCGCGGTCGACCGAGTCCGGCGCGGGCAGCTGCCGCGGCGCCGGGTCCACCACCTTGATCAGCGACTGCTTGCCCTTCTCGGCTTCCAGCGACTGGCCCAGCAGCTTGGCCGGCAGGTCCAGGTACACGCCGCCCGGACGGCCCGACACCGCGGCGCGAATCGCACGCGCGACGCCGACGCCGATGTCTTCCGCATGCAGCACGCGGAACGCGGCCTTGGCGTGCGGGCGGGCGATGGCCAGCTGGTCCATCTCTTCGTAGTCGCCCTGCTGCAGGTCGACGATCTCGCGCTCGCTCGAGCCGCTGATCAGGATCATCGGGAAGCAGTTGGTGGTGGCATGCGCCAGCGCCGTCAGCCCGTTGAGGAAGCCCGGCGCGGAGACGGTCAGGCAGACGCCCGGCTTCTGCGTCAGAAAGCCCGCGATCGCCGCGGCGTTGCCCGCGTTCTGCTCGTGGCGGAAGCTGATGACGCGCATGCCGTTGGCCTGCGCCAGACGGGCCAGATCGGTGACCGGAATGCCGGGCAGGCCGTAGATGTTTTCGATGCCGTTCAGCTTCAGCGCGTCGATGACCAGATGAAACCCATCGGTCTGGGCCTGATGTGCTTCCGCGGCGTGACGCTGCAGCTCGTTTCCGACTTCTGCCATGGTTGCTTCCTTCTATGCAAATTGACTGGGGTGGGAATTTTTCTGGTTCAGGCTGCCGCGGGAGTGCTGTGGGCCCGTTTCGCTACGACTTCCGACATGCTTGGTCTCCTGGTTGGACTTCTGTTCGTGGTGCGCGGGGGCTGTGCCCTGCCTGGGTCTGCGCCGGTTCGGATCGACCGGTCTTGATGACATACGGTATGTGATATATCAGAGAACGGCAAGCAATTTTCCATCTCCGCCACCAACTTTCGTCAGTGCACCGCAGCAAACGTGGCCGTATCTGCGTTCAAATCAGCGCAAATGCTCAATCCCAGCCATTTATGCGCATTTCGCACGAATGCCGCTCCTAGATCCGAAAGCGACTCAAACGTCGAATTCTGGCTCTAGATATATCACATACATCGTTTTTACAGGACTGCCATTCGGCCTCGACACGATTCAGGCCGGTGCTTCCTCCAACTGCCGCAACAGCGCATCGACACTGCCCTTGGCATCGCCAAACCACATGCGCGTGTTGTCCTTGTAGAACAACGGGTTGTCCACGCCGGCGTAGCCCGCCGCCATGCTGCGCTTGGACACCACCACGGTCTTGGCCTTCCACACTTCCAGCACCGGCATGCCGGCAATCGGGCTGGCGGGGTCTTCCAGCGCGCCCGGGTTGACGATGTCGTTGGCGCCGACCACCAGCACCACGTCGGCCTTCTCGAAGTCGTCGTTGATCTCTTCCATCTCCAGCACGATGTCGTACGGCACGCGCGCCTCGGCCAGCAGCACGTTCATGTGCCCCGGCAGGCGGCCCGCTACCGGGTGAATGCCGAAGCGCACGTTGACGCCCTGCGCCCGCAAGCGCCGCGCGATCTCGCTGATGGTCCCCTGCGCCTGCGCCACCGCCATGCCGTAGCCCGGCACGATGATGACCTCGCTGGCGTCCTTGAGCAGGCTGCTGACTTCCTCGCTCGATACCGGCAGCACCTCGCCCTGCTCGGTCGCCGCGCCCTGCGCCTGCACCGCGCCGAAGCCGCCGAGGATCACCGCCAGGAACTTGCGGTTCATTGCCTTGCACATGATGAAGCTGAGGATGGCGCCGCTCGACCCCACCAGCGCGCCGGTGATGATCAGCAGGTCGTTGCCGAGCATGAAGCCGGTCGCCGCCGCCGCCCAGCCGGAGTAGCTGTTCAGCATCGACACCACCACCGGCATGTCGGCGCCGCCGATGGCCAGCACCAGGTGCGCGCCGACCAGCAGCGCGATCACCGTCATCGCCGCCAGCGGCACCAGCCCCTGCTGCGGGTCCGGCGCGGACAGGAAGGCATAGCCCAGCCACACGCACACCACCAGCGCGCCGGCGTTGAGCACGTGGCGCCCCGGCAGCAGCATCGGCTTGCCGCCCATGGTGCCCTGCAGCTTGAGGAAGGCGATGATCGACCCGGTGAAGGTGACCGCGCCGATCAGGATGCCAAGGTACGTTTCGACCTCATGGATCGCCTTCTCGGCGCCGGCCAGCGTGGCCGGCTGCAGGTAGCTGGCGTAGCCGACCAGCACCGCGGCCAGGCCGACGAAGCTGTGCAGCACCGCCACCAGCTGCGGCATCTGCGTCATCTCGACGCGCCGGGCCAGCACCGCGCCGGCAATGCCTCCCACCACCATCGCGACGATGATGATGGCGATGCCGTCGGGGCTGCCCGCCAGCACCGTGGTCATGACCGCGATCACCATGCCGGCGATGCCGAGCATGTTGCCGCGCCGGGCGGTGGCGGGATGGCTCAGCCCGCTCAGGCTGAGGATAAACAGCGCGCTCGCGGCGAGGTAAGCGATATTGCTGATTCCGGATGGCATGGTTGTCTCCCTGGCCTTAGTCTCGCTGGAACATCTTCAGCATGCGCTGCGTCACCAGGAAGCCGCCGGCGATATTGATGGTGGCCACCAGCACCGCGCAGCCCGCGATCACCGCCGTCAGCAGCGACGGCTTGCCCAGCTGCACCAGCGCCCCCACCACGATGATCCCGCTGATGGCATTGGTCACGCTCATCAGCGGCGTGTGCAGCGCGGCGGTGACGTTCCACACCACCTGGTAGCCGACGAAGATGGCGAGCACGAACACCGTGAAATGCGCCATGAAGGCCGGCGGCGCGACCGCGCCCAGCGCCAGCAACGCGGCGGCCGCCAGCGCCAGCGCAACCAGCGCCGTGCCGGTGCGGCTGCGCGGCGGCGCGGCTTCGGCCGGCACCGGCACCTCCGCCGGCGCCTGCTGCTGCGGCACCGCGACGGTCAGCGGCGGTGGTGGCCAGGTCACCGCGCCCTGGTGCAGCACGGTCGCGCCGCGGATCATTTCGTCAGCCATGTCGACCACCAGCTGGCCGTCCTTGCCCGGCGTCAGTTCGCTCAGCAGGTGGCAGATATTGGTGGCATAGAGCTGGCTGGCCTGCGCCGCCATGCGGCTGGGCAGGTCGGTGTAGCCGATGATGGTGACGCCGTCGCGGCGCACGCTTTCGCCCGGCACGGTCAGCACGCAGTTGCCGCCCTGCTCGGCGGCCAGGTCGACCACCACGCTGCCGGCGCGCATCAGCCCGACGGTGCCGGCCTCGAGCAGCTTCGGCGCCGGCTTGCCCGGGATCAGCGCGGTGGTGATGATGATGTCGACCTCGCGCGCCTGCCCGGCAAACAGCCGCATCTCCGCTTCGATAAAGGCCGGGCTCATTTCCCTGGCGTAGCCGCCGCTGCCGCTGCCGTCTTCGTCGATCTCGACGGTCAGGAACTCCGCGCCCAGGCTCTCGATCTGCTGGCGCACCACCGGCCGCGTATCGAAGGCGCGCACCACCGCGCCCAGGCTGCGCGCCGCGCCGATCGCCGCCAGCCCCGCCACGCCCGCGCCGATCACCAGCACGCGCGCCGGCGGAATCTTGCCGGCGGCGGTGATCTGGCCGGCGAAGGGCCGCCCGAAGGCGTGCGCGGCTTCGATCACCGCTCGGTAGCCGGCCATATTGGCCATCGAGCTGAGCGCGTCCAGCTTCTGCGCGCGCGAGATGCGCGGCACGCAGTCCATTGCCAGCACCGTGGCGCCGCGCTGCGCCAGGCGCTCCAGCATCGGCATCTGCTGCGCCGGCCAGACGAAGCCGATCAGCGTGGCATGCTTCTTCAGCAGCGCCGCTTCTTCCACGCCCAGGCTGGGGTGGACCTGCGGCGGGCGCACCTTGGCCACCACGTCGACCGAGGCCCACAGGCTGGCCGCGTCGACAATGGCGGCGCCGGCGGCACGGTAATCGTCGTCCGAGAACGAAGCCTCCTGGCCCGCGCCGGTCTCCACCACCACCTGGTAGCCGAGCTTGAGCAGTTCCCTGACCGATTCCGGGGTGGCGGCAACGCGCCGCTCGCCCGGGTGGACCTCGCGCGGCACACCGATCGTCATTGGCATGGCATTCACCGTTTCAGGAAAAGAGTCGGGCGCCGGCTCAGCCGCGCACGTGGTTGACCAGCGAACCGATGCCGGCGATCGACACCTCGACCACCGCGCCGTCCTTCATCGACCCCACGCCGAGCGAGGTGCCGACGGCAATCACGTCGCCCGGCATCAGCGTCAGGTCCTGCGAGATCCGGCTGACCTGTTCCTCGGGCGAGAAGATCATGTCCGACAGCGGGTAGTTCTGCCGCTCGACGCCGTCCAGCCGCGTGACCACGCTGGCGGTCTTCCAGTTGAAGCCGGTGACGATGGCCGGGCCGATGCAGCCGAAGGTGTCGAAGCCCTTGGCGCGGGTCCACTGCGGGAAATTGGGATCGGCCGTGATCAGCTCGGCCGCGGTCACGTCGTTGACGATGGTGTAGCCGAAGATATGGGCGCCGGCCTGCGCCACCGTCACGTTGCGCGCCTTCTTGCCGATGACGATGCCCAGCTCGCCCTCGTAGACGATCTTGCCGTCGTAGCTCTTGGGGCGCTGCACGGCGTCGTTGGGACCGGCCAGCGACGACGCCGGCTTGATCAGGAACAGCGGGTGCGTCGGCACCGGCTTTTCCAGCTTGCGCGCGAGCGCATGGAAGTTGTTCCACAGCGCCACCACCTTGCCCGGCACGCACGGTGCGAGCAGTGTCAGCGCGGCGCGGTCGTGCACGGCGCCGGTGGGGCTGGGATTGTCGAAGCCGTCGCCGTCATATTCGATGACGCGGTTGTGGTCGGCTTCATCGATGCGGCCATGGCCGATGCTGCCGTCGGCGCGGCGAAAACGGATCCAGGTTTGCACAGCTTGCTCCTTGCGCAGGCAAAGCGAGGCCCGCCTGCGCCGATATCGGTTTGCGGGAATCTTGGAGAAAGGGAAGGCCAGACGGCACGCGCCGTCAGGGGTCATTCCCGCGTGCGCGGGAATGGCCTCAGCCGGGCCTCATACCGCGCCGGCCAGCTTCATCGCGGCGATCTGCGCGGGCGTGCGTCCCAGCCACTCGAGAATCTCTTCGGTGTGCTCGCCCAGCAGCGGCGAGCGCTCGACCTGCACCGGCGACGCCGACAGCATGATCGGGCACCCCAGCTGCACGTAGTTGCCGCGCTGCGGGTGCTCCAGCTCGACCAGGTAGCCGCGCTGGTACAGCGACTCGTCCTCGATCAGGTCCTTCATCGACAGGATCGGGCCGCACGGCACGTCGACCTCGTTGAGCGCCGCCATCACCTCGAACTTGCTGATGCCGCGCGTCCATTTCTCGATCACGGCGAAGCAGTCGGCCAGGTGCTTCAGCCGCGCTTCGGGCGTGGCGTAGTCCGGATTGGTGATCAGGTCCTCGCGCCCGCACAGGCGCATCAGCGGCTCCCAGCCCTGCGGCTGGATGATGACGTAGACATAGTCGTTGGGTCCGCCCGGCGCGCAGCGCAGCGCGGCGCCCGGCTGCCCGCCGCCCGAGGCGTTGCCCGCGCGCGGCACGTGGTCGCCGAATTCCTGGTTGGGATATTCGCGCAGCGGGCCGTTGGCCAGGCGCTGCTGGTCGCGCAGCTTGACCCGGCACAGGTTCAGCACCGCGTCCTGCATCGCCACTTCCACGCGCTGGCCGCGGCCGGTGTGCTCGCGCTGCAGCAGCGCGGCCAGGATGCCGACCACGGCATGCACGCCGGTGCCGGAGTCGCCGATCTGCGCGCCGGTCACGGTGGGCACGCCATCGGCCTCGCCGGTGGTCGAAGCCGAGCCGCCCATGCACTGCGCCACGTTCTCGTAGGCCTTGCAGTCCGCGTACGGGCCCGGGCCGAAGCCCTTGATCGAGGCATAGACCAGCCGCGGGTTCAGGTCCTGCAAGTGGTCCCAGTCGAAGCCCGCGCGCGCCAGCACGCCGGGGCCGAAGTTCTCGATCAGCACGTCGCTGCGCTGGACCAGGTCTTCGAGCAGCGCCTTGCCTTCCGGCGTCTTCATATTCAGCGTCAGGCTGCGCTTGTTGGAGTTGAGCATGGTGAAGTACAGGCTGTCGGCGTTCGGCACGTCACGCAGCTGGCTGCGCGTGATGTCGCCGCGTCCCGGCATCTCCACCTTGATCACGTCCGCGCCCAGCCACGCCATCAACTGCGTTGCCGACGGGCCCGCCTGGACGTGGGTCATGTCCAGGATGCGCACACCTTGCAGGGCTTTGGTTTCCATTGCGAAGGTCTCCTCTCTTCCGCTATTTGTAGTCTCTGATGACATACGGTATGTGATATATCAGAAGAGAGCAAGAGGAGTTTGGCGCTTCGGCTGCAAATATCGACGATGCGGCGCAACAGTGGGGCGCTTGTCTGGTCCTTCACGGCATAAGAGCGCGTTATTTCACCACCTGCATGGCATAAAGCCGGATCGCCGTTTTCACATTGATATATCACACACCATTTAGCGAAATGACGCGGCATAGCCCGATGCGGGCCCAAAAAGCAAAACGGCGGACCGAAGTCCGCCGTCTGCTGCGCCCTGCCCTGACCGTTTCAATCGAGGAAATCGCAGTGCTTCTCGACGTAGTCGGCAAGGTCCAGCGAATGCTGCCGCACCAGCCGCTCCGCCAGTTCGGTATCCCGCTTCTCCAGCGCCTCGATGATGCGCAGGTGATCGACGATCGAGCGCGCCGCACGGTCGCTCTGCGAGATGGTCATCTTCCGGATCGCGCGCACGTGGATAAAGATATTGCGGATCGTGTCCATGATGATCTGCGACTTGGACAGCTGCACGATCGCCTGGTGGAACGCGATATTGGCGTCGGAATACTCTTCGATATGCTCGGCCGGGGTGGAGTCGCGGAAGCTGTCGAACATGCTGCGCAGCTGCGCGATCTCGGCATCGGTGGCGTTCTCGGTGGCCAGCCGTGCCGCCATGCTTTCCAGCGCGGCCCACATCTGGATCATCTCGACGATCTCGCGCTTGGTCTTGCGCATGATGTAGATGCCCCGCCGCGGCACGGTGCGCAGGAAGCCTTCCTGCTCCAGCAGCGTCATGGCCTCGCGGATCGGCGTGCGGCTCACGCCCATGGCCTCGCTCAGCACCCGCTCATCCAGCCGGATCTCGTCGCGCGACTGGTAGATGTCGGCGTCGGCGATGGCCTGCCGCAACATGGCGTAGGCCTGGTCGCGCAGGCTGGCGCCGGCGTTGATCGGTTGTACCGACAGGGCCAGCCCGTTGGGCTGGACGATGGATTGGCTTTGCGCAGACATGAATGTGCTCGTGTGAGACCGGCGGCCGGGCGGCCGGAATGGCAGCCCTCCGCATTGCTGCACAGCTTAGCAAAAACGCCTGACCCATTATGAAATCGCATCAAACGATGCGCAGTCCACATGCATCGGCACAAAAGCGGTGCGCGGCCTGTCGTATATGGTATATCACAATCGCCCTGCCTTACGACTTCGCGAGCCGGGCAAGCACGCCGCATGCCCGGCTCGCGCCTCCGGGGACGCCCGACCCGGTGGCGTCCCCCTGCTCCTCAGGCGGCAAGCTTCGCCATCGCGTCGCGCTGCTTGATCAGCCCCAACACGGCGTCGCACATCGGCGTCGGCTCGCCCACGAGCCGGCCCATTTCCTGCACCACCGTCAGCAGCGGGTCGATTTCCATGGCGCGCCCCGCCTCCAGGTCCTGCAGCATCGAGGTCTTGTGCGCACCCACGGCGCCGGCGCCGTCGATGCGCCGCTCCACGTCGACCCGGAACTTCACGCCGAAGCGTTCTGCGATGCCCTGCGCCTCCACCATCATCTGGCGCGACAGCGCGCGCGTGGCGGGGTCGGCGGTGATGACGTCCAGCGTAGCGTGGGTCAGCGCGCTGATCGGGTTGAAGCACAGGTTGCCCCACAGCTTGAGCCAGATCTCGTCACGGATGTTGTCGCGCACGGGGGCGTCGAGGTCGGCGGCCATCATCATTTCGCTGAGCCGGGTCACGCGGGCAGAGCGGCTGCCGTCAGGCTCGCCCAGTGGAAACTTCTTGCCGTAAACATGCTTGATCACGCCCGGCGCAACGATCTCGGCGGCCGGATAGACCACGCAGCCGATGGCGCGCTCCGGCCCGAGGCGCTGCCACTGGCGCCCGCCGGGATCGACGCTCTCCAGCGTGCGCCCGGCCAGGTCGCCGCCGTGCTTGTAGAAATACCAGTAAGGAATGCCGTTGACGCCGGTCACGATCGCGGTGTCCGGCCCCAGCAGCGGCTGCATCTGGTCCACCACGCCGGGCACCGAATGCGCCTTGAGGGTGATGAACACATAGTCCTGGTGCCCGAGTTCGCGTGGATCGCTGGTGCAGCGCACCTGCGCCACCCGCTCGTCGCCGTCGATCAGCAGCTTGACGCCGTGCTCCTGCATCGCCGCAAGGTGGGGGCCGCGCGCGACGAAGCTGACCTCGGCCCCCGCACGCGCCAGCTGCGCCCCGACATAGCCGCCGATGGCACCGGCGCCGTAGATACAGACTTTCATATGCTGCCTCCTTGATGGCTCGATTGGATCTTTTGATATATCACATACTATATTCCATGCCAGTACATAGCAACCTGCATCGCCGCCCCGTCGAACCCGCCTTTATCTTTCTGTGTCAGGCTGCGCGGCCAAGCGACGCTGCGCTAACATGAAGCCTGCATGCGCCCTCCCATCCCTTCGGAGCCCTCATGGAAGCGTCGTTGGCATTGCTGCAGGACCCCGCCGCGTGGGCGGCACTGGCCACGCTGGTGGCCATGGAAATCGTGCTGGGGATCGACAACCTGATCTTTATCTCGATCCTGACCAACAAGCTGCCCATCGAGATGCGGGAGAAAGCCCGCAAGATCGGCATCAGCCTGGCACTGCTGATGCGCCTGGGCCTGCTGGCGACCATCGCCTTCATCGTCACGCTGACCCAGCCGCTGTTCACCGTGCTGGGCCACGGCCTGTCGTGGCGCGACCTGATCCTGATCGGCGGCGGCGCGTTCCTGGTCTGGAAGGCCACGCGCGAAATCCACCACCACGTCACCGCCGCCGAAGAAGGCGAGGAAGGCGGCACCGGCAAGGCGGTGCAGAGCTTTGCTTCGGCCATCGGCCAGATCCTGGTGCTGGACCTGGTGTTCTCGATCGACAGCATCATCACCGCGGTCGGCATGACCGAGCATGTGCAGATCATGTTCGTGGCCGTCATCGCCGCGGTGATGGCGATGCTGTTCGCGGCGACGCCGCTGGCCAACTTCATCAACCGCAACCCCACCATCGTGATGCTGGCGCTGGCCTTCCTGATGATGATCGGCATGACGCTGATCGCCGAAGGCCTCGGCACGCACGTGCCCAAGGGCTACATCTATACGGCGATGGCGTTCTCGGCCGCGGTCGAGGGCCTGAACATGCTGGCGCGGCAGCGGCGCCGGCAACGCCGCGCAGGACGAGAGGCGGGCGAGCTGCAATGAGGCGCGGCAGCCACGCGCTGTAACAGAGGGTGTCCGAACTTTTCCGCGGCGCCGGCGTCTTTTACAGTTCTGCACAATCCCGGACAATAAAAGGACGCTTTCACCACATGATGAACCGCCGAACCCTGCTGGTCTCCGCCACCGCCTCTGCCGCCCTTGCCGCGCTCGGCATTACCCCATCGGTGCTGGCAGCCGGCCGGATCAAGCTAGGCGAGGCCCAGCCGTTCGGCTTCGACGCCCTGATCGAGCGCGCCCGCGCGCTGGCTGGCAAGCCTTACGCGCCGCCGCCCGCGCCGCCCGCGGACGTGCTGTCGCGCATCGACTACGACGCCCACGGCAAGATCCGCTTCCGCACCGAGGACGCGCTCTTTGCCAGCGGTCCCGGCCAGTTCCCGGTCACGTTCTTCCACCTCGGCACCTATTTCCGCTCGCCGGTGCGCATGCATGTGATCGAACGCGCCAAGGGCGGCACCGGCAAGGCCCGCGAGATCGTCTATGACGATGCCTACTTCGACATGCCGGCCGACAGCCCCGCGCACAAGCTGCCGCCGGGCAGCGGCTTTGCCGGCTTCCGCTTCCAGGAAAGCCGCCTGGGCGACCAGAAGACCCGCGACTGGCGCAAGAACGACTGGGTCGCCTTCCTCGGCGCCTCGTATTTCCGCGCCATCGGCGAGCTGTACCAGTACGGCCTGTCCGCGCGCGGCATCGCCATCGACGTGGCGGAGGCGGGCAAGCAGGAAGAATTCCCCGCCTTCACCCACTTCTGGTTCGAAACCCCCGAGGGCAACAGCGACACCGTCACGGTCTACGCGCTGCTCGATGGGCCCAGCATCTCCGGCGCCTACCGCTTCGTCATGCAGCGTGGCAAGGCCGTGATCATGGACGTGGAGTGCGTGCTGTTCCTGCGCAAGGACGTGGCGCGGCTGGGGCTGGCGCCGCTGACGTCGATGTACTGGTTCTCGGAAAGCATCAAGGGCACCGCGGTCGACTGGCGCCCCGAAGTGCATGACTCCGACGGCCTGGCGCTGTGGAATGGCGCCGGCGAGCATATCTGGCGCCCGCTGAACAACCCGCCGCAGACCACGGCTTCGGCCTTCTCCGACGACAACCCCAAGGGCTTCGGGCTGCTGCAGCGCGACCGCCTGTTCGACCACTACCAGGACGGCGTCAACTATGACCGCCGTCCCAGCCTGTGGGTCGAGCCGCGCGACGGCTGGGGCGCGGGTTCGGTGCAGCTGGTGGAGCTGCGCACCGACGACGAGATCCACGACAACATCGTCGCCATGTGGGTGCCCAAGGCGCCGGCCAAGGCCGGCAACACCTACCGCCTGCGCTACCGGCTGCACTGGGCCGCCGACGAGCCCTACCCGTCGCCGCTGGCGCGCTGCGTGGCCACGCGGCTGGGCAATGGCGGCCAGCCCGGCCAGCCGCGGCCCAAGGGCGTGCGCAAGTTCATGGTCGAGTTCAAGGGCGCGCCGCTGGAGAAGCTGCCCTTCGGCGTCAAACCCGAAGCGGTGCTGACCGCCTCGCGCGGCACCTTTTCCTATGTCTTCACCGAAGCCGTGCCCAACGGCGTGGCCGGGCACTGGCGCGCCCAGTTCGACCTGACCACCGAAGGCACCCAGCCGGTCGACGTGCGCCTGTTCCTGCGGCTGAACGGCAAGCCGCTGTCGGAGACCTGGCTGTACCAGTACCACCCGTTCCAGTCGCCGGCGGGCTGACGCCCCGGCCCGCGGGGCTGGCGCCGCGCCGGCCCCTTTACACCTTATTGCGACGCGGTGATGTCAGGCGTGCGCGAGCGGGTATGATGGCTGGCTACGACAGTTCCACTGCATCCGCCAGCCTCACATGATTTCTCAAGAGTTCGCCGGCGCCGCCGAGAGCGGCCAGGCTGCATCGCTCCCGCGCTCGGAGCGCGCCTACCAGCAGCTGCGCGCCGCCATCCAGGCCGGCCAGCTTTCCCCCGGCACCCGGCTGCGCGAGGTGGAACTGGCCGAATCGCTGGGCTTGTCGCGCACGCCGGTGCGTGAAGCGCTGTCCAGGCTGGAATCCGAGGGCCTGGTCGTCAACGAGCCCAACCGCGGCATGATGGTGACGCAGCTCGACGCCAGCATGGTCAGCGAGCTGTACGTGATGCGCGAAGTGCTCGAAGGCACCGCCGCCGCGCTGGCCGCGCGCCATGCCACCGATGTCGAGATCTCGCTGCTGCGCGATATCGTCGAGCGCGACCTCGCCATCGCCGACGACCCCGACCGGCTCGCGCTGAACAACCGGCTGTTCCATGAAACCCTGCACCGCTGCGCCCACAACCGCTACCTGCTGAAGACGCTGCGCTCGCTGCATGAGTCGATGGCGCTGCTCGGGCGCACCACGCTGGCGGTGCCGGGACGCGCGCGCAGCTCGTACGAAGAACATATCTCGCTGGTGGAAGCGCTGGAACAGCGCGACCCGGCGCTGGCCGAGCAGATCGCGCGCCGGCATATCCAGCAGGCCTACAAGGTGCGGTTGTCGCTGTGGATCCAGGAACAGTCGGGGAGCTGAGGCCCGCCCAACCGCGCGGCGCCCTCAGGCCGCCTGGGTCCGCGCCGTGCGCAGCGTGCCCAGGCTCAGCACGACGAGCGCCGCCAGGATCAGCACCACCGCCCCCAGCGTCTGCGGCGCGATCTGCTCGCCGCCCAGCCATGCGCCCATGGCCAGCGCCACCGGCGGGTTCACGTAGACATAGCTTGCCGCCAGCGTCTGGCTGACCGTCGAAACCAGGTACATGTAAGCCGAGAACGCCACCAGCGATCCCGCCACCACCAGGTAGACCCAGGCCCAGCCGGCCTGCGCGCTGACCGAAGACGGCCACGGCTCCTGCTTCAGCAACGACAGCGCCATCAGCACCGCGCCGCCGATCACCATCTCCGCCGCAAACGCCGCCGCGCCGGGCGGCAGGTCCAGCCGGCGCGCCAGCTGCGAGCCGAACGACCAGCTTGCCACCGCCAGCAGCAGCGCCACCACACCGCCGGTACTGACCCGGAACTCCGCGCCCGCGGTCAGCACCAGGATGCCCGCGCTGCCGATCGCGATCGCCACATACTCATACCACTTCGGCCGGTTGCCGAAGCACGCCCCCCAGATCAGCGCGAAGATCGGCATCGACCCGATCATCACCGTCGTGGCGCCAGAGGAAATGGTCTGCTCGGCAATCGCAGTCAGACCCATGCCGCCCACCAGCAGAAACAACGCCGGCACCGCGCAATGGCGCAGCTGCCGCGCCGACGGCATCGGCGTGCCCCGCCATGCCAGCCACGCGGCCAGCAGCAGGCCCGCGCACAGGAAGCGCGTGCCCATCATGAACAGCGGCGGAAAGCTCTCCAGCGTAAAGCGGATCGCCAGGTAGGTCGTGCCCCAGACCACATAGGTGATCAACAGGCACAGCAGGACAAGCGGGGACATGGGGCGGACGGTGTTCGGTGAAGGCATTGAAGATAGCCGTGACCGCCGCCGCGGCAAAACGAAAAGCGCTGGCAAGCTTTGTGAGAGTTACTCACAAAGCACCCCAACGTCCGCAGGCAAAACAAAACCGGCCGCGTTTCACCCGGGCGGGCGCACGTATGGCCGGTTCTTCAACGCAGCCCTGACGGGCCGCAACTACCGTACTGCCGTTGCCAGCAATCAGCCGTTGGCGTAGACCACCTTGGCCTTGCGGGCCTGGGTCTGCAGGCGCTCGATCACCGACTGCACGGCGGCGATGGCGCGCTTGACGTCGTGGGCAAAGCCCAGGCTTTGGGTGCCGAGCTCGCGCTCGATGAGTTGGCGTTCCAGTTGATCGGTCAGCTTGATATCGGATTGAGTGTTCATGGCGTCCTTCCTTTCGGGATTACCCTTATGGGGTTTTCCCTGATTGTAGCAAAGGAATTGTCGCAATGCAGCATTAGGTGAAAGTACGTATGCCGGAACACCACAAAATCGCTGGTCGAGGGCACGACGGATCACAAGACACCAGACGCGAGAAACGCCGCCGTTACTAATACGGCGCATTCACCACGACATACTGCGCGCCCTGCGGCTGGTACCAGGTCCCGCCGCATTGCTGGTACACCATGCCGCCATAGTTGACCGGCACACAGTTCGGCGGCACTGAACGCACCATCGACCCCACCACTGCCGAGGTCACGGCGACGGTCGCGGTGACGGCGGCTGCCGTCGCTATCGGGTGATAGTCGTTGTCCCAGCCACCGTGACAGCAGCCGCCTTCGACGTTCACGTTCACATTGCGGTTCGAGTTGACGTTGACATTGCGGTTGGCCTGCACACTGTTGACGCTGGTACTGCGTACATTGTTGGTGCGCGCATCCGCTCGCTGGTTGTTGACATGGCGGCCGCCAGCCGCGACGCCACCAGCCCCGCCACCGTGCGCCGCGGCGCGGGCGCCGCCTCCGTGCCCCCCACCGCCTCCAGGTCGTGCCTCAGCAGTGGGCATGCAGAGGGCGCTCGCCAGTCCGACGGCGGCGACACACCGGGCGCAGTGCTTTGCGAGGGAATGTCTCATGGCACCTCCTTCACTGGGTTTTCAGGGGCACGAACTCTGCCAAGGTGGCCCCGGCAGGCGCCGTAAACGTAAAGGCCGATTCCGCCAGGCGCGGCGTGAGATTCCAGCGGATCAATGTCAGCGACTGCGGCCGCGCCTCATCGGTGCGGTTCGTGATCACAAGCTTGCGCGGTAGCGGACGGGACCCGGTGGCGATCCAGACCTGCCAGTCGATATCGCCCTGGCGGAAGGCATAGTGATCGCAGAGCGTGCCTTCGACGATGTCCTGGCCGGCATTCATTGCCGAACTGATGCTGTCCAGCGGTGCGCGGGGGGTTCCCCAGAGGAACAGGTCGGCCATGGGAATTTCCACGCCAAAGCGCTGCCGCAGGCGTTCGACCAGTTCGGCGAGATTGCCGTTGAATGGCGCCCTGGAGTAATACTTCTGCTCCGGCATGTACATGACGACGGTCTTGCCGTCGTACATCAGGTCGCGCGCCGAGCGCGCGCTGCGCATCTGCGCGCGCAGCTTGTCCGGCCGCTGCACGTCCAGTTTCGCGCTGGCCGTGTGCAGCAGCTTTTGTCCATCCGTGAGCACCCGTTCGCCGGACACATCTGCCACGACCTGGAACTGCTTCAGTGTCTGCAGGTAGCTGCCCATGTCGCGCAGCGCCTGGACCGCGGCGGGGTCCACCGGGTTCGCCACGGTTTTCGCCGCGGGTGCTGCCTGGCTGGCAGGCGCAGGTGTACCTGGGCCAGGCGGCGCCGTGCTGACGGTACGGGGCTCGGCAGCCGGCGGTGCCGTGCCGCACGCCGCCAGAGAAAACGCCATCAAGCTCACGATCGCGATGCGCACCATGTGGGACCTCCCGGGGGCTGAATAGCGGCAACGCCGATGCGGTCCCCGTTCGGGGAATGCACCGGCGGTGATTGCAAGGCATCCATTCATGCTTGCAGCGACGCGGGTGTGGGGGAAGTGAATCTTTTCGACAACCGATCTAACCGGATTTGACGTGCAAAGGAAGGCCGTCGTCGCGGATTGGTCACTTCGCGCTCCGCACTGCTTCGGCGATCGTCTACAGCTTCCAACCCCCGGGCCGCAACTCGGCGCCGATATCTGGCGGCCTGCGGCCGTCACGGGGCAGCCCGGCAAGATGAGCAAATACGGTGCTGCCGCTTTCCATGGCCGGCCAGAAAAACATGGTTGGCGTGACGGCGGGCGTGCGCCAGGTGTTCTAAGGGTACGCAGCCTGCCGATGCAGGGACGACGGCGGGACTGCGCGCGATGGCGCCAGCCCGCCTCTGGCGCGAGCGGAGTCGGAGTCATCACCGTCCGCGACGCGCACCGCCGGCTGAACGAGATCAGTCAGCCATGCGGACCACCACCCTGCCGCGCGTGCCGCGCGACAGCATCCGGTCCATCGCCTCGGGAAGCTCCTGCAGCCCGATGACCTGGCCGATGCTGGCGAGCCTGCGCGGACGATACTCCGCCGCCAGCTTGGCCCAGACCCGCTGGCGCAGCGCCATCGGGCTGTTGGCATTGATGCCGAGCAGGCGCACGCCGCGCAGGATGAAGGGGAGCACGGTGGCATCCAGTTCCGGACCGGCCGCATTGCCAAAGCTCGCGATCACGCCATCCGGCTGCATCGTGCGCAGCAGCCAGGCCAGCACCGGACCGCCGACGGCGTCCACGGCCCCGGCCCAGCGCGCGGTCTCCAGGGGCTTGCCGCGTTGCGCCGCGACCTCCGGCGCGATCACGCTGCTCGCACCAAGCTCGCGCAGGTAGGTGTGCTCCCCCTCCTTGCCGCTCATGGCGCAAACCTCATAGCCGCGAGTGCTGAGGATATCGACGGCAACGCTGCCGACGCCGCCGGAGGCGCCGCTTACCAGAACCGGCCCGTGGTCCGGCGCCAGGCCGTTGTGTTCCATCCAGTGCAGGGCCAGCGCGGCGGTGTAGCCGGCCACGCCGAGGGTGCTGGCTTCGAGCAGGGTCAGGCCGGCGGGAAGCGGCATCACCCAGTCGGCGCGCACGCGGGCGTATTGCGCATGGCCACCGTCATGATCGACGCCGATGCCAAAGCCATGCACGATCACCGCATCGCCCTCGCGAAAGCGCGGATCGTCCGACGCCGCGACGTGGCCCGCGAGGTCGATGCCGCCCGTGCGCGGATACTGCCGGATGATCGCGTTGCGGCCGGCAGCCGCCAGCGCGTCCTTGTAATTGACACTGGAGTACGCAACGCGGATCAGCACCTCGCCGGGCGGCAAGTCGGCGAAGGTGAGCTCGGTGATGCGGCCGTCGGGGCGCGCGCCGGTGTCCCTGGCATGCAGGCGGTAGGCGAGGAAACGCGTCATGAT
The DNA here is from genome assembly GCF_900249755.1 of Cupriavidus taiwanensis. NCBI lineage: Bacteria > Pseudomonadati > Pseudomonadota > Betaproteobacteria > Burkholderiales > Burkholderiaceae > Cupriavidus > Cupriavidus taiwanensis. The sequence continues at coordinate 1,396,004 of NZ_LT976854.1, forward strand.
GGCCCGCCGTTATTGCGCTGCCAGCGCCATCGTGCAGCTGGCGAGCGCAAGTTGATCCATGCCGGTATTCCACGTACAGGCGGAACAGCCGGCGGTCACAGCATCGACACTTGCTCCCGCAAGCGCCGATATGGCGCCAAGCGCCAGGGAAAACCCTCGCTCTCTGGTCATGGTTCTTACTCCTTGAAGCCGCCGCTGCGGCGCAGCGTTGGGGCAGGTTCAGGCTATCAAGAGGAAGCAGGAACATGGGCCTGTGTTTCGATATCTTGAACGACACCCTGACGCAAAGCGCGCTCCCGGCGCTATGATGAATTCCGACATCAACGTACGTGCCGGATACGGCTTATGTCTGCGCGCCCCCACCATCCAGACCCAGATTTCGCCACGACGCTTGCGCACGGCCTCGCCTTGCTGCAGTGCTTCGGCCTTGGCGACGGCGCGCTCAGCAACAAGGCGCTGTCGGATCGCACCGGCCTGTCCAAGGCGACGGTCAGCCGGCTGACCTACACGCTGGCCGCGCGGGGCCTGTTGCTGTACGACGCCGACCTGCGCCGCTACCGGCTTGGCTCGACCGCGCTGTCGCTAGGCTATCCGCTGCTCGCCAGCCTGACCGTGCGCCAGCTGGCCCGGCCACGCATGGCGCAGCTGGCCGACCGCGTCGGCGGCTCGGTATCGCTCGGCATGCGCGACGGCACCCGGATGGTGTACGTGGAAACCAGCAGGGGCCATGAATCGAGCGGATTCCGCCCCGATATCGGCGGCGCGCTGCCGATGCTGGCGACTGCGATGGGACGCGCGTGGCTGTGCCAGGCACCGGCGGCGCTGCGCGACGACGTGATCGCTGCCATCCGCAAGGAAGCACCGGACCAGTGGACGCGCCACAAGGAAGCGCTGGCGCTGTCCAGCGAGACCTTTGCGGCCCATGGCTACTGCGTCTGCGAGGCCAGCTGGCTGCAGGACGTCCATGGCGTTGCCGTGCCCCTGCGCGTCGAGACCGAGGGGGAGTTCCTGGTCTTCAACTGCGGCGTCCCGCGCGCCCGCATGACGCCGCGCAAGCTCGAGCGCGAGATGGGGCCGCTGCTGGTGCGCATGGTGCGCGAGATCGAATCGGAGATGGCGGCGCCATGACTGCACGCCCCGAACTTCCCGGCTTCGCCGACGACGACGCCGGCCAGGCGCGCGACCCGCAGTTCGCGACCACGCTGGCGCGCGGCATCGACATCCTGCTTGCCTACCGCGTGGGCGAATCCCTGCTGGGCAACAAGGACTTCGCCGAGCGCACCGGCCTGTCCCGGCCGACCGTGGCACGCCTGACGCACACGCTGACCACGCTCGGCTACCTGCGCCGCGACGCCGCGCAAGGCAAGTACCGGCTGGGCGCCGCGGTGCTGACGGCCGGTTATTCGCTGCTGGCAGGCATGCACGTGCGCCAGATCGCCCAACCGCTGATGAAAGCGCTGGCGAACGAGCTTGGCGGTGCGGTATCCCTGGGCCTCCGCGACCGCATCAGCATGGTCTACGTGGAAACCGCACGCTCCACCGACCGGCTCCGCTACACGCCGGATATCGGCGCGACGCTGCCGATCCTGACCACCGCAATAGGCCGCGCCTGGCTCTGCCGCGCACCCGTGCGCGAACGCGACGAGACCCTCAACCGCCTGAAGCTGGCCGACCCCGAAGGCTATGCGCGCTTTGCCGCGCAGTTTGCGCGCATCCGCGGCGCTCTCGAGCAGAACGGGTTCTGCAGTTGCCGCGCAGAGTGGCGCGAGGACGTCTACGCCTTCGCCGTGCCGCTGTCGCGCGCGCTCGACGGGCGGCTGTTCGTCGTCAATTGCGCCATCCCCGCGCAGCAGAAGACGTTTTCCGCCCTGGAACGCGAGGCAGCGCCACGACTGGTCGCGCTTGTGCAAGAGCTGGAAGCACGGCTCGGCATGCGCTAGCACCGCCACCCATTCCGATAGCCGCAGCAACGAGGAGATAGTTTGGAAGACCTGACTGAATTCCGCCAGGAAACAAGGGCCTGGCTTGAGGCGAACTGCCCGCCGGAAATGCGTGAGCCGATGCGCAGCGACGAAGACCTCTGCTGGGGCGGACGCAAGTTCCGCTTCCAGTCCGAGGCGCAACGCCAGTGGCTGGTGCGCATGGCAGAGCGTGGCTGGACCGTGCCCGAATGGCCGCACGAATACGGCGGCGGCGGCCTCACCCGCGCCCAGGCGCAGGTGCTGCGCGAGGAAATGGCCGCGCTCAACTGCCGCGCGCCGCTGAAGAGCTTCGGCATCTCGATGCTCGGCCCGGCCCTGCTCAAGTACGGCACCGAAGCGCAGAAGCGCGAGCACTTGCCGTGCATCGCGCGCGGCGAGATACGCTGGTGCCAGGGCTACTCCGAACCCAACGCCGGCTCCGACCTGGCTGCCCTGCAGACCCGTGCCGACGACCTGGGCGACCACTTCCTGGTCAACGGCCAGAAGATCTGGACCTCTTACGCCGACAAGTCCGACTGGATCTTCTGCCTGGTGCGCACGGACTTTACCTCGCGCAAGCACACCGGCATCAGCTTCATCCTGTTCGACATGGAGACGCCCGGCGTACAGACGCGTCCGATCACGCTGATCTCCGGCAAGTCGCCGTTCTGCGAGACGTTCTTCGACAATGTGCGCGTGGCGAAATCCAACCTCGTCGGCGAGATCAATGCCGGTTGGGAGATCGCGAAATACCTGCTGACGCATGAGCGCGAGATGATCGGTGGCAATGCAGCGGGTGCCGTCGGCAGCACCGACCGGCCTCTTGGCGCCACGGCGGTGGCCGGCATCGGCCTGAATGCGCTCGGCGAACTGGACGATCCGATGCTGCGCGCGCAAGTTGCCAGCTTCGAGATCGACGAGGCGGCCTTCGCCTGCCTGCGCAGACGCGCGGCCGAACTGGCCGGACAAGGCGGGCTGGCCGCCTTCTCTTCGGTCCTGAAGTACTACGGCGCCGAGCTGAACAAGCGCCGCTACGAACTGCTGATGAGCGCCGGCGGCAGTGATGCCCTGGAATGGGAGGGCGCGCGCAGCAACGAAGGCAAGCTCGCGCGCGGCTGGTTGCGCACCAAGGCCAATTCGATCGAAGGCGGCACCACCGAGGTACAACTCAACATCATCGCCAAGCGCCTGCTTGGCCTGCCCCGCGCCTGAGCGGCGCGGGCGACAAGAAAGGAACAAAGGCAATGGCAATCGCATTGGTCTTGAACGACGAACAGGAAATGTTGCGCGACAGCGCGCTGGGGTTCCTGCGCGAGCAGGCGCCCACCGCGCAACTGCGCAAGCTGCGCGACAGCCGCGATGAGACCGGCTTCTCGCGCGACCTGTGGCGGCAGTTCGCCGAACTCGGCTTCGCTGGCGTGCTGGTGCCGGAAGCCTACGGCGGCAGTGGGCTCGGCATGGTCGAAGCCGGCATCATCATGGAAGCGATCGGCCGCACGCTGGCGGCAACACCGTTCTTCTCCACCTCCGTCGTCGCCGCTCATCTGATCGCGCGGCACGGCAGCGAAGCGCAGAAGCAGTCCCTCCTTCCGGGCATCGCCGCGGGCACCAGGCTGATGGCACTGGCGGTGGACGAGCATGCCCGCCATCAGCCGCGCCGGATGGCGCTGCGGGCCACGCGCACCGACAGTGATTTCGTGCTGGACGGCAACAAGCTGTTCGTGGTCGACGGCCACGTGGCCGACACCCTGATCGTGGCTGCCCGCATCGCCGGGGCGGATGACGTCGCCGGCATCGCATTGTTCCTGGTCGACCACGACACGCCCGGCATCCGCATCGAGCGGACCGCGATGGTCGACGCCCGCAACGCCGCGCGCATCGGCTTCGACAAGGTGCGCGTCGGCGCTGACGCATTGATTGCAGAGGCCGGCGCGGGCTGGGCGGCCCTGGAAGAAACGCTCGACGTAGCGCGCTCGGCACTGGCGGCCGAGCTGACGGGCATCGCCGACGAAGCCTTTGCCCGCACGCTGGCGTACCTGAAGGAACGCCGGCAGTTCGGTCGGATCATCGGCGAATACCAGGCACTGCAGCATCGCGCCGCGGCGCTGTTCACCGAGATCGAGCTGACCCGCGCGCTGGTGCTGCACTGCCAGCAGCAGCTGGACGGCGCCGCCGCCGACGCCCGCGCCACGGTGTCGGCCGCCAAGGCCCGGGCCGGTGCCACGGCAACGCTGGCGGTGCAGGAGGGTGTGCAGATGCATGGCGGCATCGGCATGACCGATGAACTCGATATCGGCCTGTATATGAAACGCGTCCGCACCGTCCAGGAGCTCTTTGGCGATACCCATTTCCACGGGGCCCGCTGGGCCGCGCTGAACGGCTATTGACAGAAACAGGCCGCAGGCGGAAACCGCCTGCGGCCTGTTTTTCCCGTGGTTTGGCGCGGCTATTGCGCCTTCGCGCCCGAGATCTTCACCATACGCTCGTCGGCCGGCTCCCGCAGGTCATGCACCGGCAGCGCGGGTGAAACCACGAGCAGGTTGCCGAAGGATCCGATCTGCGCGACCGGCTCGAAGCTCTTGAGCGAATCCAGCGCGAACGTAGAGCGACGGATTGACGACCATCGCTCCGGCGTAGGAAAACACCAGCGTGTGCCCGTCCGGCGCTGCATGGGCAACCGTCTCGCTGCCGATCATGCCGTTGGCGCCCGCTTTGTTCTCGATCACGAACGGCTTGCCGAACGCCTTGGACAACTGCTCGGCCAGTAGCCGGGCGAGGATGTCGGTGCCCCCCGCCGGCGGCCCCGGCACGATGAGACCCTGCGGATGACGTTCATCTCGTCGTCTCCTCGTTTTGTCCGGCGGCTCACTCGAAATCCGGTTCGCCCTGCCAGTCAAAGAAATCCGGCATCTGGGCCGACACCCGGTCCGGGAACTGCGCCGGACGCTTTTCCAAAAAGCTGGCGATGCCTTCCCTGGCATCCGCGGACTGGCCGCGCGACTGGATCGCGCGGCTGTCCATCTGGTGCGCCTCCATCGGATGCGCGGCCCCGGCCATGCGCCAGATCATCTGGCGGGTCACCGCCACAGACACGGGCGCCGCGTTGTCCGCGATCTCCCTGGCAATGGCATTAGCCGCCGGCAGCAGCGCCTCGGGTGCGTGCAGCGAGCGCACCAGCCCCCGTTCGAGCGCTTCCTGCGCGCCAAACACGCGCCCGGAATAGCACCACTCCAGCGCTGTCGACACGCCCACCACGCGCGGCAGGAACCATGATGACGCGGCCTCCGGGGTGATGCCGCGCCGGGCAAACACCAGCCCGAACTTGGCGTCGGCTGAGGCAATGCGAATATCCATCGGCAGCTGCATCGTGACGCCCACACCGACTGCGGCGCCATTCACTGCGGCAATGACCGGCTTCAGGCTGCGGAAGATGCGCACCGTCAGGCGGCCACCGTTGTCGCGCTTGATGGCGTCGCGCGCGGTGCCGTAGCGCTTCTCGTAGTCGAACGTGGCGCCGCCGGTGGAGAGATCGGCACCGGCGCAGAAGGCACGGCCGCTGCCGGTGACGATCACGGCGCGGACGTCGTCATCGGCGTCGGTGGCATCGAACGCTGCGATCAGTTCGTCGGCCATCCGCGGATTGAACGCGTTCATTTTTTCCGGCCGGTGCAGCGTAATGGTGGCAACGCCGTCGGACACGGCGTAGCGGATTGTCTCGAAAGTGGTGTGGGGTTGGGCGGTCATGACAGGAAGGGGCGAGTGAGTAGCTGCAGCGTAGCTCGTGGCCTTCCTGACTTGGAGGGTTGTTTTGATATCTTGAACGCTGTGATCTCAGCTGTTTCCAGGATATAAACCCAAAGGCATCAGACCAGTCTTGTTCCTGTCACGCGGGCCAGTTCGCCCAGCAGCCGGTCCTGAAATTTCGTGTCGTGGACGACGGCGTGCGGCTGCTGCAGCCGCTGGTGGTACCAATACCCTCCGCTGGTCAGCGCCCGCGGATCGTTGCTGGTCGCCAGCCACTCCTGGGTCAGGTGTCCCTGTCGAAGGTCGTCTGGCGCATTCGCGCCACCCATCTTGGTGGGAACCCAGCCGGGATCGACTGCGTTGCTGTACACGTCGGGCCACAGCCGCGCCACGGCTGCCGCCAGGGTGGTGATAAAAAGCTTGCTTTCCGAATAGGCAGCTGTCCCGCTACGCCCGGACCAGTCGATGCCGTCAAGACTAGCCCGGCCACCCTTGTGCATGCTGCTGCTCAGGTAGATCAGCCGCCTGGGCCGCCGGATCAGTGCCGTCAGCAGGTACGGCGCGACGACGTTCACGACCAGAACGCCGGGCCCGGACAGGATCCCCGCGTTATGAATCACGGCGTCCATCGTGCCAATGGCGTTGACCTGCCGGGCCAGGTCACGTGTCTGCGCCAGGTCGGAAAGATCGCCGATGGTTGCGATGGCACCCTGCTCCACAAGCTCCCTGACGGCGGGCAGCCGGGCCTGCGAGCGAACGTGCACCACCACCTCATGCCCGTCGCCGAGCAGCGTCCGCGCCGCGGCATGGCCGAGACCATCGGACGAGCCGGTGATGAAGATGCGGGACTTTCGTCCGGCGCTTCGTTGAGCGGGCGTCATGGCGGACCCTTTCGCGGGACTGGATGGGGATTGCGCCATCGCAGCAGCGACGGTCAGCAGCGGCGCCATGACCAGGCCAGCGCCCAGTTGCGCAGCGTTCAGAATGAGTTTGCGGCGGTCCATGCGCCTCCTGCCCAGCATGAAGTTATTGAAACAGGCGATGCATTCAAGTGTTGCCAGGTCATGCAGAGAGTCAAGGGGGCACCGGCAAGTGGATGCGCGCTGCCGGACGCACCG